>DATCQX010000915.1:0-4182 GCA_036569285.1 Streptomyces sp.
GAGATCGAGGTCGAGGTCGCCGAGGTCGAGCTGCTCGGCGCCGCCCAGCCGCTCCCCTTCACCATCAACACCGAGGACGGCGTCAACGAGGAGCGCCGCCTCGAATACCGCTTCCTCGACCTGCGCCGCGAGCGCATGCACCGCAACATCATGCTGCGGACGGCCGTAATCTCCGCGATCCGGCACAAGATGGTCGCCCTCGGCTTCAACGAGATGGCCACGCCGATCCTGACGGCCACCTCCCCGGAAGGCGCGCGCGACTTCGTCGTCCCCTCCCGTGTGCACCCGGGCCGCTTCTACGCGCTCCCGCAGGCGCCGCAGCAGTTCAAGCAGCTGCTGATGATCTCCGGGTTCGACCGGTACTTCCAGATCGCGCCCTGCTTCCGCGACGAGGACGCCCGCGCCGACCGCTCGCCGGGCGAGTTCTACCAGCTCGACGTCGAGATGAGCTTCGTCGAGCAGGAGGACGTCTTCCAGCCGGTCGAGAAGCTCATGACCGAGCTGTTCACCGAGTTCGGTGGCGGCCGTGAGGTCACCTCGCCGTTCCCGCGCATCCCGTTCCGCGAGTCGATGCTGAAGTACGGCTCCGACAAGCCGGACCTGCGCGCCCAGCTCGAACTCGTCGACATCACCGACGTGTTCGAGGGCTCCGAGTTCAAGGCGTTCGCCGGGAAGCACGTCCGCGCGCTGCCGGTGCCTGACGTCTCCGCACAGCCCCGGAAGTTCTTCGACCAGCTCGGCGACTTCGCCGTCTCCCTCGGTGCGAAGGGCCTCGCCTGGGTCCGCGTCGGTGAGGACGGCACGCTGTCCGGGCCGATCGCGAAGTTCCTCACCGAGGAGAACGTCGCCGAGCTGACCAAGCGGCTCTCGCTCACCGCCGGGCACGCGATCTTCTTCGGCGCCGGTGAGTTCGACGAGGTCTCCAAGATCATGGGCGCGGTCCGGGTCGAGGCCGCCAAGCGCTCCGGGCACTTCGAGGAGAACGTCTTCCGGTTCTGCTGGATCGTCGACTTCCCGATGTACGAGAAGGACGAGGAGACCGGGAAGATCGACTTCTCGCACAACCCGTTCTCCATGCCGCAGGGTGGCATGGACGCGTTGGAGAACCAGGACCCGCTGGACATTCTGGCCTGGCAGTACGACATCGTCTGCAACGGCGTCGAGCTGTCCTCCGGCGCGATCCGTAACCACGAGCCCGAGATCATGCTCAAGGCGTTCAACATCGCGGGCTACGACAGCGAGACCGTCGAGCGCGAGTTCGCCGGGATGCTGCGCGCGCTGCGCTTCGGCGCCCCGCCGCACGGTGGGATCGCCCCCGGCGTCGACCGGATCGTCATGCTCCTCGCCGACGAGCCCAACATCCGCGAGACCATCGCCTTCCCGCTCAACGGCAACGCCCAGGACCTGATGATGGGGGCGCCGACCGAGCTGGACGAGACGCGGTTGCGGGAGCTGCACCTGAACATCAGGAAGCCGCAGCCGAAGTAGTACCCGTAATACCCGTAGGGGAGTCCCCCTGGAGGGGGGTAGTACCCGTAATACCCGTAGGGGGCTGGAGATCCTGTTCGGATCTCCAGCCCCCTTTCGGTACAGCTCCGGGGTATTACTCCGGCCGCGTCACTCCGGCTGGCCGCCGAAGCGCTCCTTGTACGTCTCCAGGTCCTCGTCCGTCAGCTTCGCGAACAGAACCGGCGGGACGGTGAAGGGGGCGCCGGCGGGGACGGCGTCCAGGGACTTCGCGGCGTCCGGGGTGATCCAGGTCGCCGTGTCGCCGTCCAGCGTGAAGGCCTCGCGCATCGTCTTCGCCGTCGCCGGGATGAACGGCTCCGAGACCACCGAGTAGAGGTGGATGAGGTTCATCGCCGTCCGCAGGGTCAGGGCCGCGCCCTCGGGGCTGGTCTTGATCTCCAGCCAGGGCGCCTTCTCCTCCAGATAGGAGTTCCCGGCCGACCACAGCGCGCGCAGGGCCGACGCGGCCTTGCGGAACTGGAGCGCGTCCATCTGCGCCTCGTACTCCGCGAGGAGCCCCGCGATCTCCGTACCGAGCTTCGCCTCCGCCTCACCGGGCGCGCCGCCCGCCGGGACCTCCTCGCCGAACCGCTTCTTCGAGAAGGACAGGACGCGGTTGACGAAGTTGCCGAGCGTGTCGGCGAGATCCTTGTTCACCGTCGCCGTGAAGTGCTCCCAGGTGAACGAGGAGTCGTCCGACTCGGGGGCGTTCGCGATGAGGAAGTACCGCCAGTAGTCCGCGGGCAGGATGTCGAGCGCCTGGTCCGTGAAGACCCCGCGCTTCTGGGAAGTTGAGAACTTCCCGCCGTAATACGTCAGCCAGTTGAAGGACTTGACGTAGTCGACCATCTTCCACGGCTCACGGACGCCGAGTTCGGTCGCCGGGAACATCACCGTGTGGAAGGGGACGTTGTCCTTCGCCATGAACTGCGTGTAGCGGACGGCGTCCTGGGACTCGTACCACCACGACTTCCAGTCACGATTCGCCGGGTCCTCGTCCGACCACTCCTTCGTCGCCGCGATGTACTCGATCGGCGCGTCGAACCAGACGTAGAACACCTTGCCCTCGGCGGCGAGTTCGGGCCAGGTGTCCGCCGGGACGGGCACGCCCCAGTCGAGGTCACGGGTGATCGCACGGTCGTGCAGACCCTCCGTGAGCCACTTGCGGGCGATGGACGAGGAGAGCTGCGGCCACTCGTCCTCGTGGGCCGCGACCCACTCCTCCACCTCGCGCTGCAGCTTCGACTGGAGGAGGAACAGGTGCTTCGTCTCGCGGACTTCGAGGTCCGTGGAGCCGGAGATCGCGCTGCGCGGGTTGATCAGGTCCGTCGGGTCCAGGACGCGCGTGCAGTTCTCGCACTGGTCGCCGCGGGCCTTGTCGTAGCCGCAGTGCGGGCAGGTGCCCTCGACGTAGCGGTCCGGGAGGAAACGGCCGTCCGCCGGGGAGTAGACCTGGCGGATCGCCCGCTCCTCGATGAAACCGTTCTCGTTCAGCTGCCGCGCGAAGTGCTGGGTGATCTCCACGTTCTGCGGGCTGGAGCTGCGGCCGAAGTAGTCGAAGGCGAGCGCGAAGCCGTCGTACACGGCCTTCTGCGCGTCGTGCGCCTGGGCGCAGAACTCGTCGACCGGCAGGCTCCGCTCCTTCGCGGCCAGCTCGGCGGGGGTGCCGTGCTCGTCCGTCGCGCAGATGTAGAGGACGTCCTCGCCGCGCTGGCGCAGGTAGCGGGAGTAGACGTCCGCCGGGAGCATGGACCCCACCATGTTGCCCAGGTGCTTGATTCCGTTGATGTACGGAAGGGCGCTGGTGATGAGGTGTCGAGCCATCGGGGGCTGCTCCCTGGTCGGGTTGTCGGTCTTTGGGTTCTTGAAAGCGTAGCCGACGTATGTATGCCGCCCGCGCTCCCTTTATCGGGGGGAGCGGGGGCGGCACAGGGAGGTACTACGGGTATTACGGGCGCCAGTTCTTCAGGACGCCCTCGTACAGCTCGTCGTCCGTGAGGCCCTTAGGGGTCGGGCCCGCGTGGAAGAAGGACGTGTTGTCCGACTTCAGCTTGCGGAGGTAGTCGAACGCCTTGTTCTCGTGCTCGCCGAACGCGACGAACGAGAAGAAGAGACGCGGGTGCGTCTTCGCCGCCTCCGTCAGGGACTGTGTCGCCGGGGTCTTCGCGTCCGGGGCGCCGTCCGTCTGGAAGATCACCAACGCCGGGGCGTCCGTGCCGCCCGACGCGTCGAGGTGCTTCGTGATCTCCTCGACCGCCGCGTGATAGGTCGTCCGGCCCATCCTTCCCAGGCCCGCATGCACGTCGTCCACCTTCGTCGCCGCGTCCTCGTCCGCCAGCGCCAGATCCGTCGTCCCGTCCACCTCTGTCGAGAAGAACACGACGTGCACCTTCGGGTCGTCCGGCGACAGGTGCGCGGCCAACGCCAGCGTCTGATCCGCCAGCGCCTGCACCGAGCCGTCCTTGTAGAACGGGCGCATCGACGCGGAGCGGTCGAGGACCAGGTAGACGGCGGCGCGAGCGGTGGTGAGGCCGAGGTGGGCGAGGGTGAGGGCGGAGGCGGTGTGGGCGGTGGTGAGGTGTGGGGGGAGGGTGGGGAGGGGGGTGTTGGTGAGGGGGGTGGTTTCGGGGGTGGAGGCGGCGGGGTCGGAGGGGTCGGAGGAGTCGGCCTTGA
>DATCQX010000916.1:0-6363 GCA_036569285.1 Streptomyces sp.
GTGTCGGGTTCACGTGGGCCTTTCAGGGCGGGCGGTGGGTGTCGAGGGCGGCGGGTGTCCCGCCCGGGTCACTTCTTCCGCTTGAGCTGCGCCAGTTCCAGCAGCAGTTCCTTCACCTCGGTCGCGTGGATCGCCTCGCGGGTGAACTCCGGCCGGGAGCACAGGAGTACGGGTCCGTCCTGCGGGTCGTCGGGGAGCCGCCCGTGGCTTCCGCTGACGCCCGACGGGTCCAGCGGCACCGTCTGGATCCGGTACCGCAGGCCGAGCTTCTTGCGCGCGACCTGCCCGATGGCGCGTGCTTTGACGGCGGGGACGGTGTCGTCGTACAGCAGCTCGGCGGGGTCGTAGCCGGGTTTGCGGTGGATCTCGACCTGGCGGGCGAAGTCGGGGGCGCGTTCGTCGTCGAGCCAGTAGTAGTACGTGAACCAGGCGTCCGGCTCGGCCACCGCGACGAGTTCGCCGGAGCGCTCGTGGTCGAGGCCGTGCTCCTTCTTGCCCGCAGCGTCCAGCACCTGGTCCACGCCGTCGAGTTCGGCGACGATCGCGGCGACCTGGTCGGTGTCGGCGGGGTCGCGGACGTAGACGTGGGCGAGCTGGTGGTCGGAGACGGCGAAGGCGCGGGACGTCCAGGGGTCGAGATACTCCATGCCGTCCTGGGTGTGGACTTCGAGGAGACCCGTTTTCCGCAGCGCCCTGTTGATGTCGACGGGCCGGGAGGCGGGGGCGATGCCGTACTCGCTGAGGACGACGACCGTGGCGCCCTCTTTCTCGAAGTGCTCCAGGAGGGGGCGCAGGGCGTCGTCGAGGCGGCGGGCCTCGCGGGCGGTCTCGGGGGAGGCGGGGCCGGTGCGCTGGGGTTCGTAGTCGAGGTGGGGGATGTAGACGAGGGTGAGGTCGGGCTGCTTCTCGTCGAAGATCTGCCGGGCGGCGCCGAGTATCCACTGGGTGGAGGGGAGTCCGGCGTTGGGGCCCCAGTAGGTGAACAGGGGGAACGTGCCGAGTCTGTCGGTGAGTTCGTCGTGCAGGGACGGCGGCCAGGTGTAGCAGTCGGGCTCTTTGCGGCCGTCGGAGTAGTAGACGGGGCGCGGGGTGACCGTCCAGTCGACGTCCGCTCCCATCGCGTACCACCAGCAGACGTTGGCGACCGTGTACCCGGGGTCGGTCTTGCGGGCCGTCTCCCAGATCTTCTCGCCGCCGACGAGGGCGTTGTGCTGGCGCCACAGCAGGACCTCGCCGAGGTCGCGGAAGTACCAGCCGTTGGCCACCGCCCCGTGCACGGAGGGGAGTTCACCGGTGAGCAGCGTCGACTGGACGGTGCAGGTGACGGCGGGCAGGACGGTGTCCATGCGGGCCCGGAACCCGCGTCCGGCGACGGCGGAGACGGCCGGCATGTGGCCCAGCAGTCGCGGGGTGAGGCCGACGATGTCGAGGACGACGGTGCGCGTCATGCGGCGAACTCCTTGTGAGTGAGGCCGAGTTCGAGGAACCGTTCGCGGGTCCAGGCGAGTTCGGCGGCGATCCCGGCGACGAGGCTGTCCCGGTCGTGGGGCCGCAGTTGTTCGGGGAGTACGGACCAGGTGTAGGTCTCGACCTCGATGTGGTCGCACACCGCGTCGGGTCCGCCGAGCAATGCGCTGAGGGCGTCGGTGAGTTCACCGGACGTCGTGCGCAACGGCGGCTGCGGGGCGGCGTGCAGGGGTGCGTGGAAGTGCACGCGCCACGGGGCGTCGCCGTCGAGTCCTCCGGCGAGGGCGTCGGGCAGGTCGTCGACGCCGGTGACGGTGCCTTCGCGGAGGGTACGGGTCTGGTGCAGGAAGCGGGGTTCGACGAACCGGGCCAGGGCGTCGCGCGCTTCGGGGTCGGCGGGGTCGTCGGCGTGCAGGGCGCTGGACGCCTGGACCTTCACGATCGGCAGTCCGGCGTCCGCGAGCCGGCGCAGTGCCTGCGCGGGTTCCTCGAACTGCACGGCGAGGTGGCAGGTGTCGAGGCAGATCCCGAGGAACTCCGGGTCGACGCCGCCGAGTTCCCGGGCCGCCTGCACGGTGTCCTCGACCACGCACCCGGGTTCGGGCTCGAAGCCGACCCGGATCTTGCGGCCCGACTCCCGCTCCACTGAGGCGAGTTCGGCCGTGAGGTCCGCCAGGGCCCGGCGTGCGGTGTCGCGCGCCTCGCCCTGCCAGGGGGTGCGCCAGGCGAAGGGGAGGGTGGAGACGCTGCCGCGTCGCGCGTCGTCCGGCAGGAGGGCGGCCAGCACGCGCGCGCAGTCGACGGTGTAGCGCAGGCGTGCGGGGTCGGTCCAGTCCGGGAGGTAGACGTCCTTCTTGACGACCTCGCGGTGGAATCCGGCGTAGGGGAAGGCGTTGAGGGTGACGGTCTCCAGTCCCCTGAGGGCGAGTTCGTCCTTGAGCCGCCTGATCTCCCGTTCGTCCTCGACGAGTTCGGTGACGACGTCCCGTGCGAGCCACAGTCCGATGCCGAGCCGGTCGAGGCCCAGCCGTTCGCGTACCGGCTCGGCGTACTCGGCGAGTTGGGAGACGACGCCCTTCAGGTCCTCGGCCTGGTGGACGTTGCCGCAGTAGGCGAGGTGGACGGTCGTGCCGTCGAAGTGCTCGAAGCGCAACGGCCCTCACTCCCCGCCGCGTTTGATCGAGTTGCCCTCGTACAGGGCGGTGTCGTCGGGTTTGATCTCGTCGAGTTCGAGCCGTCCGCTCTGCCCGTAGAACGCGACGGGGTTGCGCCACATCACCTGGTCGACGGCGTCGTCGTCGAACCCGGCGGCCAGCATCGCGTCGGCGGTCTTGCGTGTCTTGAGCGGGTCCGAACGGCCCCAGTCCGCCGCCGAGTTGACGAGGACGCGGTCGGTGCCGTGCTGTTTGAGGATCTCGACCATGCGGTCCTCGCTCATCTTCGTCTTGGGGTAGACGGAGAATCCGGCCCAGCAGCCGGCGTCGAGGACCATGCCGACGGTCAGCTCGTTCAGGTGATCCAGGACGACGAGTTCGGGCGCGATCCCGGACTCGCGGACGACGTCGAGGGTGCGCCGCGTCCCGGCCGCCTTGTCGCGGTGCGGGGTGTGCACCAGGGCCGGAAGCCCGTGTTCCACGGCGAGTTGGAGCTGGCGGGCGAACGCCTCGTCCTCCGCGGGGGTCATCGAGTCGTACCCGATCTCGCCCACGGCGACGACCCTGTCCTTGGCGAGGTAGCGGTCGAGTTCGTCCAGTACCGGGAGGCAGCGCGGGTCGTTGGCCTCCTTCGGGTTCAGGGCGATCGTGCAGAAGTGCTGGATGCCGAACTGCGCGGCCCGGTACGGCTCCCAGCCCAGCAGCGCGTCGAAGTAGTCGTAGAAGCTCTGCGGCGACGTGCGCGGCTGGCCCAGCCAGAACGCGGGCTCCACCAGGGCCCGTACCCCGGCGGCGTACATCGCCTCGTAGTCGTCCGTCGTGCGGGAGGTCATGTGGATGTGCGGGTCGAAGATGCGCATCAGGAGGCTCCTGCCAGGGCGTTGAGGGCCCGTTCGGCCGCGGCGCGGCGGTGGGGGTCGGGCGATTGGGCTTCGGCGGGCAGCCCGGAGGCTTCCAGCGTGCCGGGGTGGGCGCGGACGACGGGCCAGATGTCGGCGGGAACCTCGCGTCCGGCGGCGACCCGTTCGTGGGCGAAGTCGCAGAGCATGCGGGCGAGTTCACGGTCGGCGCGGTCGCTGAGGCCCGCGACGCGTTCCAGCGGGATCTCGGTGAACACGCATTTGAGGACGGCGTGCCGGTAGCCGTCGGCGTCGAGGTGGCGGGCGGCGTACGGGCCCACGGCCGCCTCGATGAGGTGGGTGTCGTTGGCGCGCAGCGCTTCGAGGACCAGGGGCAGTCCGAGGTCGGCGAAGGTGGGGTCGTTGTCCTCCAGGTGGGCGAGCGACAGGAGGACGGCGCGTTGTTCGGCGGCGTCGCCGTGGTGGTGGAGGGCGGTGATCTCGTCGGCGAGCGCGGCGCCGCGCAGGGGCAGGGCGGTGAGCAGGCGGACGCGGGCGGCGTCCGCGACCGTCCACCCGGTGGTCAACTGGCCGCGTCCGCAGCGCCGTCCGACGGCGGGGAAGGCGGCGCGCAGTGCTGCCGGGTTCTCGCCGACGCGGGTGACGGTGTCGGTGAGCCAGGCGTGGGCGTCGGGGGTGAGGTGGGGGTCGAGGGCTGTCCGGTCTTCGGGGTCCATGACGTGCGTCTCCTCCGGTGGGGGGAAGTTCAGGACGGCTCTGCGGACTTGAGGAACTCCAGTGAGCGGCGGGCGACTTCGGGGGCGTTCAGGCAGGCGCCCTGGATCTCGACCGAGACCGGTCCCGCGTATCCGGAGGCCTTCAGCGCGGCCAGGACGGGCGGGAAGTCGATCTCGCCGGTACCGAGTTCGAGGTGTTCGTGGACTCCTCGCCGCATGTCTTCGATCTGGACGTTGAGGAGGTGCGGTGCGGCGAGGTCGAGGCAGTCGAGCAGCGGGATCTCCTCGACGCAGTGGGCGTGCCCGATGTCGAGGGTGACACCGAACCCTTCCGGGTCGCCGAGGCGCCGGCGCAGTTCGAGCACGCGCGCGACGGTATCGACGAACATATAGGGCTCAGGTTCGAACGCAAGGGCCACACCGCGCTGCCGGGCGAAGGCGAGGACCGTTTCACAGCCCGCGGCGAGCCGTTTCCACGCCTCGTCGTCGCTCATGTCCGGGGGCCGGGAGCCGCTGCACAGGTGGACGGCCGGGGCGCCGAGGTCGGCGGCGATGCGCACGGCGCGGGTGAGGAGGTCGACGCGGCGTCCGGCGTCCTCGCGGGACATGAGGGTGGGGACGTGCTTGTGCCAGGGGTTGAGCAGGTAGGGGGCGCCGGTCTCCACCATGACCGCGAGGCCGAGCTCGCTGGTCCGCCGTGCCAGACGGGCGACCTGGCGGGGCAGGTCGGTGGTGTAGGGGTCGAGGTGGCCGTGGTCGAGGGTGAGGTTGACCGCGTCGTAGCCGAGGTCGGCGAGGACGGTCAGGACGTCGTCGAGGCGGTGCGCGGCGAACCCGTTGGTCCCGAAGCCGTAGCGGAGGCTCACGTGGGCGACACCTTGCGGGCCAGTCGCCGGGCGAGCGGATGCGCCACGGCGAGGGCCCCGGCCAGGCGGACGGCTCCGCTGCCCGCCGTGAGGGCGGCCTGAAGCGGCATCAGGCCCATGATCCCGGCGCCGACGGCCTGTTGGACGCGCGCGGCGGAGGGCTCTTTGGCGGCGCGGGCCTGTGCGGTGCCGTAGGTGGCGAGGTAGCCGAGGGCTGCGGCCGCCGCGCCGATCCGGGCGGGCCGGGGTGCGCGGCGCAGCGCCGGAAGTACCGCTGTGGCCAGGCCTGTTGCCGCGCTGCCCGCGAGGGTGGTGGCCGGGAGTGTGCGCGGGGCGCCGGTCACCTCGTGGCGGCTGAGGGCCGTGACGGTGTAGGTGTGGGCGCCGACCAGGAGGGCGGCCGGGAGGGCGGCGGCGGTGCGGCCGGGGGCCGCTCCGGACAGGACGTTCAGGGTGCGGGCGCTCGCCATGGCGGCCGGTCCCGCGGGGGTCGACTTGAGCGTGAGGTCGTACGCCCAGATCGCCGCGGTGAGCGGGAGTGCCGTGCGCAGTGCGCGGCGGCCACCGGAGAGGGCGGCGAGACCGAGGCCGGTGACGGTCAGCGCGCACGCGGCCGTCAGGGCCGTCCGGCGGGGTATTCGGCCTGAGGGTATGGGGCGTTCGGGGCGTTCGACGGCGTCGACGGCCGCGTCGGCGTAGTCGTTGAGCGCCATGCCCGCCCAGTAGAACGCCGCCGACGACGCGGCGGTGAAGGCGATGTGGGGGCGGACTGTCCCTCCCCCGGCGACGGCGCCCGCCAGGATGTCTCCCGGCACGCTCGAAACGGCCGGAAGCCGGACAAGTTCTGCCAGGTCAGATGGGGAAAAGCCGTTCATTCCTCGCATACCGGGAGCATAGACGAGAACCGTGAACTTTCAACCACCTACTCTTCACCACCAGCCGAGTGGCGGGATCGGGGAGTACGCCTCCGGAATCCCGAACTCCCCTTCCGTGCACACCAGTACCAGATCCCCCTCGGCCACCACCCGGCAAACCTCCCCGCACACCAAGCTCTTTCCACATCGAATGCGGCTACCGCGAACCCGGCGGTGCCGCGAGGGGCCGGGCGATGTCCTCCAGGGAGCGGCGTTCGGCGGTGACCGCGAGGGCGACGGCCACGAGGCCCGCCCCGCACATGAGGGTGGCGCCGATGGAGAAGGCGAGGACGGTGTCGGCCCTCTGGCCGCTCTCCGTGAGGTCCGCGAAGAGGAGGGGGCCGCTGATGCCTCCGGCGGCGGTGCCCAGGGCATAGAAGAAGGCG
>DATCQX010000917.1:0-9311 GCA_036569285.1 Streptomyces sp.
CCCCCGAACTCCCCTCGACCGCTTCCCCGCCGGCCCCCCGCCGGCCTCCGAACCGCCCTCTCCCCTTGCCGCTCTCCCCATCCCCTCGCCGCCCGGGCGCCGGTATCCGGTCGAGGAGCCGCCCGCGACCCCCACCACGCACCCGCACCGGCTCCCGCCGCACGCGATCAGGCCGCGACTCGTAGTACCGCCGCGCACCCCACCCGAGCACGGCCTCGGTCAGCATGACCCCCAACCGCCCGTCGAACAGACCGAGTTGCTGGGCGGCGGCCCGGCAGTACCGGCAGGCGTCGAGGTGCGTGCGGACGTCCGGCAGGAGTTCGCCGCCGCGCCGCAGCGGCACGTCGAGGAGCCGGTTGTAGAAACGGCACTCCTTGGTCGGCGCGAGTTCCCGGTGCGCGCGGACGACGCCCTCGCGGAGTTTGTCGCGGGCGTCCTCAAGTCCTGCGGCGGCAGCGGACGTGTCCATGCCGAGCAGCGCGGCCGGGACGCTGAGCGGTTCGGCCTCGACCTCGGTGTGCCACAGGAGGCACCGCTCGGTCGCGGGCAGCGAGTGGTAGGCGCGCTCGGCGAGGATCCGGTTCTCCGCGACCAGCCCCTTCGCCGCCCGCATCCCGCGCGCCCCGGCCGGTTTGCGCAGCTCGGGCAGGACGGCGGTGACCCGCTCGGCGGACGCCCACACCCGCACGGTCTCCCGGACGGCGAGCAGCAGCCGGGGCCGCAGATCGGTGCCGGACTCGCCCAGCCGGAGCCGGTCGAAGACCTGGTGGAACGCGGTGCCGGTGGCCATGGACGCGACCTGTCCGGAGCCCGCGAGGCAGATCACCGCGTAGTCGTGAGCGGGCTTCCAGTGCCGGGCGATCAGCAGCGCGGTGGCCTCGGCGACCTCGCCGTCCATGCCACTGCGCACCCCTGCCGCGAGCGCGTCGTCGGACTCTCCCGGGTCCCCGCCGGGCGGCGGGTACGGCGGACGCGGAGGGTAGGGGGTGGGCACTGGGCGGGTCCTTTGGTGCGGAACGGTGCGGCCGGATGGGCCTCGGCGCACGGTAGTTCACCATTACACAATTGAGTGGCCCACAACAAGAAGCGCGGAGCGCCGCACCCTCATCGACACACCCGGTGTGAACCACGCGCCCGCAGCACCCCCGTCCCACACACTCCCGCCGCTCCCCCGAGCGCTGTGCACTGGAAGCAGCCCTCCTCGGGGTCCTCGCGCCGGACAGCGGCTCTCCCGCGCGAGTACGGCCGCCGGTCCGGCCTTCCCGCTCCGGCCGGCGGCCCATAAGGCAGCCCGAAAGCACCCTGAAGGCGCCCCGAGGGCGCCCCGAAGGCGCCTCAAATCCCCGGGCTCACCTCATATCTGCCACGACCTGAGCCGATCCGCCGCCCCGTACACATCCGCCTTCCCGTCCATCAGATCCCGGGCGAGATCCACTAACGCGCCGTACGGCGGATCGATGCCCGCGCCGCTGACGAACATGTAGGACACGGCCGTCGCGCAGGCGAAGCGCGCGTTGGAGGCGGGCAGCGGCTTGAGGACCGCGAGGGTGTGCAGCAGGGCCGCCGCCCGCCAGGCGGGGTCGGAGTCGACGCCGAGCCGGGGCGGGTCGACGCGGTGCCGGGCGACGGCGGCGACGAGTGCGGAGAAGTCGTTCACGGTGGGCTGGTCCGGGAGGACCTCTTCATGGCGCTGGAGCAGCCAGGGTACGTCGATATGGATGACGGACGTCATCGACTGGCCGACCTGCCCCTCGCCCCGGCGGGGGTCTCGTCGTCGGGGAAGGCCGCCGCGAATTCGTCGGCGTGGGCGGCGAAGAACGTCCGGAACGCCGCCGCGCCTTCCTGGAGTGCCCGGTGGCGGGCGATGTCGGCTGCGGCGGCCTCCCTGACGAGCGCCTTCATCGACGTCCCGCGCTCCTTGGCGATCTGCCGCAGGTCCTCCAGCTCGCGTTCACTGAACTCCACATTGAGGGCTGGCATACGCCTCACGGTACCGCTCGGGTACTGACCCGTAAATATCCCCAGGTCAAGCAGGAGACCCAGCGGTACCGGAAGCGTACAGACGTTCCCCTCTCAGCCCTGGCCGCCCCTCTCAGCCCTGGTCGGCGACGAACGACGCCAGCCGGGCCAGGGCGGCGTTCCAGTTCACGGCCGTCTCGTTCGTCGACCACGACTGGATGTCGTCGATGTAGCAGAACTGGCCGACGCAGCCTTGCAGCTTGCTCTGCGCGTAGGGGTCCTGGATCGAGGAGTTGGGGCCGCCCGCGAGGGTCCCGGCGGGCGGCGACGGCAGCTTCGGGTCGAGCTGGTTGGCGTACCAGCGGCTGTGCTGGTGGTGGGCGTTGGCCTCGCCGTACCCGGTGACGTAGGACATGTTCAGCGCGTTGCGCCCGAGGATGTAGTCCATGCTCTGCACGGCCCCGTCCCGGTACTTCGTGGCGCCGGTGATGTCGTACGCGCTCGCGACGACGACCGCGTTGTTGATGATCTGGCTCGCGGAGCCCCAGTCGTACATGTTGTTGGCGGGCGCGTAGGGCATGCCGTAGGCCTGTCCGGCGAGCGTGGCGAGGTAGCCGTCCGCGCCCTTGACGACGGACGCGCGGACCTTGTCGCGGCCGGGAAGCCTGTTCGGGACGAGGGCGAGGTCGAGGCGTCCGGCGGCGGCCGTGCTGCCCCAGTCGAAGCTGACGGGGCCGAAGAGGTCCGCCGTGTGGTACGGCGACGCCAGCACGTAGTCCGCGAACTGCTTCTCGCCGGTGGTGAGATACAGCTCGGCGGCGGCCCAGTAGAAGTCGTCGGTGACGTTGTTGTCGTTGTAGGCGCCGCCGCCCGTACCGTCGTTCGGGTCGGCGTAGATCGCCGGGTGGGCCTTCGCGGCCGTCCACGCCTTGCGGGCCGCGGTCAGGGCCTTCGCGGCGAACGCCTTGTCGTAGGGCTTGTAGAGGCGGGCCGCCTGCGCCGCGGATGCCGCGAGGTTGAGGGTCGCGGCGGTGGACGGCGGGTGCAGTTCACGCTTTTGCGGGTCGTCGCTCGGCAGGAGCGGCAGGCCGGTCCAGTTCTGGTCGTGGATCTTGTGGTGGGCCATCCCGGCGAGGGGCTGACCGTCCGGGACCTGCATCTTCAGCAGGAAGTCCAGCTCCCAGCGGGCCTCGTCGAGGACGTCCGGGACCTTGTTGCCGCTCTCGGGCAGGGCGAGCTGTCCGTCGCCGAGGCGGGCCGGGGTGCCGGTGCGGGCGTGCAGGGAGCGCTCGTAGGTGCTGAGCACCTCCCACACCGAGATGCCGCCGTTCACGACGTACTTGCCGTGGTCCCCGGCGTCGTACCAGCCGCCGCTGACGTCCAGCGAGTAGTCGCAGACGCCGGGCTGGCAGGGCACGGACGTGTCGCCCTGGTTGGGTGCGACGCCCGCGTGTCCGGCCGCCCTGCCGTAGCCGGGCCGCAGGTCGTCGCGGATCGCGATGCCGCTGCGCTGCGTGTAGTAGTACTTCACGGCGTCGCGGCCGAGCTTCTCGTAGGCGGCCTTGCCGATGTCGAACGGGCGGCTGGTCTCGCCGTCGGCGGTGAGCGTGTAGCCGGTGCCGCGCCCCCGGTAGGCGCCGAAGTCGACGGTCTGGACGTTCTGCCCGGAGGACACGTCCACGCCGCGCGGGACGGTCCAGCCGTGCGCGACGGTCTTCCCGGCCGCGTTCTTGAGCTGCCAGGGCAGCCGGGTCGTGGCCGTGGTCACCACGGTCGCGTTCTTGGGCCCGGCGGGCAGGTAGGCGACCTGGTTGACCCGCACGCGCGGCCCGGTGTCCGGCTCGTACACCACGGGCGGGACCCCGCCGAGCAGTGAGGCGTCGTCCACGCAGAACCGCCACGGGTCCGCGCTGCCGCCGACCTGGAAGGCGACCTGGGCCTGCGTGGTGTCGACGGGCGAGGTGAAGGTGTAGGAGTACGAGCCGTCGGCCTCGGTCAGGACCGGGCTCGCCTCCTGCCAGGTGTCGTACGGGTCGACGCTCAGTCCGACGATCGCGCGCACGGCGTGGCCCTCGGGCACGCCGGACGCCTTGAAGGAGAAGCGGTAGTTCTCGCCCTTGACGAGGGTGATGTCGTTCTGGCCGATCGAGGAGTCCCAGCGGTTGGCCGTGCCGCCGGGGACGTCGGCGCAGAGCCGCCCGTCGGCGGCGACGGGGGTGACGTTGCTGGTCCACCAGGGAGCGGTGCCGTTGTCGAAGCCGCCGTTCTTGACCTGCTCGACCTCGTCGGCTCCGGCGGGGGTCGCGGGCAGCGCCACGAGGGCGCCGCCCAGTATCGCGGCCAGCGTCAGTGCGGCCGTTCTGCGTCGTTTCACGTCCGGCTCCTCGGGAGTGCGGCTCTGGGCATGGCTCACCACAGCGCCGCGACATCATGGGAGCGCTCCCACGCGCGGCGCACGGTGACATGCTTGTTGCCGCCATGACATCTCGTCAACGGTCCGGACGGAACGGCTTCCCGCCCGTCCCGTCCGGACCTCCCCGCAGGAGCTACGCGTCCAGCCTGCTCACCCGGACGGCGCCTTGGGCCCGACCCGGATACGCGCTGGTGAACGTGAGCCTCACCCGGCTGCCCCGCAGCGCCCCGAACGTCACCACGGACGGCGCGTCCGACGCGGTCGCCCAGTCGACGGCGACCCCGCTCGCGGCGGTGTACGCCCGCCCGTCCCACACCGCGACCTCGATCCGGGACGGCAGACTGTGCCCCGCGTCCACGGTGAACGACACCGCGACCCGGTCGAAGTCCCGCACGCGCCCGTAGTCCACGGCGACCCAGTCCTTCGCGCGCGCCCCGCTGAACGCGGGCAGCAGCGCGGTGGCCGCCTTCAGGAACCCGTTGGACCAGCCGGTCGCCGGGTCGCCGTCGAGCATCGCGCCCGGGAGCGTGTCGGGCCGTCCGGAGTAACTGGCGTCCGCGTACGGGTAGTTCGGCACCTCGGGATGCTCGGGGGCGAACGCGGACGGCGAGGTCGCGGCGACCGACCGCGCCCAGGTGGTACGGACGGCGACCGTCCCCGTCCGCAGCCCCTCCCCCGCCGCCGTGACCTTCAGCGTCCCGGGTTCCCCGCCCGCGCGGACGATGGCAAGCGCCTTGCCGTGGAAGGCCGTTCGGGTGCTCGCCTGGTACTTCTCGGCGCTCTCCTGCCGCCCGTTGTCGAGCCCGGCGAGCGAGCCGCCGTCGACCGTGAACGTCAGCAGGTGCTCCGCGTCGGGGACGACGGTGCCGCGCGCGTCGACCACGTCGGCGGTGACGAACACGAGTGAACGCCCGTCGGCGGGCAGGGAGTTACGGTCGGCGGTGAGGCGGACGGCGTGCGGGGCGCCGGCCGTGCGCAGGACGTCGGTGGCGACGGCCTTGCCGCCGCGCCGGGCGACCGCCTTCAACTCGCCTTCCTGGAAGGGGACTTTCCAGGTGAGGTGCAGCTTTCCCGCGCTGCCATTGGGGCTTGTGTAACTCCCGGGGTACGGGCCGTCGGTGAACGTCTTGTCGTCGCCGGTCGCCTCGGTCGTCTCCAAGTAGTCACGGCCGTCCACGGTCTGCTTCACGTCGAAGGACCGCACACCCAACGACCGCCCGTTCAGGAAGAGTTCGACCTCGGGGACGTTCGCGTAGGCCCACACCTCGACGGTCTCCCCCGCCGCGTGGTTCCAGCTCATCGGCAGCAGGTGGACCATGGGCTCGCTCACCCACTGGCTGCGGAAGAGGTGGTACATGTCCTTGGGGAAGCCGGCGGTGTCGACCGCGCCGAAGAACGACGCCTTCACCGGGAACACGTCGTACGGGGTGGGTTCGCCGATGTAGTCGATGCCGGACCACAGGAACTGTCCGGCGAACCACTTCCGGTCGCGGTCCTTCTTGTGGCCGTACTCGCCGCTCATCGTCCAGGAGGCGAGGTTGTTGTCATAAGAGGAGACCGCGCGCCTGCCGGGGGTGTGGTTCTCGCCGGTGTTGAGGCGGTCGGGCTCCTGGTAGGCGCCTCGGGTCGAGGTCTCGGAGGAGGACTCCGACTCGAAGAGGAACAGGTGCGGGTAGCGGGCGTGCAGGGCGTCCACCGACTTGGCGGTGTTGTAATTGACGCCGAGGCCGTCGAGTTTCGCGAGGATCAGGTCGGCCGGGGTGCCGGGGGCGGGGACGCTGCGGTGGCGGTGGGAGCCGATGACGACGGGGCGCGTCGTGTCGTACGCCTTGATGCCCGCGATGAGGCGGTCGGCGATGGTGAGACCGGCCGCGGTGGTGAACTCGGTGATCTCGTTGCCGATGGACCACATCACGACGGCCGGGGAGTTGCGGGCGGCCAGCACCATCTCGGCGATGTCGCGGTCGGACCACTCGTCGAAGTAACGGCCGTAGTCGTAGCGGGTCTTGGGGATCTGCCAGCAGTCGAACGCCTCCACCAGCATGACGATCCCCAGCTCCTCGCAGACGCGGATCATCTCCGTGGAGGGCGGGTTGTGGGAGGTGCGGAGGGCGTTGACGCCCATCGACTTCATGATGCGCATCTGCCGCCGGATCGCGTCCGCGTTGACGGCGGAGCCGAGCGCGCCGAGGTCGTGGTGGAGGTCGACGCCCTTCAACTTGGCGTGCTTGCCGTTGAGTTCGAAGCCGTCGTCCGGGTCGAGGCGGAAGGCGCGCAGGCCGAAGACCGTGCTGTAGGTGTCCACCAGTTCGCCCCGCACCCGGAGTTCGGTCTCCAGGCGGTAGCGCTTCGGGTCGGTGAAGTCCCACAGCTCGGGGTCGGGGACGACTGCGGTGTGGGCCTCGGTCGCGCTGCCGGTGACGGTGACGGTGGACGAAGTGCGGGCGGCCGTGCGGCCGCCCGGGGCGACGATCCGGGAGGTGATCTCGACGTCCTGCGGGGTGCCGGTGGTGTTGTCGATCGTGGTGCGGATGTCGACGCGTGCGTGGTCGGCGGTGAGTTCGGGGGTGGTGACGTGGGTGCCCCAGCGGGGGACGTGGACGGCGCCGGTGACGATCAGGCGGGCCTCACGGTAGATGCCGCTGCCGGAGTACCAGCGGCTGCTGGGGAGGCGGTTGCGGACGCGGACGGCGAGGACGTTCTCCGTGGTGCCGTCGGTGTGCAGGAGGCCGGTCAGGTCGTAGGCGAAGCCGGTGTAGCCGTAGGGGTGGGTGCCGAGTTCGGTGCCGTTGCAGAAGACGGTGGAGTCCATGTAGACGCCGTCGAACTCGACAGAAACGCACTTGCCCGCGTACGCCTTCGGCACGGTGAAGGTGAGGCGGTACCAGCCGAGGCCGCCCGGGAAGAAGCCGGTGCCGCTGGTGGTGCCGTTCGCGGTGGTGGGGGCCAGTTCGATCGACCAGTCGTGCGGGACGGCGACCTCCCGCCACGCCGAGTCGTCGTAGGCGGGGTCCGCCGCGCGGTCGTAGGCGCCCGTCGGGTCGTCGATCCCGCCCGGGTTGACCAGCGCGAACCGCCAGCCGTCCCGCAGCGGCAGGGTCTGGCGGCCGGAGGCGGGGGCGGGCGCGTGGGCGTCGGCGGTGGTGGACAGCAGCGCGCCGGCGGCTGGGGCGGCGGCGGATGCCAGCAGGACCGATCTGCGCGTGAACGTCATGGCGGCTCTCCCAGAGACAGACGTCGGCCCGGAGACAGGCGTCGGGGAAACAGGCGGCGGGGACCAGAACTACTCACAATTGATCGTCAAACAACAGAATGTGACGCCGACACGCGAGGACCCGTCAAGGGCGATGGGCGCACACCCGCCACCCGCGCATCGCGGCCCTCCCCCGGCAGCGCTTAGGCTGGGGCGGAAGTGGCGGCTGTGATCACTGTGAGTGTCCGCGATGGAGTGGCGAGAATGAGCCCCGTTTATCCGTTCGACGATGCCGAGACGGCACGGGTGGTCGTCGGGGACGACGGTGCCCTCGTCGAGTGGAACAACGGCGCCCGCGCGCTGCTCGGCTGGGAGCCGCAGGAGGTCGTGGGCGGCCCCGCGGCGGCCCTGCTCGCCGAGGGCGCGCTGCCGGTCCCCTCGGCGGCCCGCTGGGACGGCACGCTCGCCCTGCGGCACCGCGACGGGTACGTCGTCCGGGTCTGGCTGCTCGCCCACCACCGCCCCGCCCTGCCCGGCCGGCCCGGGTACTGGCTGGTCGTGACGCCGCTGACCGGTACGGGCCCGCGTGCGCCCGACGATCCGCTGGCGCTGCCCGCGCTGGCGCAGTCGCCGTGCGCGCTCGCCGTGTACGACGACCGGCTGAGGCTGCGGATGGTGAACGACGCGATGCAGGCGGCGATAGGGCTGCCCGAGGAGCGCATCCGGGGGCTCAGGCTCTCCGAGATCGGCGGCCGGCCGCAGAGCGACGAGCTGGAGGCGCACATGGCCGACGTGCTCGCCGGTGGCCTCGCCAAGGACGTCCAGACCTACACCCGCACCGGCGGCGAGGCGCACGCGCACGCCTGGCTGGCCCGGATCGCGCCCGTCACCGACGCGGCGGGGCGGGTCGTCGGCGTCGCCCTGTCGGCGCACGACTTCACCGAGAACTACCTCGCGCGCGAACGGCTGCAACTGCTCAACGAGGCGAGCGTGCGGATCGGTTCCACGCTCGACGTCACCCGTACGGCGCAGGAGCTGGCGGACGTGTGCGTGCCCGCGCTCGCCGACTTCGTGACCGTGGACCTGCTGGACCCGCCGGACGGCACGGAGCCCCCGGCGCCGTTCGTCTCGCCGGTGCCGCTGCGGCGGGCCGCGCACCAGTCGGTGAACCCGGGGACCCCGGAGGCGGTGGCGAAGCCGGGCGAGGTGCAGACGTATCCGTCGGGGTCGCCGCACGCGGACTCGCTGGCGGCGGGGCGGACGATCGTGGCGACGGTGCCCAGCGGTGAGCTGGACCAGTGGCTGGCCTGGGACGGGGCGCGCGGGGCGCGGGTGCGGGAGATCGGCATCCACTCGGTGATGTCGGTGCCGCTGCGGGCCCGGGGCGCGACGCTGGGGGTCGCGGTGCTGATCCGGTTCCGCCGCCCGGACCCCTTCACGCGGGACGACGTGCTGCTCGCGGAGGAGGTCACCGCGCGGGCCGCCGTCTGCGTCGACAACGCCCGCCGCTACTCCCGTGAGCGGGACACCGCGCTCGCCCTCCAGCGCAGCCTGCTGCCCCGTTCCCTGCCGCGCACGGCCGCCGTCGACGCCGCGTCCCGGTACCTCCCGGCGGCCCGCGCGGGCGTCGGCGGGGACTGGTTCGACGTGATCCCGCTGTCGGGGACGCGGGTCGCGATGGTCGTCGGGGACGTCGTCGGGCACGGCATCCAGGCGTCCGCGACGATGGGCCGGCTGCGGACGGCC
>DATCQX010000918.1:0-3018 GCA_036569285.1 Streptomyces sp.
GACGGGGGCTGGTGGCCGGGGGAGGGACGGCGAGGGGTTGGCTTGCGCTTGCAGCCGCCGTCTCCTCCTCCGCCCCAGCTGCGGGCAGCCGCGCCACCCCCACCCGCCCGCAGCCGCCGTCTCCTCCTCCGCCCCAGCTGCGGGCAGCCGTGTCGCCCCCACTCGCCCGCAGCCGCTACCCCTCCTTGCCCTAGCTGCGGGCAGTCGTGCCGCTAGGGGCGGCACGGGTGGGCGCAGCGGCACCCCGCAAGCGCGGGCAAGCGAAACGCCCCCCACCCCAGCCCCCACCGAAGCCGCACCCTCACCCGCAAACCCCCCGCAACACCATCCCCACCGCAGCCTCGGCGACCGCTCCCGGCTCCTCGACCCCCAGCTCGATCCTGCGCACAGCGGAGTCCACCACCCCCTGCACGAGCATCGCCGCGAGCCGGGGCTCCGCATGCCCCAGCTCCCCCAGCGCCTCGACGATCATGGCGACGAGCCCGCCGTGTGCGGCCCGGATCTTCTCCCGGGCCCCGGCATCCAGCTCGCTGGCGGAGATGGCGACGACGGCCCGGTGCCGCCGGTCCCCGACCAGCTCAAGCTGCTTGCGGACGTACGCCTCGACCTTCCCGGCACCCCCCGCCACCGCCCCCATCGCGGCGGAGACCTCCGCGGCCCACACGGGAAAGTCGACCTCGCAGAGTTCCTCGACGACAGCCGCGCGAGAGCGGAAGTACTCGTACACCGACGACCGCGCGAGCCCCGTCCGCTCGGCGAGCGCCGGGAACGTCAGGGCCTCGGTACCGCCCTCGGACAGCAGGGAGCGAGCCGCGTCCAGCAGGGCGGCTCGCTGCATCGACCGGTGCTCGGCCACGGAGGCCGCTCGAATCCTTGGCACACATCCACTGTACGGACGCCGCGCACCCCACGGGAGCCCCGGCCTCAGCGCCCGAACCCGGCCAGCTTCGCCCGCAACTGGAGCACCGACTTCGTGTGGATCTGGCTGACCCGGCTCTCGGTCACCCCGAGCACGTTCCCGATCTCCGCGAGCGTGAGCCCCTCGTAGTAGTACAGGGTGACGACGGTCTTCTCCCGGTCCGGCAGCGTGTTGATCGCCCGCGCCAGAAACCGCCGCAGCTCCCGGTCCTCCGCGATCTCCACGGGGTTGTCGGCGGCGTGGTCCTCCAGCGTGTCCACGAAGCTGAGCCCGTCCCCGCTCTCGCTCCCGACGTGCAGCAGCTCGTCCAGCGCGACGACATTGGCCAGCGACAGCTGACTGAACACGGCGTGCAGGTCCTCGACGGCGATCCCCAGCTCCGCCGCGACCTCCTGCTCACTCGGCGTGCGCCGCAGCCGCGCCTCCAGCGTCGCGTACGCCCGCTCCACGTTCCGCGCCTTCTGCCGCACCGACCGCGGAATCCAGTCCAGCGCCCGGAGTTCGTCGATCATGGCCCCGCGGATCCGGGTGATGGCGTACGTCTCGAACTTGATCTCCCGGCCGACGTCGAACTTCTCGATCGCGTCGATCAGCCCGAAGATCCCGGACGACACGAAGTCCGCCTGCTCCACGTTGGGCGGCAGCCCCACGCTCACCCGGCCCGCCACGTATTTCACGAGGGGCGAGTAGTGCAGGATCAGCTGCTCCCGCAGCCGTTCGTCCCCCGTCTCCTTGTACGACCGCCACAGCTCGTCGAGTGTCGAGGGAGCGGGCGGCCGCACGCTGCCACCGTCACGGGCGGCTGGGGGGACAGCCGTCCGGTCGGACCCGGAGGTGTGCTGGGGCATTCGTCGCCTTGTGCCGTTCTGCCGTGAGTACGTGGGGTAGGAGTGCCTACGGCCGGTCTGTGCCGGAATCCTCGTGAGCGTAGCGTGACAGAGGTGTCGCGGTGTGCGAAGAGCGGGGCCCGGCAGGTGCGCAGATACGTTCACTCCGCCGTCCCGCAGGGCCCGGCTCGGTACTCGTGTGATCTGTCGCGTTCGTCAACTGCCGGAATTCCCAAGGGGTTACGCGTTCCCTCGGACGGCCGAACCGCACGCCTCACCGGGCGCCGCGATCGCCGCGAACGGACATCACCGCCTGGCGTGTCAACTTCCAGCTCTCGCCGTGTCGTTCGACGTACCCGAGCGCCCGCAGTTCGTACAGCCGGACGATCGTGTCGTCCCTGGTGGTCAACGCGGCTCGCGCGATCTCCGCGACGGGGGCCGCGCGGTTGCCCGGCAGCGCGTCCAGCACCTGCCGTGCGGCCGGCTCCAGCAGATCCCGGGGCAGGTCGGCCCCCCGCCGCTCCGGCCCCAGCTCCCCCATCTCCCCCACCAGCTCGACGACATCGGCGGCATCGGTCACCACCAGCCCGCCTCCGCGCAGCAGTTCGTGCACCCCGGCGGACAACGAGCTGGTCACCGGCCCGGGTACGCCCATGGCGTGGCGCCCGAGCCGCTGAGCCGCCCGCGCGGTCACGAGCGACCCGCTCCGCACGGCCGCCTCCACGACCACGGTCCCCCGCGTCAGGGCGGCGATCACCCGGTTCCGCAACACGAACCGGCTGGGCGTCGGATGCGCCCCCGGCGGCAACTCCCCCACCACCAGCCCCTGCTCGGCGATCCTCTCGATCAACTGGGCATGCCCACGCGGATACACCTGATCGACCCCGCAGGCCAGCACGGCGACGGTGGCCCCACCGACCCCCAACGCCCCGCGATGAGCGGCCCCATCCACCCCATAAGCACCCCCGGACACCACAACCCATCCCCGCTCGGCCAGCCCCGCCCCCAGCGAACTCCCCACATGAGCCCCGTACTCGGTACAGGCCCGAGCCCCCACCACAGCCACGGCCCGCAAAGCCCACACCCTGAGATTGGCCCGCCCCCGCACCCACAACCCCAACGGCCGCCCATCCCCCAACTCATCCAATGCAGAAGGCCACTCCACCTCCCCCGGCCCCACAAACCGAGCCCCCACCCCCCGAGCCACCTCCAGATCCCGCTCCCCATCAGCCTCCTCCCCCCGAGCCCGCATCCCCTCCCACTTCCGCCCAC
>DATCQX010000919.1:0-2787 GCA_036569285.1 Streptomyces sp.
CCAGGCGCCAAGACAGCACGGGGGTGGTTCCATGGCGCCACGGAGGGACACCGGAGCAGGCGCGGAAGCGGAACTTCCCGACTACGCCGGCCACTACCTCCTGGAGTCACGTCTCGGCTCGGGCGGCATGGGTGTCGTGCATCTCGCGCGCAGCACGTCGGGACTGAAGCTCGCGGTGAAGGTCGTGCACGCCGAGTTCGCGAAGAACCCCGAGTTCAGGAGCCGTTTCCGGCAGGAGGTCGCCGCCGCGCGGCGGGTCAGCGGCGCGTTCACGGCCCCGGTGGTGGACGCCGACCCGGACGCGGAACGGCCGTGGATGGCAACGCTGTTCATCCCCGGCCCGACCCTGTCGGAGGAGGTGAAGCGGAACGGCCCGCTCCCCACGGAGAAGCTGCGCAGGCTGATGGCGGGTCTCGCGGAGGCACTGCGGGACATCCACCGCGTGGGCGTGGTGCACCGCGATCTGAAGCCGAGCAACGTCCTGCTGGCGGAGGACGGCCCGAAGGTGATCGACTTCGGGATCTCGCGCCCGAAGGACAGCGAACTGCGCACCGAGACGGGCAAGTTGATCGGTACGCCGCCGTTCATGGCGCCGGAACAGTTCCGGCGCCCCCGCGAAGTCGGCCCGGCGGCGGACATCTTCGCGCTGGGCTCCGTCCTCGTGCACGCGGCGACGGGGCGCGGCCCGTTCGACTCGGACAGCCCGTACATCGTCGCCTACCAGGTCGTGCACGACGAGCCGGAGCTGACCGGCGTCCCGCCGAACCTCGCTCCCCTGGTGCTCGCCTGCCTCGCGAAGGAGCCCGAGGACCGTCCCACCCCGGACGACCTGATGCGCGAACTCCGGTCGGTGGCCGCGTCGTACGACACGCAGACGTTCATCCCGAGCAGACGCGTCCCGGAACCGGCGGACGCGACGACGGCGGCGGACGCGGACACGCGCACGGACGCGACCGGGGCGCCGGAACCGGCACACGAGGTACCCGAGGCGCACAAGGCGCACAAGGCCTCCGAGGCTCCCGATGTGCGGGAATCAGCACCCGCGAAGCCGAAGCGCCGCCGTAGAAAGGCACTGCTCACCGGTGCCGCCGTGGCGGTCCTCGCGGGCGGCGGATTCGTCGGACTGCGTCTCGTCGACGACACGAGCACCTCCGCTCCGCGCACAACACCCTCCAGAACGCCCGCATTCGCCCCCTGGGCGACAAAACCGGCGCCGGACGACTCCGGGTCCGTCCCGCGCTGCGTCTACGCCTCAGGGCGGCTCCTGTGCGTTCAGCGGGGGCTCGTCTCGGCGCTCGACGCGAACGACGGCCGCGTGCTGTGGCGGCACCCCCTCGCCCCGGACGACTCTCCGGACCGCCCACCGGTCGTCGAGGGCGGCCTCGTCCAGATCCTCACCGTCCGCGCGGGCAGCCGCACGCTCGCCCTGGACCCGGCGACGGGCGCGACGCGCTGGCAGCGGGACGTCTCCGGGTACTCGGTCTTCCCGGCGGCCGGGACGCTGCTGCTGACCGCGTCCAACGGCAAGGTGACGGCCGTGGACGCCGCGACCGGCCAGGACCTGTGGAGCAAGCGGGTCCCGGGGCAGCCCCTCCCGGTGTTCACGTCCCTGCGCGGCGACCGGCTCGCGTACGCGGTGAGCCTCTCGCCCGACGGCGCGCGCACGCGCGTGACCGCGGTCGACCCGGCGACGGGCGCCGTCCGCTGGGACGCCAGGCTGACCGGCATGCTCACCCTGGTCGGCCGCGCGGGCGAGAACCTGGTGTTCCTCAAAGGCGCCGGCGACTACGGCACGACGAACGCGGTGGTCCGGTACTCCCCGGCGACCGGGAACTCCCTCAAGGTGCCCCTGAGCATCGCCCTCCCGCAGACGCGCGCGACGGTCGCCGGGGACAAGGTCTACCTCCTGGGCTACGACGGCGCCCTGGCCGCCGTCGACCTCGGCGCGGGCGCGCAGGTGTGGTCGCTCCAGACGTCCGTGAGCCGTGGCTCCCAGCTCGCGGCGGACGGCACGCGCGTGTACTTCAGCGGCGCGGACGGCCGTCTGCTGACCGTCGACGCGCGCGCGGGACGCCTCCTCGGGCAGACGACCCTGCGCATCGGCAGCCGCTCCGACGGGGTCGCCGCCTCCCTCCCGGCCCCCCAGGTGGTCGACGGGCGCGTGTACGCGGGCGCGCCGGACGGCACGGTCTTCTCGGTGACCGAGAACGACCCGGCGGAACCGTGACGGCCCTCCCGGAGGGCGTTTTCGTACACCGTCCGGGCTCTTCAGGACGACGGACCGGGCCCCCTTCTCGCATGAAGGGGGCCCGGTCCGTCGTCCGCGTGTGGGGGCGTCAGCCCAGCTTGGAGACGTCCCGGACGGCGCCCTTGTCGGCGCTGGTGGCCATCGCCGCGTACGCGCGCAGGGCGGCGGAGACCTTGCGCTCGCGGTTCTTGGGGGCGTAGACGCCGTTGAGGGCGGCCTCCCGGCGGGCCAGTTCGGTGTCGTCGACCAGGAGCTCGATCGAGCGGCCCGGGATGTCGATGCGGATGCGGTCGCCGTCCTCGACGAGGGCGATGGTGCCGCCGGCTGCGGCCTCCGGGGAGGCGTGGCCGATGGAGAGGCCGGAGGTGCCGCCGGAGAAGCGGCCGTCGGTGATCAGGGCGCACGCCTTGCCGAGGCCGCGGCCCTTGAGGTACGAGGTCGGGTAGAGCATCTCCTGCATGCCGGGGCCGCCCTTGGGGCCCTCGTAGCGGATGACGACGACGTCGCCCTCCTTGATCTCCTTGAGGAGGATCTTCTGG
>DATCQX010000920.1:0-8424 GCA_036569285.1 Streptomyces sp.
CCTGGGTCCCCGAGACCGCCTGACGGCAGAGACCGTGGAGAGCCCGTTGCGTTGAGAGGCGCACGGCGGGTTCGGCGAGAGGTCCGGGGAAACGGGCCGGGAGCAATCCCGGCACCGCGCCCCGGGCCTACTCAGCGACGAAGCCGGGTTCACCCGCCGGTCGCCCCGGGGACGCACCTGGGGCCGGCGCGGCCGTACCCCGGTCGTTACCGTCAGCGGGCGACGCTCGGGACGCTTGTCGGCGGCCGGACTGATCGCGATGCGGCCCGGCTCTCGCACCCGGCTGCGCCACCGCCTGCGCACTCACCGGCCGGGCAAGGGCAAGCGTCGCAGCATGGGAGAGCGGGACTTCATCGCGCTGATCGACGGCGTCCATCAACTCCTCAAGGCACCGATCGTCCTGGTCTGGGACCGGCTGAACACCCATGTCTCTCACGCCATGCGTGAGCTGGTCGCCGAACGCGAGTGGCTGACTGTGTTCTTGCTGCCCGCGTATTCGCCCGATCTCAACCCGGTCGAGTGGGTGTGGGCGCACGTCAAGCGCAGCCTCGCCAACCTCGCCGTCGTCGCCCTGGACCGGCTCGAAGCAGTCGTACGCAACCGCCTCAAACGCCTTCAGTATCGGCCTGCAACCCTCGACGGCTTCATAGCCGGCACCGGCCTCACCCTCGACGGCCCAGCCTCACCCTGACAAGCCGAAGTCAGTAATCGTGGGGGGATCGCCGGAGGAGCGCGCCTGCGTGACGGTGCGGCGCCGAGCTGTCCGAGAAGGGGTGCCACCCGCCGTCGGCGTGCCACGGCCAAGGGTGAACCCGGTCACCCGCGTCACCGGGCTGGCCCCTCACCTCTCCTGGCAACAAACCACTCTGCACCGTGCATGAAGATTGCGTGCGCCCTGTCGGTGTCGCGGAAGCCGTGGCACACTGCGGGGCAACCGGCGCCCGGGAGGCATCGACGTGAGCGCACCGCGGTCCACCCCGACCGTCCTCCAGATGGTGCTGGGGCGACGCCTCCAGGACCTGCGGAAAGCCTCGAAGCTGTCGGCGCAGGAGGCCGGTGCACGGCTGCACATCGCGCACACCACGGTCATCCGGATGGAACAGGCGAAAGTCGCGCTCAAGTGGGCTACCGTCAAAGCGCTGTTGGAGCTGTACGGCGTCGAGCAGCCGGAGATGGAACAGTTTCTTACTCTTGCCGTCCAGGCCAACGAGCCCGGCTGGTGGCAGAGTTACCGCGACGTGCTGCCCTCGTGGTTCGGCGTCCATATCAGCCTGGAGAACTCCGCCACCCATATACGAGGCTACGAACCCCACGTCGTCCCGGGCCTGTTCCAGACCCGCGGTTACGCCCGCGCTGTCCTCTCCCTCAACCGCCCATGCCCCACCCCGGACGAACTCGACCGCCGCGTCACCTTGCGTCTGGAACGCCAGGCCTTACTGACCCGCCAAGACCCGGCACCTCCCCAGGTCTGGGCGATCCTCGACGAGACCGTCCTGCGGCGCCCCGCCGGCGAACCCGCCGTGATGCGGGCCCAGATCGACCACCTGATCGACACCTTCGATCTACCGAACGTCGCACTCCAGGTACTGCCGTTCGCCGCTGGGCTGCATGCCGGGGCGTTCGGCCCCTTCACGATCTTCCGGTTCCCGATGGCCGACTTTCCGGACATCGTGGGCACCGATGCACTCAGCAGCGCGACCTACACCGAGGACCAGAACGACGTCGCGCTCCACCGCGAGATCTTCGACCGGATGAGCGCACAGGCGCTGTCACGAAGACGCACCAGGAAATTCCTCCTGGACATCCGCAAGGAGCTGAACGGGTGACGCACGCCGAGAACGCAATGAGCGACCTCGCAGCGAAATCCGGCCTAGCGGACTTCCTCATCGAGTAAGGATGGGAACTGACATGACCGAAGACGGTTTCAGCGCAGACTTAATCGACACTAGCAAACCCCACTCGGCCCGCATGTACGACTGGTTCCTCGGCGGGAAAGACCACTACCCCGTCGACGTGGCAGCAGCCCAGAAGGTCATGGACCTCTTCCCCCACATCAAGAAGTCCACCCTGTCCAACCGCGAGTTCATGCACCGGGCCGCCCGCTACCTGGCCCAGCAGGGCATCAGCCAGTTCCTCGACATCGGAACCGGAATCCCCACCGAACCCAACCTCCACCAGGTCGTCCAGGAGATCACCCCCACCGCCCGCGTGGTCTACGCCGACAACGACCCCATCGTCCTGCGCCACGCCCAGGCCCTCCTCCGCGGAACCCTCGAAGGCCACGTCGCCTACCTCCACGCCGACGTCCGCGAACCCGAACTGATCCTCTCCTACGCCGAGAAACACCTCGACTTCAGTCAGCCGATCGGTCTCTCCCTCGTCGCCATCATGCACTTCGTCAACGACGAGCAAGGAGCACACCGGATCGTACAGAAGCTCCTGGAGCCCCTGGTTCCAGGGAGTTGTCTGATGCTCACCCACTTCGTCCTGGAGAACCCGGATCCAGACCGTCTGAAGCAGCTCCAGGACATCTACGGCGCCGGAGGCACCCCCGTCCAGGGCCGGTCCCTCGACGAAGTCACCGCGTTCTTTCAGGGACTTGAACTGGACGACCCGGGAGTCGTACTGGCCTCGCGGTGGCACCCAGACGACCGGATGCGCATCCACGACGCACCGGGCCTGTACGTGGGCGTCGCCCGCAAACCCTGACAGACACACGACGGTACTAATCTTGAAGCGACGTCGATGTGGTGGTGTGCCTCAACGGCCAAGGCGCTGCGGTTCCGGAGGAGCCGAAGAAGAATCAGATGAACGAGGACCGAATGCTCCACGTCGTCGACAAATTCGGCGAATGGAACCTCATATGAGGGCACCACTGTAAGGCGGATTGCACGCCGCGTGAGACCGTCTCACCGTCGCTGTGACGGAGAGGGCGGTCTCACGCGTAGCCTTGGTGTTCGTGCCCTCGGGAATCCAGGACCGGCACAGCCAGTGGGTGAGGTTGCTCAGTCTGATTTCTCTTCTTCTCGGCGTTTTCGGACCCTGCCGAGCAGATTTGGATGCGATTCGGCCCAGAGGACCAGTGGGGTTGCGGAGATGAGTAGCTCTCTCGCGGCAGGGGAGAGTTCGTAGGTGGCGTGGCGGGGGAATTCGGATTCGCGGGTGTGCTGAACGAGTTCGGCTTGTTCGAGGCGTCGGAGAGTGCGATTCAGTGGACCGTCTCGGAGATGGAGATGCTTTCTTCCGGGCCACTTCGTCTCGCTGTTGAGGTCCCGGATGGTGTCCAGCAAGTGTGTGTATCGGAGTGGCCCGTTGTAGAGGGCGACGAGGGTGTCCCAGGTCCACTCTCCGCTCATCACGTGGCGAACGTCGTGGAGTCCTCGCAGGAACTTCTCCTCGCCGGGAGGAGGAAGGTCCGACCGTGCCTGGCTGTCATCTGATCCGTGCGGTTGCCATCGCGTCTGGTGGTTCGACACAGAAATCCTTTTCGGGAAAGGGGACGAACTGTGTCCGCGACGGACTGACCTGGGGATGAGGGCGGGCTTCAGGCGCAAGTCGGCAGTCGCGGCGGTACTTCTGCCACTGGGGTACACCACTGTGCCGACATCACTTCAAAGTGAGTGGGTCTGTTGATCGTCAGGGTTTGTGGGCGACCCCCGCGTAGACGGCGGGTTCGTCGTGGACGGTCATGGTGTTGTCGGGGCGCCATGAGGTGGAGGGCACGATGCCGGGGTCGCAGAGCTGAAGTCCCTGGAAGAAAGGGGTGATCTCGTCGAGGGTCCGTGCCCGGACGGAGGTGCCGCCGGCGCGGTAGATGGCGTCTACCTGCTTGATGATCCTGGGGTTCTCGATGATGCCGTGGGAGAGCATCAGGTGGCTTTCTGGAACCAGGGACTCCAGTAGTTTCTCGACGATCCGGTAGGGCTGCTGGTCATCGGTGACGAAATGCAGGAGCGCGATGAGGGACAGGCCGATCGGCCGGGTGAAGTCGAGATGCTTCTGCGCGTGGGCGAGGATCTGTTCGGGTTCGCGGACGTCGGCGTGGAGGTAGGCGAGGTGGCCTTCGGGTGTCCCGTGAAGGAGGGCTTGGGCGTGGCGCAGGACGATCGGGTCGTTGTCCACGTATACGATGCGGGCGGTGGGAGTGATCTCCTGGACGACCTGGTGGAGGTTGGGTTCGGTGGGGATTCCGGTTCCGATGTCGAGGAACTGGCTGATGCCCTGCTGGGCCAGGTAGCGGGCGGCCCGGTGCATGAACTCGCGGTTGGCGCGCGCGGTCTGCTTCATGCGGGGGAAGAGTTCGAGGACCTTTTTGGCGGCTGCTATGTCGGCGGCGTAGTGGTCTTTTCCGCCGAGGTACCAGTCGTAGAGGCGTGCGGAGTGCGGGACGCTGGTGTCGATGTCGTGTGGGTTGAATCCGTCGTCGGTCACGTCAGGTCCCGTTGTCGGCTAGGGGTAATTCGTAGTTCATGGTTCCCTCACTTGATCAGGAAGTCGGCCAGGCCGGATTTTGCGGCGTTGATGAATTGAGCGATTTCGGCGGGGGAGCATACGAGGGCGGGTCCGTGGGGGTCGGTGGACTGCCGCAGGGCGACGTTTCCGCCGTCGAGTTGTTTGGCTTCGACACAGTTGCCGTTGTTGCTGCCGCTCCAGGGTTTTTGCCATCCCCGGGAGCCCAGTTCTTTCTCGGCGTTCATGGCATGCGTCATTGGTTCAGCTCCTTGCGGACGTTCAGGAGGAATGTTCTGGTGCGTTCCTGTGACATTGCTTGGGCGCTCATCCGGTCGAACACTTCACGGTGCAGCGCCACTTCGGATTCCTCCTCGCTGTAGGAGGCGCTGCTGAGGGTGTCGGTGCCGACGATGTCCGGGAAGTCGGCCATCGGGAACCGGAAGAGAGTGAACGGTCCGAACGCTCCCGCGTGCAGTCCGACGGTGAACGGCAGGACCTGGAGGGTGACGTTCGGAAGATCGCCGGTGTCGAGGAGGCGGTCGATCTGGGCTCGCATCAAGGCGGGTTCGCCGGCTGGGCGCCGCAGGACGGTCTCGTCGAGGACGGCCCAGAACTGTGGCGGCTCCGGGTCCTGGCGAGTGAGCAGAGCCTGGCGTTCGAGGCGGAGGGCGACGCGGCGGTCGAGTTCGTCCGGGGTGGGGCGTGGGCGGTTGAGGGAGAGGACCGCGCGGGCGTAGTCGCCGGTCTGCAGCAGGCCTGGGACGACGTGGGGTTCGTAGCCGCGGATGTGGACGGCGGAGTTCTCCAGGCTGACGTGGACGGCGAACCAGTCCGGCAGCGCGTCGCGGTAGCCCTGCCACCAGCCGGGTTTGCCGGCCTTGACCACGAGCGCGAGGAACTGGTCCGCCTCGGCCTTCTCCACCCCGTAGAGCTCCAGGAGGGCTTTGACCGTTGCCCATTTGAGGGCGATTTTGGCCTGCTCCATGCGGATGACCGTGGTGTGCGCGATGTGCAGATGCGCGCCCGCTTCCTGGGCCGAGAGCCCGGCGGCCTTGCGCAGGTCGAGCAGGCGCCGACCGAGAACCATCTGGAGAACGGTCGGAGCGGACCGCGGCGCACTCACGTCGGATGCCTCCTGGAAACCCGGTGGCCTCGAAGTCTGTCACGGGCCGTGCGCAGGGAACAGAGCGCACGCAGATGCTGTGCACTGTGCGGAGTCGAGTATTGCCAAGTGGCGGAAGAGGCGAGCATAGTGACGCCGTGACCGGAGTCACCCTTTGTTCCGCGGCACGTGGTGCACGCACGCCCTGGCGGTCGTGACAGCGGAAGGTGACCCCACCTCCGGATGCCGTGCCTGAAGGCCCATCGCCGACGGTCCGCACGTCTGTTCCCCGGTGCCCCCCACGCGCCCTGCCGCCTCTCGCCACCGCGAACCGAGGCGGTATCGAGCAGCGCACGGCTACGGCCGAACCTCAACTCCCGTTAGGAACCAGCCGTGCCACCCTTCCAGAACACCCCCGTGGGAGGTCCTCCTCCCGAACTCACCCACGCCACGTGCCGAGTTGACTTCGCTCTCCCGGCCACCACGGAGGCGGTGGCCGAAGCGCGCCGCTGCGTCCGGTACTTCCTCGGCGCCTGGCACGCCGCCGAGACCGGGGACACGGCTGCCCTTGTGGTGAGTGAACTGTTCACCAACGCCGTCACCCACACCGACAACTCGAGCGTCGTCTGCGTCCTGGCGGTCACCGAGCGCCAGGTGCTGATCCAGGTGGAGGACCACGGAACCAGGCCGTCCGCGCTCACCGCCCAACACGTCCCCCTGTATGAGGAACGGGGCCGTGGGCTGCTACTTGTCGACGCCGTGTCCCAGCACTGGGGTGCGACCCGCTCGGAAGGCGGAAGTGGCCTCGTGGTCTGGGCGACCCTGAACGCCGCCCCGGAGTAACGGACCACGTGGACGCGGAACCGAGACGCCTCCGGGGTATCGGCATGACCTGGGAACTCCTGCGCAGCCGGTGGACTTTCCCGGTCCTCACGACGCTTCAGGACGGCCCTTCGGGCAGCGGTCGGCTCCTGCACCGCATCAACGAAGGAGCCGCACGGAACGCGGACCTCCTGGGTGCTCGCGTCCTCCACTCGGGTGTCCTCCTGGTGGGACTACGCCAGATGGACGAGGAGAATCTCCTGCTCATCCGACGCCCGGGCACGGAAACCGGGAGAGGCGTCGATCTGTGGGAGCTGACGGCGGCGGGCAGGGAACTGCTGCGTTCCCTGGACGACATGGCGGTATGGGCAGCCGGCCATCGCGGCCCTCTGGCCACCGCGCTGCGAAGACGCTCTCACCAGCAAGGGAGCCTTGATCCCGGCGAACTTGTCCTGACTGCGGAGCAGGAGCGGCAGCGCGCAACGGGGATGGCGCTGGAGGTCGTCCGTCCCCGATGGGCCTTTGCGGTCCTGTGCCAGCTCGGCCATGGTTCTCAATCACCGACCTGCGTGACGGAAGCCGTCAACGCGGGCATTGACCGTAACCGCGACCTCACAGGACGACGCTCCCTGTCGGAGAAGATGTTCTGGGACACCCTCCACCGGCTCGTCGACGCCGGCCTCGTCATCCATCGATCCCGCCCCGGTCGGATCGCCTCCACTGCCCGCTGCACCCTCACCCCCGCCGGCCACGCTCTCCTCGGAGCCGTCGAGCCTGTCGGCGAGTGGGCGCTCGGGCACGAACAGCAGCTTCTTGCGATTGTTCGCCGAAGGCGGGGACTGTCGGTCGGTGGCTCGTGAGGAGAGGCGCGGATACGCGGAGCTGGGGTCTGTGCATGTGCTGTGAGCAAACCAGAGCGATTGCTCGGGAATATATGACAAGTACTCCAAATCCGCGTGAATGGGACCGATGTCTGTCGAGCGGCCGTTCGCACCTTGCAGTGTGAACGGGGGCAGGCGGTAGACGTGGAGCCGTCGATCCGTCGGACGGCGATCTGCATCGTGCGCGAGGTGATGGAGCTGTGTCGGTTTTAGGAGTCCGTGCGTCTGCCCTCTGGGTGGTCGTAACCGCCCTGGCGTTGCTGATTGTTGGATGCAGCCCGGCAGAGAAGACGTCTCCCGGAGGGCGAGAGTCGTCCGCGAGGTCGGTCCCGAAGACTTCGCCCTCCGTGTCCTTGTCGGAGATCGCGGGTGAGCGGGCGTCGGCGGCGTACGTCGGGATGTGGCGGGACATGGCCGCGGCGGCAAGGACCTCGGACTGGAAGTCGCCGGTCCTGGCTCGGTACGCGACGGGGGAAGCCCTGTCGGTGATCTCGCGCAGCGTCTACACGGACTACCGCAACGGCCTGATCACGAAGGGAGTGCCGAAGAACTCCCCGAGGGTGATCGCGGTGACGCCCGAGACGGACCCGTCGACGGTGATGATCTCCGATTGCGGCGATTCGACGCACTGGTTGAAGTACCGGAAAGAGACCGGTGAGCTTGCGGATGACGAGCCCGGCGGCCGGCAGGCCATCACGGCCGAGGTGAAGAGGTACGCGGGCGGCTGGAAGGTCAGCCGCTTCGCGGTCGAGGCGGTGGGCTCGTGCTGAAACGAGTACCGCTCTTGATCGCCTTCTCTCTGGTCGTCGTGGGGACGGCCGTGGGGCCTGCGGTCGCGGGTGGCGGTTGGGGATGGACCGAGTGCGGTCAGAACCCGCATCCCGGGTGCGAACTCGGTGCGGGTTCCGGGGACCGGCATCCGGCACCGGCGCCCGAGAAACACAACTCCCCAGGCAGGGACGGGACATCTGGTACCGGAGGCGGCGATGCCCAGCCGGTGAAACCCAAGTTTTCGAACCCTGACTTGAACCTGGCGTCATGCTCCTACGAGCGCAGTGACTACGCCCCTCCACCCTCGGCATTACAGGCGTCGTACGACGGTGAGGTGAGCGGTGGGGGAGTGGTGGCCGTGGCGTATAACGTGAGGCCGGTGGCGGAGCCGAAGCC
>DATCQX010000921.1:0-2677 GCA_036569285.1 Streptomyces sp.
CACGGACGGCTTCCGCATCCTCGTCCGCGACTCCCCCATCCCCCAGTCCACCGGCTCCTTCGCCTCCCTGATCTCCGACATCGCGACGCAGGTGGAGGACATCCTGGGCCGCGAGTTCAAGAGCCGCGGCTTCGACCCCAAGCTCGCCCCCCTGTACGCCCAGGCCCTCGTCGGGATGGTCGCGCTGACGGGGCAGTGGTGGCTGGACGTCCGCCGGCCGAAGAAGGCCGAGGTCGCCGCGCATCTGGTCAACATCGCGTGGCATGGGCTGGACGGTATGGAGGCGAAGCCGCATCTGATAGGGCGCCGGAAGTCGTGAGCGGGGCCGCGCGCATCGCCGGGTGCGGCTAGGGCACGGGCCAGGGGGCCTTCGTCCGCGTCTCGTTCCGTCCGCCGTGACGGCCTCGTCCGGAAGTCCGGAAGAGCGCTACCCCTTGTCGCCGAACTGCACCGCACCCCGCAGCATCTCAGCGGTGTGCGCCGCGCGGTGCAGATCGTCGTCGGCGACGGTGACCAGGCCGCGTACCCCGCTGTCGGCCCAGGCGCACATGCTGACGGTCGGGTCCTCGGCGGGCAGGTCCGGGAGGCGCAGTTCCTGGCATTTGAAGAGGACGGGCGTCTTTTTGCCGCTGTCGCCGTTCATCAGGTACAGCCGGGGTTTCTGGAGCACCTCGGCGCCGGGGGCCGCCGCGGCCGTCTGCAGCATGTGGTCGCGGGCTCTGCGCGGGTCCTTGATCCGTCCGCGTGCGCCGTCCACGGTCAGCCACATCTCCTTCGGGGCGCCCGCGGCCTCCGCCGAGTAGTAGGCGGACACGACCTCGGTCGCGGTCTCGTTGCCGGGGTCCGGGGCGGTGGCGATCGTCGGGACGTACGCGGGGCGGTCCTCCTCCAGCACCAGCCCGGAGTCCGCGATCGTGCTGGAGATATCCAGCACGGCCGGTCCCGGCGGGTACGTCACGTAGATCTTGTGCCCGGTCAGCGGGCCCTGCGTGATGCTCCAGACCCCCAGACCCGCGCAGACGGTCCCGACGGCGACGGCCCCCCACCCCGTCCGCCGCGCGCGCCCGCGCACGAGAAGGAGCACCGCGAGGACGGCGAACCCGCCGGCCACGCCGAGCAGGACGACGCCGGTGTCCTCCCGCCGCTCCCGGCTGCCGGCGGTCTCGCCCTCCTCCTGGGGCGCCGGGGCCGTGACGGAGAAGGACGCGGAGTTGTCCTGGTGGTTCCCGATGTTCGGGTCCAGCCTGGGGAAGAAGTCCACGCCACCCGGCTCCTCGACAAGGGGCTTGTCCACGCGGATCGTCAGCGGGGTCACCGTGTCGCATCTGACGTGCACCCGACCCGGTTCCGTGGTGCTCTTCGCGATACGGCAGCTCTTGTGCCCGCCGAGTCCGACCGGTGAGGTGTTCAGGGGCAGCTGGTACTCGATCTCCCGGCCGTCCCCCACGGCCGCCTTCTCCCGCGCCCCGTCCGGCCCGGTCGTATAGACCTCGGGCCGCACGGTGAACGTCCCGCCCACGTCACCGCTGAAGTAGTCCTCCTCCAGCGAGATCCCGTAATCCTTCTCATCCGCCCGCGCCGCCGACTGCCCCGCCCCGCCGAGGACGGCCAGCACAGCGGCCGAGACGATCACTGATCCATATCGCATGCTCGTCAGACCCCTGACCGACCACAGGAGTTGTACATCTCTACGCCGCTTTCGTCGCCACCGCGAACAAGCGGCGGAACGGCAGGACGGTGCCGTACGGCTGCCTCGGATACGCCTGGCGCAGCAGGTCGCGGTATTCGCGGACGAACGTGTCGCGGGCCTCGGCGTCGTCCGCGAGGGCGTCCAGCACCGGGCGCAGGCCTGTGCCCTTGACCCAGTCGAGGACGGGGTCGTCGCCGGGGAGGACGTGGAGGTAGGTGGTCTGCCAGAGGTCCGCCGCGCCGCCGAGGCGGGCGAGGTAGGTCTCCGGTGCGTGGACGGCCGTCCGCTCGCGCAGGACGTCCGCGAGGCGTGACTTCCAGCGGGGCGTGTTCGCGAGGTCGCGCATCAGGGCGTGGAGGGGGGCGTCGATGTTGTCGGGGATCTGGAAGGCGAGGGTGCCGCCGGGGGTGAGGGCGTCGAACCAGGCGGGGAGGGCGTCGAGGTGGCCGGGGACCCATTGGAGCGCCGCGTTGGAGACGAGGAGGTCGTACGGCTCCGCCGGCGTCCACGTCGTGAGGTCCGCGTGGGCGAAGTCGAGGTTCGGGGTGGCGTGGGCCGCCGCGTCGGCCAGCATCTGCGGGGAGTTGTCGTAGCCGGTGACGTGCGCGGTGGGCCAGCGTTCCGTGAGGGTTCTCGTGACGTTGCCGGGGCCGCAGCCGAGGTCGCCGATGCGGGGTGGGGTGCCGGGGAGGTCGGGGACGCGGGCCAGGAGGTCGGTGAAGGGGCGGGCCCGGTGGTCCGCGTGCCGGAGGTACTGGGCGGGGTCCCAGGAGGGGTTGGTCATGGAGCCAGCTTGGGGCGGCAAGTCTCTTGATGTCAAGAGACTCGACATCAAGAGACTTCATGTCGACACAACCACTACACTGATCGCCATGGAGGACGAGGTCGATCGGCTGGTCGCGGCGTGGCGTCGGGAACGCCCGGACCTCGACGTGGAGCCACTCGAAGTGCTGAGCCGGGTCAGCAGGCTGGCCCGCCACCTGGACC
>DATCQX010000922.1:0-9980 GCA_036569285.1 Streptomyces sp.
GGCACCGCCGCTGTTTCCGGGGCCTTCGGAACCGGTGTTGAAAGGCAGGAAGACAGTATCCTTGCCCTTCAGCTGGGTGGAGAGGAACACATTGTCCGGGTCAACCGCGAAGTGGACCAGAGCACGCTTGGCGAAGAGCGGCTCGCGGTGGTCCCGGGTCGTCCGGTACTGGTCCATGGCCTCTGCCGTACCCGTACCGGTGAGGGGATTCTTCAACTCGGCGGTGGCTACGGGGATGCCGTTGACGAAAAGTGTGAGGTCCGGCTTGTTGCCCTCGTCCCAGGCAGTCGCCGTTCCTCCTGCCGGACGGCGGGTGGCGTAGACGAGGTCGCAGACGACGGTGAGCCGGTTCTTGCCGTACGAGACGAGGGCACTGGGGTCGATCGTCTGCGACGGCTTGAAGTAAGCGAGATCGAAATGAATGCCGTGCGCCTTGACCCCTCGGCGGAGTGTCTGGAGGGTGCCCCGCTTGTCGATCCACTTGGCGAGGTAATCGGCGAATGCCCGCTGAGCGGCATCGGGGTCACCGCCGTAGAAACCGGCGTAGTTCAGCCATGCTTTGTTCTGGGTGGCACCGATGAAGGCGAAGAGCTGCGCGGTGTCGAGGGCAAGTTCTGGGCGGTAGTCGGAGTTGAGGCCCATCTTCCAGCCGTGGCCGAGGAGGCGGCTGGTAATCGCGACGCGGAACGCCTCTTCGTGGTGGACCTTGTGCCGGGGGCCTTTCTGCGCTGGATCACTGAAAGGATTGCGCTGGGTCATTGAACTCGCACCCCCCGTGCGGTTGTTACGTCGACTTGGCCGGTTACTGCGGCGGTAATTAGGGCGCGACGGCGCTCGGCGAGCAGGCCGATCTCCCGCCGCAAGAGTACGCGCCCCTCTGCAAGTCTCCCTCTCGCTTCATCCAGTTCCTTCGCGAAGCTTTCTTGAATATCTAGGGGTGCGGCTGGAATGACACAGTCTTTCACCACTCCACTCGGCAGATTATTCGCCATTCCTTCACCGCCGGAAATTCCGAGCCTAATATGCTCACGAACGCCGTGCGACCGAAGCACGTGCGCGACGAACGGGATATGCCCGCGTCGGGGATCGATCCGGAGTCGGTAGACCTTGTCACAAAGAAGAAGGTCTTGAGAAATTTCCGGAACAATACCTACGCTACCAATAAGATCCATCGACCCACTGGCTCGCGACATAAGGAGATCTCCGCAATTAAGCCTATATTCAAGGCGCGGAGGAATATCACCAGGAAGCGTCTTGTGCTGACGGGCATCAAAAACCCCTCCATTGACACAACCCGATTTCATGACCCCCCATTCTCCTGGCCCGGCAGGACGCTCCTCACACTGAGGCGACCACCCTTGCTCAATAGACAAGAGGATATGGCGAAGCCTAACCGCCCCATGCTGCGCAGAGGCCATCCTGACCTTCTGATCAAGGAGCGTCTCGAAGCGCTCCTCAAGCAAGGCCAGACGAAGGGAACTCACCTTGATCGCACTGTCGATTCGACCGGTCTCTCGATCAAGAAAATCAACAATAGCTTGCTGCTCACCCCGAGGCGGCACCGGGACAGGCAGCCTCTTGATGTCCCATTGAAAAAGATGCGGGACACCCATGCCATCTTTGACTGCAGAAATGGCCCCCTGAATAACGTCACTCGCGATCACGTAGCACAGAAAACTCGGGGCGATATTATGCGAACGAAGAATCGCAATCGACCCATTCACCGTGGCAGGTCGAGGCAAGTCGCGAACAATATTCACGATTCCGAGCGTATTTCCGTCCTTCGCCAACAGCACGTCCCCGACAGTTAGCTTCAGATCCGGCGACTCCTCATACCGGAACTCGGAGATGAAGTTGACGTTCTCGAAGTCGATATGGGCAGATTTGATGTTGGGCGTCGACAGGAAGGCATATCCCTCGTTCTGATACTCGGCGGCCGTCAACGCCTTCCAGCCGATGCGAGCGTTGACCGAGGCGACGCGATCTACACGGCTCAACTTCCAATGCTGAGGGACGCCCTCGAAGGCGCTGCTCACTTCGTCACCTCGTCCAGAAACCGCCGAATATCGGCCTCCAGCGACGTCAGCTCGGCGTCGATCTCTTCCAGCGGCCTCGGCGGCTCGTAAACATAAAACTTCCGCGTGAATGGAATCTCGTACCCGATCTTCGTCTTCGATTTGTCCACCCATGCATCGGGCACATGCTCCAGCACCTCGCGCTTCATGTACGCGTCGATGTCCTCCCCCAGCGGCACGTTCTCGTTGTCCCGCAGCTCGGGATCCGGCTCCGGGTGCGGATCGCCCTTCTTGACGTACTGCACCTCACCCTCGGGATCCCGCACGCCCACCACATCCCGTAGTGCCTTCTGGAACGGCTTGCCCATCGGCATCAGCAGGCCGACCGGAACCAGTTCCTGACGGATCGCATCCCACGCCTCGGCCTTCGTGGGCCATCGTTCACCGACCAGCGGCTTCAGCGCGTCCGCGAATGCCTCTGCGTTCACCGCCTTACGGATCGTGGCCGAGTCACGCAGCGCGGACAGTGCCTCCTCTGTCACCTCGAATCGCAGCTTCAAGGGCCGCTCCACAGTGATGCGTTGGTAGCCAAACTCCTTCCTTTCGATGATCTTCGCGTTCTCCGGCAGCGGATGCTTCGGATCAGCCGCCGCTGCGACCGCCTCCAGGTACATCTCCGTCACCGCCTCGATCTGGGCGTCAGAGATGAACTTGCGCTTGTCACCCATGGACTTCCGCATTTTTGTCCACTGGTCACGCGCGTCCAATAGGATGACCTTGTCGGTGAGACTGCGGTGCTTTCTGTTCGACAGGATCCAGAAATACGCAGAGATCCCCGTGTTGTAGAAGAGCTGGTCGGGCAGGGCCACGATGGCCTCCAGCAGGTCCTCTTCCTCCAGAATCCACCGCCGAATGTCGGATTCGCCCGCGCCTGCCCCACCACTGAACAGTGGTGACCCGTTGAAGACGATCGCGATGCGGCTGCCGCCCTCATACCCGCCCTTGCCATCAGGGATGACTGGCTTCATCTTCGAGATCATGTGCTGGAGGAATAGGAAGGAACCGTCGCTGATTTTCGGCAGCCCAGCGAAGAAGCGATCCCCGTTCCGAGCGAACGCCTCCACCTGACTCTTGACCTTCTTCCATTCCATTCCGAAAGGGGGATTCGCCACCAAGTAGTCGAACTTCTGCTCCTTGTGGCCGTCCTGGGTGAAGGAGTTCCCGTACGCAATGTTGTCTGGGTCTTTCCCTTTGATCAGTAGGTCGGACTGGCAAATGGCATGCGACTCGGGGTTTAGCTCCTGCCCGTACAGCGCGACAGTCGTATGCGGAGCCTTGCGCTTGATGTGCTCCTCGGTCTCAGTCAGGATGCCACCCGTACCGCAGGCCGGGTCGAGGACGGTCCGTGTCTTGCCTTCGCCCAGCGCCTCCTCATCGGGGGCCAGCAGCAGGTTGACCATGAGCCGGACCAACTCGCGTGGGGTGAAGTGCTCGCCGGCGGGGTTGTCTTCGGAGAATTTCCGGATGAGCTCTTCGAAGATGTAGCCCATCTGATGGTTGTCGATGCCTTCTTTGTCGTCCGGCCCTTTCGGCAACCTCAGATCGATCTTGGCGAATGCCCCGACGATCAGATAGAGCAACTCTTTTTCCTGAAGATCAGAGATGTGCCTCTGGAAGTCGTACCGGTCGAGGATCTCTTTGGCGTTCGTGGAGAAGGCCGTGTAGTAGCTCTTCAGCAGCGTCTCGGCCTGTGATGGATCTTTGGCGATGCGCTCGAAGGTGAGTTCGCTGGTGTTGTAGAAGACCTGCTTGGCGACTTGGCGCAGCCTCATCTCCCGATAAGCTTGCTTGCGCCCACGGTTCTCCAACTCCACAACCTCATCGAGCACATCACCCTTCGTCGGCTCCAACACACAGTCCAGCCTCCGCAGCACGGTGAACGGAAGAATGATTTTTCCGTAGTCATGCGCTCGATAGTCGCCGCGCAGCAAGTCGGCAACCTTCCAGATGAAGTTGATCATCTCCGAGTGCCTGCTGTGGTCCTGCTCCACCATTGTCCCTCCGGGCCGCACGTGCGGCGATTGCCTCAACTACCTCAGCGCGAAGCGCGATACGTACGCGGTTCAGTGTGTCGTGTGTACAGGCCCACCGCTTGCATTCAGGCCCGTGGCGGCGGCAGTACGGCACCCGCGGTGAGCGCGTCACGCAACTGTCTGACCGTCTCCTTGCTCTGCCGTTCCACCCTCCGCAGAGCTGACTCGAAGGTGTGCAGCCGCTGGAAGGCCGCCCCGTACACCTGCTGTTCCTCCAGCGACAGCAGCGGCACTTGGAGCCTGCGCGCGTCGACGCGCACGATGGACGTTCCCTGGCTCGCCCTCCGTACGTTGGCCGGGTCGCCGAGGAAGCCGGCCAGGAACCACGGGTCGAGACGGCCCTCATCCAAACGCAGCAGGTGCAGGTTCCGGCCGAGCAGCGCCCCCGCGTCGGTGTCGTCCGCGACTCGGGCGGCCGTCCGGCCGGCGGAAAGCATTGTGCCGGGGAGGATCACGTCCCCTGTCCTGATGCGCACCACGTCCTCGTCCGCCGCCGAACCACGCCCGGAGGGCGCCCGCTCCTCGTGCACGTCCGCAGCCGTGAGTACGGGATGGGTGCCGCCCTCCTCCCCACTCTCACCTGACCCCGTCGCCTTGGGCCTGAGTAGGGCCAACGCCCCCGTGCGAATCAGGTCGGCGAGAGGGACCAGCGTCCACGGCCCGCCAGTGCGGGAGAGGCTCCATTCATCGCCCGGGGCGAGTGCCGCCACCTTCGAAAGCGTCGGACCCAGACTGTCGCGGCGGCTGCCCAGTGTGCGGCGGAGATCGTCCACCGCCGGGACGTCCCGGCCCCCCGCCAGTCGTGGCGCGGGGGTGAGGTCGACCATGTCGTCGAGGAGATCCGTGATCGGAACCGCGCGGTGGACACCCGGTGCTACGGGGCATCGCGACGGTGCCGTGAGCAGTTCCCGGTAAGTGACGGTGGGCCGGCCACCACGGCTGTTCATGTCCGGCAGCGACTTGCAGTCCATGAACAGCACATGACCGTCCTCCGCGTCGCGGGTCCCGTCCGGCCTGCGCAGCACCCACACATGCAATCCGATATGCGCGGGCGGCGCGGCTCCGGCGGGCAGCGCCAGCACAGCGCGTAGCGCACCACCCCGTACGAGCGCCGCTCGAATCCGCCGTCCGGAACTCCGGGAGGCGACGGACGGCGGCAGTAGCATGACCACCACACCGCCCGGGCGCACCTGTGAGAGGCAGTGCTGCACCCAGGCCAGTTCCGACTCGGACCGGGACGGCAGGCCGTACTCCCAGCGGGAGTCGTACGCCAACTCGTCCGCACCCCAGTCGCGTTCGTTGTACGGGGGATTGCACAGGACCGCGTCGAACCCCCCACTCGTATGACGGGAGCCAGCAGGGCGGAAGTGAGTCAGGGCGTCCCCTGCATCGACGGAGCAGTACCCGTCAAGGCCCAGCCGGAGCGACAGCCGGACGGCGGCCAACTGGGCCAAGTGCAGATCCCGGTCCTGGCCCGCTAGCTCGGTGGCCCCCTGGTGGCGGGCGGCCTCCAACAGATCTCCCGTCCCGCAGGCCGGGTCGAGTGCTGATCGCAGCGTCTCGTCCGGCGCCGCGGCCTTGGCCAGTGTCGCCATGAAACCGGCCACTGGTGCCGGGGTTCCCGGGCGACGCCCCTTCGACTCGCTCGCGTAGCGGTGGAGTAGATCCGCCAACACCTGATCCGGCGGCTGCCTCGTCGCGGCGACCGCGAGCTCACGCATCAGTGCTGCAGAGCTCAGCGGGGAAAGAGGTTCGGGCATGTCCTGAAGGGCGCCGCCGATCTCGCCGAGCATGCTGTCGCCGAGGTCGAGTTCGTCCAGGTCCGGGCCCTCGGCGTAGTGCACGAAGCGCGTCTTCGGTGACGTATATCCTTCCCGCTCCAGAAAAGCCAGGAAGAGTGCAGCCCGCGCCAGCGCCTCGGTCAGACCCGCTCCTTCGGCCTCCCTCAGCAGGGCTCGCCACAGCTGCTGCTGCGCAGTGGGTTGCGGAAGGCGGTCGCGCTCGGCCAGCCATGCCTCGACGTCCTCCAACGCGAACAGGGGGCGCGACTCCGTGCCCCCCGTCGGAGTAGGGAAGTCGGGGTGGCGGCGGCGCCAGTTGGTCACCGTCGCTCGACCGACATCCGCGATACGGGCGATGTCGGAGGTGCTCACCGTGGTCGGTGCAGCCATCAGCAGCCTCCTTCTCCTTCACCGAACAGGCAGGAACAATACAGCACAGGAAGATGCCGTTTGACAATGCTTTCAGGCGATGCTGTGATTGTCACCATCTACTGCGACTGCCGCAGGCGGCAATGGAGGGGACACGCCATGCAGAGCGATGTAGAAGTGATCACGCCCGAGCTGGCCCGTGACTGGCTGCTCCTCAACACGCAGAACCGCCCGCTGAGCAAAGCGTTCGTCCAGCAAATAGCCCAGCAGATCGAGCGCGGCGAGTGGCAGCTCACCCATCAGGGCATCGCCTTCGACGAGGACGGCACGCTGATCGACGGCCAGCACCGACTGGCCGCCGTTGTGAAGGCGAACGTCCCCGTGCAGTGCGTCGTGGCGCGTGGGGTGGCGAAATCCGCGTTCACCGTGATGGACACCGGGCGCAAACGCAGCGGGCGGGACGCCCTGGCTCTGGCAGGAGAGGAGCACAGCACCCATCTGGCCGCGGCGCTGCGCGGGCTGCACCTCTATCTGACTGCCCCGGACTCCGCGTGGAGCGGGCAAAACGCGGCCGTCAGCAACGACCAGCTGCTCGCCGTGCTCGCGCAGCACCCCGGCATGCGGAACGCGGTCCGCGAAGCCATCCCCATGAACAAGGCATTCCGGATCACCGTGACAGCCGCCGCAGTCGGCTGGTACGCGACCACCGACGCCCGTCCCGAGATCGATCAGCATCCGTGGCACGAAGGTCTGGTGACCGGAGCTGGGCTGCGCAGCGGTGACCCCCGGCTGACGTTGCGCAACACGCTGCTGAATCTGGCGGCCGGCCGGAGCCACCGCAAGCGCGACGACTCAAGGGAGCATCTGCTCTATTACCTCAAGTCCTGGAACGCCTGGGTCGAGGGGCGTGACATGAAGCTGCTCCGACGCTCTCCTGGCGAGACGATGCCGCGCGTCTCGCAACGCACGGCCCCGCCCCGGTTCGCGGAGGGAAGCTGAGACTCTCCTATCCCGCGGCCGACTCGGCTTCGGGACAAAAGGAGATCTCAGTCCTGCTGATCGGCTCATCGATCTGCCATGCGCGGGCGATGCGCCATCCCGTCTCAGCGGCCCGCCTCATTCAGGGGATTCGGCCTGACCTTCATCTGGCAGCGGCTCCGCAAGGAGCCGCTGCCAGAGCTGCTCCGCGAGATCGACCAGCGTGCCCCCCTCGCCCAGCACACTCCACTGCTTCGGCCCCTGCACCGCGCTCCACGCCTCGCGCCACTCTGCCTGCTGCCAGATGTGCGCGACCAGGCCGCTCGGTGAGTAGCGCTTCCCGTCAGCTTCCCAGAGCAACGGCCTGCGCCGATTGTTGACCCAGGTCGCGTAGGCGCGGCGGGGGTCGGCGTTCAGCCAGTCCCCGATGGCTTTCTCCTCGGTGGCGCTGGGCTGGTACATCAGCCGGGCGCCTTCGGGAATGCGGTCGTGATCGATCAACAGGGTCACCGTGTTGGGCCGCCGTGGAGGCTTCTGCTCGTCCTGCTCCTGGAACTCCGCAAGGGCGGCGGCATCCGTACCTCCCTCAAGGGCCCGCAGTACGGCGGCCACGAGCTTTCGCGAGCGCTCTTCGCTGGCAAACGTGCTCGTGATGTAACTTCCGGGGCCGAACAGGCGGTCCACGAGCGGAATGAGCTGAGCGAGGGTGGCGGCCACCTGGTCCGGTACGGTGTCGAGGGACGACTCCCAATCCGAGTCGGGTTCGTCTATTCCCTCCGAGCCGACTCGCTGCGCCACGATGTGAGCCACCAGCAGCGCGCCGCTGTCCGCGATCGAACCCGCTCGCCCGCTCAGCGTGGAGCGGACCTCGTGCAGGCACTCCCGGACCCGGCGCATCAGCAGCACCGTACGCCAGATCTGATGGGCACTCGGCTGACGGCCGAAGAGCCGGGTGTAGATGCCTCCCTCCTCTTCCTCCCACAGGGCCCCGACAGAGCCTTTGACCCGCACCGCCAAGGCCGGATCCGGATGCGCACAGGCCAGTGCGGTGGCAGCCTCACGCACGGAGCATCCGAACGCCGGTGCCGGTTCGATCTCGCCTCGCTTGAACACGTACTCCTTGTCCAGCGAGAGCCTGAAGTCCTCGCGGATCAAGCTCTGCACCGGCTTGATCGCGATGAAGTCGCTGCGTTCCATGTGATTCTGAGTGTTGGTCGCCTCGGTGATCTCGGCGGCGAACCCTTCAGGAGTGCCCTGAACGCAGATGACCCGGACCGAGACGTATGCCTCTCCCACGGCCTCTTCGTCCTGCTGGAACGCCCGATGCGCAGAGGTGACGGTCTGTGCCCCGTTGACGACGCTGGCGTTCTCCAGGACGAGCTTGACGGGCTCGCTCGGCTTCTGCTTCGCGAAGAAGTGCGGTGTGATGCGGTCGCACTGCACAGTGATGCCGTTGTGGCGATACCAGAAGCCCTGCGGGTCCCGGATGAGACTTCTGACGAGTGTCTGGTTCACCCCTGTGAGCCCCAGCGACCTGCGGACGTTGCGGTCGTACAGGCGCTCACCGTTGACGGCATACCACTGTGCGAGCTCATCGGCCGCGACCAAGCCCGAAAACGCGGTGTAGGGGGTGTCCCGGGAGTGCCATCCCTGCGTCATGGTGGCGGTGAGGGTGATGGGTTCCGGCGCAAGGTCGTCACGGACTGCGCGATGGAAGTCGGTTTGATTCAGCACCTTGTGTTCGATGGTCCGCGTGTACCCGCCGAATTCCTGGGCCGCTTCCTTGAGTATGGCCTCGGCCTCGGAAGAGAGCTGCCCCTCACCCATGACAGCGATGACCAGGACCACCTTGCAAGTGGGATCGTCGAGGACGGACCGCACCCGGTCCGCCAGGCGCCGGAACCGCTCGTTGAACTGATCGAAGTCCCGGTTGTCGAGCTTCTTCAGGCCATGGACAAGTTTATGGGCGGCGCTCGTATCGAAACCCGCCTTTCCCTTGTCGCTCCACTTGGCCTGGATCAGCCAAAGTTCTGGGGCGGAAGCGGAGAACGCGACGGCGTCGATTCCGAAGTCGTCCCGGCCGTCTATCACCGACTCGGCAGCTTCCTCTGAGGTGCAGTCCGTGAGGATGCGGGCGGCTCTGGCAGACAGCGCACGTGAGTTGAAGGCGTTCTCGCGTTCCCCCGGCTGGCGACTCTCGTAGTCGGCCAGCGATATCAGTTCGGTGAACTCACGCCTCAGCGCATCACGCACATGCCTGACTTCCAGCGGCATGCCCTGCCCGCCCTTGCCCATCCCAGCCTCCAGCCACGGTCCCGCGCACGAGTGCTGTACATGGTACGAGGGTCCGTTCGTCCTACTGGACAAAGAGGCACAACACCGTGGCTGAATAGAGCGGCCCATCGCAAGGCAGACGTTAAGGCAAGCTGCCAGTATCCGTTCGGCGGCGAACGGTGATTCGAGAATGGGGGTCTCCCGCACTGCAGTGGCCAGCTCGTCGGCAAGGGTGGCGTCGACCACAGCCCGGCTGCTCTTACCTCACGCGCAGGTCCTGGCCCCGCATATCGAGGGCCGAGGCCACCGCGATTCATTGAGCCTTTTTCAACCTGCGGGCGCTGACCACGAGTTGGACGGTCCTGCGCAACGACGAAGCTCCTGGTAGACGGGTTCTCGACCAAGATCACCCGTGTCCGCCAGGAGCTTCGCGTGCTTGTCCACCCGTCCTCGATTGATCTGTCCAGCCG
>DATCQX010000923.1:0-5089 GCA_036569285.1 Streptomyces sp.
CGATCACGCGGTGATGGGTTCGACGCTGCTGCCGGGGACGGCCTTCGTGGAGCTGGCGATCCGTGCCGGGGACCAGGTCGACTGCGGGCACCTTGAGGAACTGACGCTGGAAGCGCCCCTGGTACTGCCCGAGCGCGGTGGTGTCTACGTGCAGTTGGTGGTCGACGCGGCGGACGACTCCGGGCGGCGGGCGCTGCACCTGCACTCCCGTCAAGGGGACGACGGGGAGTGGACGCGGCATGCGACCGGCACGCTGTCCGCCGACAAGGGGAGCGCGATCCCCGCTGCCGAGGGCAGCTGGCCGCCTGCTGGTGCGGTCGCCGTCGAGCTGTCCGGGCGTTACGAGCAGCTTGCCGCGCAGGGTTACGAATACGGTCCGGCGTTCCAGGGGCTGCGTGCGGCGTGGCGGCGTGGCGAGGAGGTCTTCGCCGAGGTCGCTCTGGCGGTGGAACAGCAGGAGGGGGCGGCTCGGTTCGGGCTGCACCCGGCGCTGCTGGACGCGGCCGTGCAGGCGATCGGTCTCGGTGACTTCCTGCCGGACACCGCGCACGGCTACCTGCCGTTCGCCTGGAGTGGCGTGCACCTGCACGCCGCCGGCGCTGCCGCGTTGCGGGTCAGGGTGTCTCCGGCCGGGGCGGACGCGGTGGCTCTTGAGGTTGCCGACACCGACGGGGAACCAGTGGCGTCGGTGGGGTCGCTGGTGCTGCGGCCGGTGACCGAGGGGCAGGTGGAAGCGGCCGGGTCCGCGCTGGCGGACTCGTTGTTCCGGCTGGACTGGGAGGAACTCGCGGTGTCGGAGAGCCCGGTGGCGTCCGACGTCCGCTGGGCCCTGGTCGGTGCGGATGAGCTGGAGCTTCAGGCGGCGTTGGCCGCGTCGGGTGTCGTGCTCGACGGGCACGCGGACCTGGCCGCTCTCGGTGCGGCCGGTTCTGTGCCGGAGTGGGTCTTCGTGACCTTCCCTGCGCACCCTGGCGCCGAGGCGACGCCCGCCGCCGTGCACGACGCCACTTGGCGTGCGCTGGACACCGTCCAGACGTGGTTGGCCGACGAGCGGTTCGCCGAGTCGCGGCTCGTGCTGGTCACCCGGGGCGCCGTCGCCGCCGGGGACGAGCGGGGCGTGGCCGACCTGGTGCACGCACCCCTGTGGGGGCTCGTCCGGTCCACGCAGTTGGAGAATCCTGAGCGGCTGGTCGCGCTCGACCTGGACCGGCACGACGACTCGTACCGGGCGGTGCCGGCGGCCCTTGCGACCGGCGAACCTCAACTCGCCGTCCGTGACGGTGTGGTGTCCGTGCCCCGTCTGGCCCGGCTCACCTCCGACGGCGCGCTCGTGCCGCCGGACAGCGCGGCCTGGCGGCTCGACATCGCGGAGAAGGGCACTCTGGAGAACCTGGCCCTCACCGCGTGCACGGCCGACAGCGCGCCCCTGGCCGAGAACGAGGTGCGGATCGAGGTGCGGGCCGCCGGCCTGAACTTCCGCGATGTGCTGATCGCCCTCGGCATGTACCCGGACGACGCGCTGATGGGCAGCGAGGGCGCGGGCGTCGTGCTGGAGGTCGGGCCCGGTGTCACCGGTCTCGCTCCCGGCGACGCCGTGATGGGCCTGCTCTCCGGCGCGTTCGGCCGGGTCAGCGTGACCGACCACCGGCTGGTCACCAAGATGCCGCAGGGCTGGTCGTTCACCGAGGCGGCCTCGGTGCCCGTCGTGTTCCTCACCGCCTACTACGCGCTCAAGGACCTCGCCGGGCTGCGTGCGGGGGAGTCGGTGCTGATCCATGCCGCCGCCGGTGGTGTGGGGATGGCCGCTGCGCAGTTGGCTCGGCACTGGGGTGCCGAGGTGTTCGGTACCGCGAGTCCCGGCAAGTGGGACGTGCTGCGCTCGCTCGGCTTCGACGACGACCACATCGCCTCGTCCCGCACCCTCGACTTCGAGGAGAGCTTCCTCGGCGTGACGGACGGCCGTGGCGTCGACGTGGTCCTCGACTCGCTGGCCCGCGAGTTCGTGGACGCCTCCCTGCGACTCCTCCCGCGCGGCGGGCGGTTCGTGGAGATGGGCAAGACCGACGTACGCGACGCCGGACAGGTCGCCGCCCGGCATCCCGGCGTCACCTACCGCGCCTTCGACCTCATGGACGCGGGGGCCGACCGCATCGCCGAGATCTTGGGCGAGTTGGTGGAACTGTTCGGATCCGGTGTGCTGCGGCCGTTGCCGGTGCGGGGCTGGGATGTGCGGCGGGCTCCGGAGGCGTTGCGGTTCCTGAGCCAGGCGCGGCATGTGGGGAAGCTGGTGCTTACGGTGCCGCGTGCGCTGGATCCGGTCGGTACCGCGCTGGTTACTGGCGCTACCGGTGTGCTGGGTGGGGTCGTGGCCCGGCATCTGGTCGTCGAGCACGGTGTGCGGCATCTGGTACTGGCCGGACGGCGGGGCTTGGACGCGCCCGGTGCGGCCGAACTGCGCGCCGAGCTAGGCGAGTTGGGTGCGACGGTCACGGTTGCCGCGTGTGATGTGGCCGACCGGGATCAGCTTGCCGCGCTGCTCGCTGACATTCCGGCGGAGCATCCGCTGACCGCGGTGGTCCATGCCGCCGGGGTGCTGGACGACGGTGTGGTGGGGTCGCTGACCCCTGAGCGCATCGACAAGGTGTTGCGTCCGAAGGTGGATGCGGCCTGGCATCTGCATGAGGTGACCGCGGGGCTCGATCTGGCGCTGTTCGTGCTGTTCTCGTCGGTGTCGGGGACCTTGGGCGGCGCGGGTCAGGCGAATTACGCGGCGGCGAACGTGTTCCTGGACGGGCTGGCCGCGCACCGACGTGGGCTGGGTCTGCCGGGTGTGTCGTTGGCCTGGGGGCTCTGGGCCGAGGCGAGTGGGATGACCGGGCATCTGGACGGCGTCGATGTGCGCCGGATGTCGCGTGCGGGTGTGGGCGCGCTGTCGGTGGACGAGGGGCTTGCCCTGTTCGACGCGGCGCTCGGTCGGCCCGAGGCGACGGTCGTCCCGATGCGCCTGGACACCCGGACCCTGCAGGCCGCCGATGTGCCGCCCGCGCTGCGGGGGTTCGCCCGAGGGCCGGTCCGGCGTGTCGTCGAAGCTCGCGCCGCCGTTGCGCAGGGGCCGTCGCTGGCACAGCGGCTCGCCGAAACACCGGAGGCGGACCGGGAGCGGGTCCTCCTCGATCTGGTGCGCACCCATGTCGCGACCGTGCTCGGACACACGTCCGCGACGGCGATCGAACCGGCGCGGGCCTTCCAGGAAGTCGGCTTCGACTCGCTCACCGCCGTCGAACTGCGCAACCGCCTCAACACGGCCACCGGCCTGCGACTGCCACCGACCCTGGTCTTCGACCACCCCACCCCGGCCGCGCTCGCCGAGCACCTGCGCACCGAACTCCTGGGCGACGAGACCACCACCGGCGGCGGCAGCTCGCTGCTCACCGAACTGGACCGGCTGGAAGCGACGCTCGCCGCGATTGTCCCGGACGACGTGTCCGCCATCGCGCCGGACGAGCAGGCCCGCGCCGAGATCACCGCGCGCCTGAAGTCCCTGCTGTCCCAGTGGGACGACGTGCGGGGCGACCTGACCGGCGGCGGGGTCGCGGAACAGATCGAGTCCGCGTCCGACGACGAGATCTTTGACCTGATCGACAGCAAGTGGGGACGTGAGCTCTGATGGCGACCGAAGACAAGCTCCGGGCGTACCTCAAGCGTGTGGTGACCGACCTCGACGACGCCACCGAACGGCTCCGCGAAGCCAAGGAGAAAGAGCACGAGCCGATCGCCGTGGTCGGTATGGCCTGCCGCTTCCCCGGCGGCGTCACCTCGCCGGAAGACCTCTGGCAACTGGTCGCCTCCGGCGGCGACGCGATAGCGGCCTTCCCGACCGACCGGGGCTGGGATCTCGCCGCCCTGCACGCGGACGACGCCGACCGTGGCACCTCCTACACCCGGGAGGGCGGGTTCCTCTACGACGCCGGCGAGTTCGACGCGGCGTTCTTCGGGATCTCCCCGCGTGAGGCGCTGGCGATGGACCCGCAGCAGCGGCTGCTCCTGGAGACCTCCTGGGAGGCGTTCGAACGGGCCGGGATCGACCCCACCTCCCTGCGCGGCAGCCAGGTCGGTGTGTTCGCCGGCGCCTGGTACTCCGGCTACGTCGAGGGCATCCGGCGGGCCGAACAGGATCTCGACGGGTTCCTCCTCACCGGTGGTGCGAGCAGCTTCGTGTCCGGGCGGATCGCGTACGTGCTCGGCCTTGAAGGACCTACCTTCACGGTCGACACCGCCTGCTCCTCGTCGCTGGTCGCGCTGCATCTGGCGGCCCAGGCGCTGCGCAAAGGGGAGTGTGCGCTCGCGTTGAGCGGTGGGGTCACCGTGATGTCCGGGCCGGACACGTTCGTCGAGTTCAGTCGGCAGGGTGGGGTTGCCGGAGATGGGCGGTGCAAGGCGTTCTCCGCCGACGCCGACGGGTTCGGGCCCGCTGAGGGTGCGGGGGTGCTGGTGCTGGAGCGGCTGTCGGACGCTCGGCGGAATGGGCATCCTGTGTTGGCCGTGATCCGTGGCTCGGCGGTGAACTCCGACGGCGCCTCCAACGGGCTGACCGCGCCCAACGGCCCCTCGCAGATGCGGGTGATCCGCGCGGCGTTGGCGAACGCGCGGCTGTCCGCTCGACAGGTGGATGTGGTGGAGGCGCACGGGACCGGTACCAGTCTCGGGGATCCGATCGAGGCGCAGGCGTTGCTCGCGACGTACGGGCAGGAGCGGGCTGACGAACGGCCGTTGTGGCTCGGGTCGTTGAAGTCGAACATCGGGCATACGCAGGCTGCCGCCGGTGTGGCCGGTGTGATGAAGATGGTGCTGGCCATGCGGCACGGTGTCATGCCGAAGACGCTGCATGTGGGGGAGCCGACGTCCAAGGTGGATTGGTCGGCGGGGGCGGTGTCCTTGCTGACTGAGCAGGTTGAGTGGGCTCGGGGGGATGCGCCTCGGCGGGCGGCTGTGTCGTCGTTCGGGATGAGTGGGACCAACGCGCACGTGATTCTTGAGGAGGCGCCGTCGGTTGAGGAGGCTTCCGCCGTTGAGGTGGTGGGGGTGGTGC
>DATCQX010000924.1:0-3951 GCA_036569285.1 Streptomyces sp.
TGACGACACCGTCGCGGTGATCGGCTGCGGCGGTGTGGGTGACGCGGCGATAGCCGGTGCGGCGCTGGTCGGCGCCAAGCGGATCATCGCGGTGGACACCGACAACAAAAAGCTGGAGTGGGCGCGCGGCCTGGGCGCCACCCACACCGTCAACTCGTCGCAGACCGACCCGGTCGAGGCGATCAGGGCGGCCACCGGCGGGTTCGGCGCCGACGATCGCGCCGTCGCCCACCCCGCCGCAGCCGATCACCGCGATCGAGTCGCCACGGCCGACGCCGCCGGTGTTGATCGCCGCGCCGATGCCGGCCATCACGCCGCAGCCGAGCAGCCCCACGGCAGCGGGCCGGGCGGCCGGGTCGACCTTCGTGCACTGGCCGGCGTGCACCAGCGTCTTCTCCACGAACGCCCCGATGCCCAGGGCGTTGCTCAGCGGCTGGCCGCTGGTCAGCGTCATCGGCTGGCTGGCGTTGAAGGTGTTGAAGCAGTACCAGGGCCGTCCGCGCCGGCAGGCCCGGCAGTCGCCGCACACCGCGCGCCAGTTGAGGATCACGAAGTCGCCCGGCGCCACGTTGGTCACGCCCGCGCCCACCACCTCGACGATGCCGGACGCCTCGTGGCCGAGCAGGAACGGGAACTCGTCGTTGATGCCGCCCTCGCGGTAGTGCAGGTCGGTGTGGCAGACCCCGCAGGCCTCGACCTTGACCAGGGCCTCCCCGGGGCCGGGGTCGGGCACGACGATCGTCTCCAGGGAGACGGGGGCGCCCTTTCCTCGCGCGACGACAGCACGGACCTGGTGAGCCATGGCCACTCCCGAAATCGACGTTGCTCATTGCGGTACGCATCTCAGGTAACGCAACACAGCATCGGGGAGTGGCCAGGCGGGGGTCAAGAAGCGGGCGTCAGCGGACCCGCTCACCCATCCGGTAGACGGCCACGACGTCGGTGACCGCCCGTATGTCGTGCAGCGGAGAGCTGCCGAGGACGACGATGTCGGCGTCCGCGCCCGGCCGCAGCGCCCCCTTGGTCATGCCCCAGCCCACCGCCTCGGCGGCCACCCGGGTCGCCGCGTGCAGCACGCCCAGGTTGGGCATGCCGTGGCGGGAGAGCTCCATCAGCGCGTACGGGTAGACGCCGTGCGCCTTCGCGGGGCTCACCCCGGAGTCCGAGCCGGGGACGATCCGGACGCCGGAGGCGACGAGGCCGGCGATCACCTCGCCCAGTTCGTCGCGGCGCGCGGCGTCCTCGGGCGCGAACGACTCGTGTCCCGGGAAGAAGCCCGCCGGAGGAGTGACGTACGTCCTGCGGCTCGCGATCTCGTCGAGCGTCTTGCGGTCCGTCCTGTAGCCGTCGTGGGTGAGGAAGGAGACGTCCTCCAGGGAGTCGAATCCGAGGCCGGCGATCTCGGCGAGGGTGTCGGCACCCTGCGCGTGCGCGGCCGTCCTGAGCCCGAGGCGGTGCGCCTCGGAGATGACCAGGCTCAGGTCGTCGGGGTGGTACTGCTGCACGAGGGGGTGGGAGCCGGGGGTGACATATCCGCCGCCGGCCATCACCTCGACCATGTCGCAGCCCAGTTCGGCCCGCTCCCGCACGGCCGCGATCAGCGCCTCGGCGCCCTCGGCCTCGCCGCCGAGGAAGTGGCTGTGGCCTCCGACGGTGGTGATCGGCGGGCCGGAGACGACGATCTCCGGGCGCAGCCCCACCGCCGGGCTGTGGCGCAGCGCGAGGGTGAGGTAGTCGCGGTCGCCGAGGTCGCGGACGGTGGTGACACCGACGTCCAGTGAGCGGGCCGCGCTCTCGCGGGCGACGTCGAGGAGCGCCTCGGGGCTGTCCGACATCACGTGTTCGAGGGCGTCCTCCGTGCCGTCCCAGCACAGGTGGACGTGGGTGTCGACGAACCCGGGCAGCAGCCAGGCGTCGGGGCCGAAGTCCACCGTCACGGCCTCGGCGGGGGGTTCGGAGCCGGTGAAGTCGACGTCGAGGATCATGTCGTCCTCGACGAGCAGCATGCCGGACGGTCCGACGCGCACCCCGTCGAAGACGTGACCGGCTTTCAGCGCCAACAGTTCGCCTCGCATATCCGTCATCTCCCATGGACCGCAATGTGGGGGCGAGACTCGGCCACCCCCGTGTTCCGGCAGGTCGTGGGGCGGAATCCCGTCAGCGGCGGTGGCCGAATCTCTTCGCGATCAACTGTCGCTCCCGGTCCGGACCTTGGGAACGCTCGATCACCGATGCGGGGCATAGACGCGGCCTATACCCCACTTCCTCACGACTGTGCCGCGAGGCGCGCTCCCGCTTCGGCGGCGATCCGGCGCAGCCAGGCGTGCGCGGGGTCCCGGTCGTGGCGGGGGTGCCAGCACAGGGACTCCATCACCCGGCCCGGGGCGATGGGGAGTTCGACGGCGGCCAGGCCGCGGCTGACGGCCCCGCAGAGCGCGAGGACGCGGGCCGGGAGCAGGGCGGCCCGGTCGGTGCCGACGACCAGGTGGGGAATGGAGAGGAAGTCCTCGACGGCGATGTCGATCCTGGGATCGATGCCGTTGCCGCGCAACTGCCGCAGCGGGGAGAGATCCTGCCACGGGTAGTGGAAGGGCAGCACCCAGGGCCGGACACCGAGTTCCTCGACCGTCGGGGGCCCGTCCTTGACGGAGTCCGAGGAGACGACACACGTCCAGCGTTCCTCGTACAGCTCGATGGACAGAATGGGCCCCAGCAGGCTCTGCGGCATGATCGCGGCGTCGACCTCGCTCAGGCACTCCACCGGTCGCTCGAAGAGGTCGGGGGTGGTGATCCGGAATCGCAGCCGCACTCCGGGCGCCCGCTCGCTCACCAGCGTGGACATCTCCCGGCCCAGGGTCGCCACCTGCGCGCCGGTCGCGATCAGGGTGAACTCTCGCCGGGTGCAGGCCGGGTCGAAGGCGGCGTGAGGCAGGAAGACCTCGTCCGCGAGGCTCAGCGCCCGCGCCGTCTGTTCCATGAGCTGCTTGCCCAGCGGCGTCAGTTCGTAGCTGTTTCCCTCCCTGATCAGCAGTTCGTCACCGAAGTGCCTCCGCAGCCGGGCCAGCGACGCGCTCACCGTCGGCTGGCTCAGCCCGAGCCGCGCCGCGGCTTTCGTCACACTGCGCTCTCTCAGCAGTGCGTCGAGCGGGATGAGGAGATTCAGATCCAGAGCCACTCCGCCTTGCCTCCACCGAGATGTCACGCTTGTCCACAACAGAGCTTAAAAGATCATGCTCCGGTGGTGGGATCATGAACCCGTCGGCGCTACATGACTGTAGAGGAGAAGTGCAGGTGTTCGAGGGGCTGAAGAACCTCAAGGATCTCAAGGACAAGGTGGAGGACTTCGCCGAGGAGCACGGGGACAAGATCTCCGCGGGTCTGGAGAAGGCCGGCGAGTTCATCGACGAGAAGACCGGCGGCAAGCACGGCGACAAGATCGACACGGCGGTCGACAAGGCGCAGGAGTACATCGAGAAGCTGGGCCAGAACAAGGACTGACGGGGCTGACGGTCTGTCAGTTCACCGCCCTCACCGGCTGTTCACCGGTGGGGGCGGTTCCTCTCAGGCGGGTGCGTCGCTCTCCAGGATCTTCGCCAGGCTCTCCAGCGTCTGGTGGATGTCGCGCTGGAGGCGGGCCATGTCGAGGCCGTCGTCACCGACGACCGTCAGGAGCGCGCGGTCGTTGACGGCCAGCACGACGACGTGCCGGTCCGCGCTGCGCGTGGTGACGTCCCGCAGGCCGGCGCCGCCCGCCTCGTGGGCCATCCGCCGGGCCAGGCTGTAGTTCGCCGCGGCGAGCGCCGCCATGGACTCCGCGTGCACGGCGTCGACGTCGGCGGCGACCAGAAGGCCGTCGACGGTGGAGACCACCGTCTCGCTGACCCCCATCACCCCTTCGCGCAGCGCGGTGAGCACCTCGACGAGCGGTTCGGACTGGTGGACTTCGGACAT
>DATCQX010000925.1:0-2620 GCA_036569285.1 Streptomyces sp.
GGCCTACGCGCCCTCCCCGGCCCCGAACGCCCCGCCGGCCTCCCGTTCGCCTCGGCCCGCCCAGCCCCCGAAGGGGCCGACGCCTACGGCAAGTTGGCGGCGTGGACGGGCCGGGAGCCCTTCAGGGCCGCGTAACTCGGCGCAGAGCCGAGCGCCTTGGACTCGGGGCCGCGTAACTCGGCGCAGAGCCGGGCGCCTTGGACTCAGGGCCGCGCGACTCCAGGAAACTCCGCGCGCCTTGCGTCCAAGCCCGCCCGCCTCGGAGCAGCGCCGCGCCCTCCCCACGACCGCGTGTCTCGACCTCGGCCCGGCACACCCCTGCCTCACAACCGCGCGACCCGGAACGAAGCCGCACGCCTCGGCCCCAGCCCCGCGCACGCGGACCTCATCCCTGCATGACCCGCGCCAACTGCCGCGACTGCGCCACCAGCCGGTCCTCGCTGTCCCACACCTCCGCGTCCTCCTCCAGGAACCCGCCCGCGAGGTTGCGGGTGGTGACGGAGACACGGAGGGGACCGGGTGCGGGCAGCGCGCGGACGTGGACGGTGAGTTCGACCGTCGGCACCCACCCCTGGATGCCGAGGTCGAACGCCGCCGGGGGCAGGGCGTCGACCGCGAGCAGCAGGGAGAGGGGGTCCGCGTCACGGCCGTCCGCGAGGCCGAACCATGCCCGGGACTCTCCCTTGCCGGAGGGCTGGCCGAGGGCCCAGCCGACGGTCGCGGGGTCGAGTTTCAGCGTCAGGCGTTCCGCGATGGGCTGCTGATCGGCGGCGCCGGGCGAGTCCTCGGGCCCGACGCAGTGCGCGAGCGGCGGGAACGCGGGCGGCTTCGCGGAGGTGCGGACGTCGTCGGGGAGGCTCGCGAGGTCGCCGTAGGAGGCGAGGACGCGGATGCGCTCGGTCTCGGTGCCGTCGGCGTCGTGCTGGAAGAGGGACGCCTGGCCGGTGGAGAGCGTGCGGCCGGTGCGGACGGTCTGTGCGCGGACGACCGCCGGGCCGGGGCGGGAGGCGCTCAGGTAGTGGGCGGAGATCGTGAAGGGGTGCGGGTGCGGCAGCGTCTCGCCGAGGGCGCGGCCGAGGACGGCCAGGAGGTAGCCGCCGTTGACCGCGCCGAAGATCGTCCAGCCCGCCGGGAGGTCGATGCCGTACTCACCGGGGGCGCGTGGGGTGAGCGTCGTCACACGGTCGAACTCGCTGTCTCCGACGGTGGCCGGGGCGGCTGTCTCTGGCATGGGTGAACGATACAGGAGTGCATTACTAAGCGGTAGCTTTATGTCGCCCCAGGCAATATCTCGGTAAGTGTCCCCTCGCGTCCGTAAACCTCGCGGCTCGGATTTCCCTCTGTAGGGGCATGAGCCTTACCGGGACCCCGTTCCTCTACACGCTGATCGTGCTGGCCGCCGTGGCCGTCGCGCTCCCGCTGTTCCTGTGGACACGGCTGCGCGGACCGCGCGTCCTGCGGGGCGGGGTACGCCTCCTCATGCTGCTGTTCGCCCAGGGAACGGCCATCGCACTGGTCTTCACCCTGGTCAACAACTCGAACAACCTGTACGACAACTGGGCGGACCTCCTCGGCACGGGCGACCACGTCAACCAGGCCCGTGACCTCGGCGCCAGCGGCACCGGCGGGATCTCGGTGAAGAAGCTCCCGAAGGTCAAGCAGAAGTTCACCGAGGCCACCGGCCCCGGCATGAGCGCGGCCGGCGGGGTCATGCAGACCGAGCTGAAGGGCCAGGTCTCCGGCGTCACCGCCGAGGTCTACGTCTGGCTGCCCCCGCAGTACAACGATCCGTCCCTCAAGAACATCCACTTCCCCGTCGTCGAACTGCTGCCCGGCTACCCCGGCTCCGCCAAGGCGTGGTTCGGCTCCCTGCACGCCCACGAGCAGCTCGCCACGCTCATGCGCCAGGGCAAGGTCGCCCCGTTCATCCTGGTCGCCCCGCGGACGACGCTCCTGGCGGGCGTGGACACCGGGTGCGCGAACGTCCCGGGCACCGTCAACGCGGACACCTGGCTCAGCGTCGACGTCCCGAAGATGGTGACGGACAACTTCCGCGCGCTGCCCGCCCCCAAGGGCTGGGCGGTCGCCGGGTACTCGGCGGGCGCGCACTGCGCGACGAAGCTGGCCATCGCCCACCCCGACCGCTACCGCGCCGCCGTCAGCATGTCGGGGTACAACGACCCGATGGGCGAGCGCTCCTCCCTCACCGCGCAGGACCCGGTGCTGCGCAGGGAGACCAACCCCTACTTCATGCTGAGGCACGCGGCCACTCCCCCGGCGGTCGCGCTCTACCAGTCCGGGCAGCCGGGTGACGGGTACGAGGCGGGCCTCGCGCTGAAGAAGGAGGCCAAGGCGCCGACCGTCGTGGACGTCGTCTACATCCCGAAGAAGGTCGGCGGGCACAACATGAAGCTGTGGAAGCCGCAGGTCGTGCCGGCGTTCCAGTGGCTGACGCGGGAGATGGGGCTGACCAACGTGAACGACGGCGGCGGGGCCGGCGGCGGTGACGGCGGTGCTCCGGGAGGCGTCGGGGGTATCGCGGGGAGCACGGAGGCGTCCGGCAGCACGGGTACTACGGGTAGTAGGGGCACCGGCACCACCGGCACCCGGAGCACTACTC
>DATCQX010000926.1:0-17723 GCA_036569285.1 Streptomyces sp.
CACCACAGAGCTGAAGGCGGATTCCGCGGAGACCGCGCAGGAATCCACGCGGACGGCCTTCGGGCGTTTCGCCCGCCGCAGCGCTACGGCGACTCTCGCGGTGGGGATGTCCGTGGGGGCCCTGTTCATGGCCACGACCCCCGCCTCCGCCTACGTCGGGGAGAACTTCCTGCGCAACTGGGAGACCGGTCGCTGTCTGGACGCCGACGGCACCGGCAGCATCTACACCCTGCCCTGCCAGTCGGGGAACGCGTACCAGACCTGGGAGCCGATCTACCACCACCACAACGGCTCCGACGTGGTGCAGATCAAGAACAAGGCGACCGGACGGTGCCTGCACGTCAACGGCCACGGCGCGCTGACGACCGAGTGGTGCAACGACCCCTGGGGCGTCAGCGCCAACCAGCAGTTCTATGCCATCGGGTCGAGTTGGAACCAGGTCGAGCTCAAGAACGAATTGTTCAAGACCTGCGTGGACAGCAACTACAACGGGGCCGCCTACGCGAACGGCTGCAACGGCGGCGGCTACCAGAAGTGGAAGCTCGGCTTCTGATCCGTCCCGCTCTGTGGGAGGGGCCGCTGCGCGCGGTCCCTCCCACAGCCGTGTCTCAGGAGGCGCTGCCCGCCACCACCTCGGGGCGCAGCAGCGCCGCGAGGGACTCGGCCGGCAACAGGCCCTTCTCCAGGACGAGTTCGGCGACGCCCCGGCCCGTCTCCAGGGCCTCCTTGGCGATGCCGGTGGCGGCCTCGTAGCCGATGTGGGGGTTGAGGGCGGTCACCAGGCCGATCGAGTTCTCGACGGTCTCGCGCAGGCGCTCCGTGTTGGCGGTGATGCCGTCGACGCAGCGTTCCGCGAGGGTGAGGCAGGCCGCGCGCAGGTGGGTGACGGACTCCGACAGGGAGTGCAGGATGATCGGCTCGAACGCGTTGAGCTGGAGCTGACCGGCTTCGGCGGCCATGGTGATGGTGACGTCGTTGCCGATGACCTCGAAGGCGACCTGGTTGACGACCTCGGGGATGACGGGGTTGACCTTGCCGGGCATGATCGAGGAACCGGCCTGCACGGGCGGGAGGTTGATCTCGCCGAGGCCCGCGCGCGGCCCGGAGGACAGCAGGCGCAGGTCGTTGCAGCTCTTGGAGAGTTTGACGGCGATCCGCTTGAGGACGCCGGACATCTGGACGAACGCCCCGCAGTCCTGGGTGGCCTCGACGAGATTCGCGGCGGTGACGAGCGGCAGCCCGGTGATGTCGGCGAGGTGCCGGCGGGCGGCTTCCGCGTATCCGGCGGGCGCGTTGAGGCCGGTGCCGATGGCCGTGGCGCCGAGGTTGATCTCATGGATCAGCTTGACGGCCTCGTCAAGACGGCTGCGGTCCTCGTCAATCATGACGGCATAGGCCGAGAACTCTTGACCGAGCGTCATGGGAACCGCGTCCTGCAACTGTGTACGGCCCATCTTGAGCACGTCACGGAATTCGACGGCCTTGCGCCCGAACGCGTCCTGGAGTACAGCCATCGCCGTGAGCAGTCCACGTACCGCGAACACCGTCGCGACCTTGACGGCCGTCGGGTAGACGTCGTTGGTGGACTGGCCGAGGTTGACGTCCTCGTTGGGGTGCAGGTGCTGGTACTCCCCCTTGCCGTGCCCGAGCAGTTCCAGCGCCCGGTTGGCGATGACCTCGTTGGCGTTCATGTTGGTGGAGGTCCCCGCACCTCCTTGGACGACGTCGACGACGAACTGGTCGTGCAGCTGTCCCGCGCGGATCTCCCGGCACGCGGCGACGATCGCGGCGGCCTTCTCGGGCGCCAGCAGCCCGAGTTCCTCGTTGGCGAGGGCGGCGGCCTCCTTGACGGCGGCGAGGGCGTCGATGAGGTGCGGGTAGGCGGAGATGGCCGTCCCGGTGATGGGGAAGTTCTCGGTGGCGCGCAGGGTGTGGACACCCCAGTAGGCGTCGGCGGGGATGTCACGGAAGCCGAGGAGGTCGTGCTCGCTGCGGGTGACGGCGGTCATGGCGAGGGGGTTTCCCTTTCGGGTGGGTGAGGGTTTCTCGAAGGGGGTGCGGGGGCACGGCGCGCACACTCGCCGCGCCCCCGCTTCGCAGCCGGCGTGCGCTCAGGCGCAGGCCGGGAGGTCGTCGGCCGAGGGCAGCGGGTCCAGCGCGCGCACCGCGCGGACGTGGCCGACGGGGTGGCCGCCGCCGAGGAGGGCCTCGCCGGCGAACGCGGTGAGGCGGGCCGGGTCGACGCCCGCGCGGACGAGCGCGGCGGCGGTGACGGGCACGCGCGCCCGGTTGGCTCCGTCGGAGATCTTGACGGCGACCGCGCGCCCGTCGGGCAGGGCGGCGACCTCGACGCCCTCGAAGCCGTCCTTGGCGAGCAGCCCGGGCACGGCCCGCATGAGGGCGGCGACGTCCCGGTCCGCGCCGGACGCCAGTTCGGGGAAGTCCCGCATGGCGTCGGCGACCTTGGCCTCGGGGGTGCCGGGGACGGCGGTGGTGATGCGGGCGGCGGCCCGCGCGAGCCCGTGCAGGGAGACGGAGAACAGGGGTGCGCCGCACCCGTCGACGGTGACCTGGGCGATCCGCTGCCCGGTGAGGTCCTCGACGATCTCGGCGACGGCCTGCTGGAGGGGGTGGCCGGGGTCGAGGTAGCCGTCCAGGGACCAGCCGTTGAGCTTGCAGGTGTAGAGCATCGCGGCGTGTTTCCCGGAGCAGTTCTGCGCGAGCCGCGAGGGCTTCCTGCCGTCCCTGATCCACTCGTCGCGCTGGACGGCGCCGTAGGGCATGTCCTCGACGTTGCGCAGGGCGTCCTCGGGGACGCCTGCCAGCTCCAGGATCCGCCGGGCCCCGGCGAGGTGGCGTTCCTCGCCGGAGTGGCTGGCGGCGGCGAGCGAGAGCAGCTCGCCGTCGAGGGGGAGCCCGGCGCGGACCATGGCGACGGCCTGGACGGGCTTGAGGGCGGAGCGGGGGTAGAAGGCGGCCTCGATGTCGCCGAGCTGGAGGGAGACCTCCCCGTCCGCGCCGAGGACGACGACGGAGCCGTAGTGGACGCCCTCGGTGACCCCGGCGCGCACGAGGTGCGCGACGGGGGCGTGGAGGGGTTCGCGGATCAGGGGGGCGTCGGTGGGGGTGCTGCTGAACATCACTGCCTGCGGGTTGTCGTGGGCCGGCGCACGGTCACGCGCCGGCTTTCGTGGAGGTGCGCCGGCCGCGTCCGCGGACGGCGTACCAGCCGGCGACGAGCGCCGCGACGATCAGCGGCAGGCACAGCACCGTGGTGCGTCCGGCGCCGCCGTCGGCGTACATGAGGACCAGGACGGAGGCGAGGAACGCCAGCGTCACGATCTCGGTCCAGGGGGAGCCCGGCAGTTTGTAGCCGGGGCGGGTCAGCTCGCCCTTCTGGGTCTTCTGCCAGAACAGCAGGTGGCAGATCATGATCATGCCCCAGGTGGCGAGGATGCCGATGGCCGCGAAGTTGAGGACGATCTCGAAGGCGTCCGCGGGGACGACGAAGTTGAGGCCGACGCCGAGGACGCAGACGCCGCTGGTGAGGAGGATCCCGCCGTAGGGGACCTGGGTGCGGCTCATCCGCGCGGTGAAGGCGGGGGCGGAGCCGTTGACGGCCATGGAGCGCAGGATGCGTCCGGTGGAGTAGAGGCCGGAGTTGAGGGAGGACATGGCGGCCGTGAGGACGACGAGGTTCATGACGCCGCCGGCGGCCGGGACGCCGATGTTGGAGAGGACCGTCACGAAGGGGGACTCGCCCGCCTTGTAGACGTTCCAGGGCAGCAGCATCGACAGGAGGACCACGGAGCCGACGTAGAAGAGGCCGACGCGCCACATGATCGAGTTGATCGCCTTCGGCATGATCTTCTCGGGGTTCTCCGTCTCCCCCGCCGCGACGCCGACGAGTTCGACGGAGGCGTAGGCGAAGACGACGCCCTGGACGATCAGCAGCATGGGCAGCAGGCCGTTGGGGAAGACGCCGCCGTTGTCGGTGATGAGGGACGGGCCGGGGGTGTGGCCGTCGACCTGGTGCTGGGTGACCAGCAGGAAGATCCCGATGACCATGAAGACGACGAGCGCGCTCACCTTGATGATCGCGAACCAGAATTCGAGTTCGCCGAAGATCTTGACGGAGATGAGGTTGACGGTCAGTACAACGGCGAGGGCGATCAATGCGAGCACCCATTGGGGGATGTCGGAGAACATGCCCCAGTAGTGCGTGTAGGTGGCGACGGCGGTGATGTCGGCGATGCCGGTCGTCGCCCAGTTGAGGAAGTACATCCAGCCGGCCGTGTAGGCGCCCTTCTCGCCGAGGAACTCGCGGGCGTAGGAGACGAAGGCGCCGGAGGAGGGCCGGTACAGGACGAGTTCGCCGAGGGCGCGCACCACGAGGAAGGCGAAGACGCCGCAGACCGCGTAGGCGATGAAGAGGGAGGGTCCGGCGTCGGCGAGCCGGCCGCCCGCGCCGAGGAAGAGGCCGGTGCCGATGGCCCCGCCGATGGCGATCATGTTGACGTGCCGGTGCTTGAGGGACTTGCTGTATCCCTCGTCTCCGGCGTCGACGTGCGGGGACGAGGGGCGCGTCTCGTCTTTGAGGTGCTGTTCGCTCACGCCTCGGGTCCGCCTTCCAGGGGAGTGGTCGCGCGCTCGGGGCGCACGATGTCGGTGAGGGACGTCTCGACGCGGTCGAGGTGGTGGCTCATCGCCTCCACCGCGTCGGACTCGGAACCGTCCATGAGCGCCTCGACGATGGCGCGGTGCTCACGGTTGGACTGTTCGCGCCGGCCGCCCAGTTCGTTGAGGAAGGCCGACTGACGCGCCAGTGCGTCGCGGATCTCCTCGATGACCCGGCGGAAGACCGGGTTCTGGGCGGCTTCGGCGACGGCCAGGTGGAAGAGGGTGTCCATCGCGACCCACGCGGTGGTGTCCGTCTCCCGCTCCATGCGGTCCAGGAGGTGGGCCAGGTGGTCCAGGTTCTCCGGGGTGCGGCGCAGGGCGGCGTACCCGGCGACCGGGATCTCGACGTGGCGGCGCACTTCGAGGAGGTCGCTGGCCGCGTAGTCGCCGAAGGTGGGGTCCTCGACGGTGCTCGCGATCACGAAGGTGCCCTTGCCGGTCTTGGCGACCGTCAGGCCCATCGTCTGGAGGGCGCGCAGGGCCTCGCGGAGCACGGGCCTGGACACCTCCAGGGTGCGGCAGAGCTCGGCCTCGGAGGGGAGCTTGTCGCCGATGGCGTAGTCGCCGCGTTCGATGGCACGGCGGAGGTGGGTGAGGACCGCCTCCATCGCGCTCACGCGACGGGGCCCCGAACCACCTGTCTGGCTGTCTGACAGGTTCACGGGAGTGATGGTGCGGGTGCGCGACAGGTGGTGTCAAGACGAACGAAAAGAAAAATTCACCGGGTGCGGGGGCTGAAAGCCTCTCCCACACCCGGTGGCCTGATCAGGCGCTCAGCGCGCCCGTGGCGAGCAGCCCGAACAGCAGGACGCCGACGACCAGGCGGTAGACGACGAACGCGTTGAACGAGTGCTTGGCGACGAACTTCAGCAGCCACGCGATGGAGGCGTACGCGACCGCGAACGACACGACGGTTCCGACGGCCAGGGGCGCCGCGCCGACGCCCGCGCCGAGGGCGTCCTTCAGCTCGTACAGGCCCGCCCCGGTCAGCGCCGGAATGCCGAGAAAGAAGGAGAGACGGGTGGCCGCGACCCGGTCGAGGTCGAGGATCAGCGCGGTCGACATGGTGGCGCCGGAGCGGGAGAAGCCGGGGAAGAGCAACGCGAGAATCTGCGAACTTCCCACGAGCATCGCGTCCTTGAACGACGTGTCGTCCTCACCGCGCTTGTGCCGGCCCATCTGGTCGGCCGCCCACATGACACCGCTGCCGAGGATCAGGGAGCCCGCGACGACCCACAGCGAGCCCAGCGCGCCGTCGATCAGGGGCTTCGCGGCGAGGCCGACGATCACGATCGGGATCGTCGCGTAGATGACCCACCAGGCGAACTTGTAGTCGTGGTGGTAGCGCTCCTCCTTGTGCGCGATGCCCCGGCCCCAGGCGGAGACGATCCGCACGATGTCCTTGAAGAAGTACACGAACACGGCGGCGATCGCCCCGACCTGGATCACGGCGGAGAAGCCGACGACCGAGGGCTTGTCGACGGGGATGCCCATCAGACCCTCGGTGATCTTCAGGTGGCCGGTCGAGGAGACCGGGAGGAACTCGGTCACGCCCTCGACGACTCCGAGGACGACTGCTTGGCCGACGGAGATGCTCATGGAATCCAGTTCTGCGGGAGGTGGAGAAAAGAGGACAGCGATACAGCTGCCGGGACAGTCCTACCAGCCCCGAGTAGGGCTCCGTTCCTCCCGTTTTCCCCGCTACGACCAGAACGTCTGCCCGATCCAGAACCCCCCGCAGGCCGCCCCGAGCCCCGCCACGAGACTGCCCGCGGCATTGGCGAAGGCGTACAGTCCGGCACCCGTCTCGGCCAGCCGGAGCGTCTCGTAGGAGAACGTCGAGTACGTGGTGAGCGCGCCGCACAGCCCCGTCCCCAGCAACAGCCGCACATCCGGCCCGGCGGACGCGGCCCCGGCGAGCGTCCCGAGGACGAGACAGCCGACGACGTTGACGGCGAACGTGCCCCACGGGAACACCGAGTCGTGCCGGGACTGCACCGCGCGGTCGGTGAGGTAGCGCAGCGGCGCCCCGACCATGCCGCCGACGGCGACCAGCAGCCAGTTCACAACCAGTTCTTACCCTTCTTATCCCTCTTGTCCGGTTCTCCGGATTCCGCCGGACGGCCTGTCCACGCGACGACCTCGCACGGCTCCAGCGTCACCAGCCCCTCGGTGACGAGCCCGTCGAGCCTCGGCAGGAAGGCGCGCACCCGCTCCTCGGTGTCGACGATCACCACCGCGACCGGCAGGTCCTCGCCGAGGGACAGCAGCCGGGTGGTGTGCACGCGCGACGACGCGCCGAACCCCTCGATCCCCCGGAACACACTGGCCCCGGCGAGCCCCGCCGCGTGCGCGCGGTGCACGATCTCCGCATACAGCGGTCGATGGTTGACCGTGTCGCTCTCCCCGATCAACACGGTCAACCTGAGCGCGCTGCCGGTCAACCTCGTCATGTCGGCCTCCTCGTGAAGAGCCGGCGGGTGGTGGTGGCCGCGAGCCACACGGCGGCCAGAGCGGCGCACAGGGTGCCCGCCAGGTAGGCGAAGGCGGTCGCGGGGTGACCGTCTCCCACCAGTTTCCGGAAGTCGACGGCGTACGTCGAGAAGGTCGTGAACCCGCCGAGGACACCCGTCCCGAAGAACGGCCGCACCAGACGGTGGACGGTGAGGATCTCCGTCACGAGGACCAGGAACACCCCGATCACCGCGCACCCGACGACATTGATCCCGAACGTCGCCCACGGGAAGCCACCCGCGCGTGCGGGCCACACCAGCCCCGTCCCGTACCGGATCAGGGAACCCAGCACACCGCCGGCGGCCACCACCGCCACCACCGGAAGCTGCCCCTCGCGCGGGCGCGGTGCCCCAGGCGCTGTCATGTCGTCCGTCTCCTGCCCGGCCGCAGCGATCACGGCCGGGCCCAGCGTAACTCCGCCGGTGAAGAGCTAGACGGGCGCGCAGACGGCGATCCCGCGCTCGTGCAGGCTGCCGAGGACCAGCAGGCCGTCCGTCGTGCGGCAGACGCTCGTCACCATCCGGAAGCCGGAGCGCCGCCGCGTGAGGTGGTGGACGATCCGGCCGGTGTCGTCGACGGCGAGGACACCGACCGTCCCGGAGGGCCGGTAGGGGGCGCGCAGGGCGACACGCGCGGCACGCCGGCGGACCGCCGGTGACGCCCGGTGCAGGAGGCCGAGACCGGGCACGCGGGGGCCCGCGAGGGCGACCCAGACGACGCCGTCGGCGCCGTCGCGCCACAGGTTGTCCGGGTGGCCCGGGAGGTCCTCCAGGAAGGGCTCGGCGAGCCCGGTGCGGGGCCCGGTGAGCCAGTACCTGGTCAGACGCCGGGCGCCGGTCTCCGCGACGGTCAGGAACGAGCCGCAGCCGCTCACCGCGAGCCCGTTCGCGAACTGGAGCCCCTCCAGGAGCACCTCGGGCGTGTCGGCCCCCGGCGACAGCCGCAGGAGCCGTCCGGTGCCGGTGTGTCCGACGAGGTCGCCGAGCCACTCCCCCAGCGCGAACTCCCGGCTGGAGACGGTGAAGTAGACGGTCCCGTCGGGGGCGGCGACGGCGTTGCTGCAGAACCTGAGCGGCTCCCCCTTGGCGGACTCGGTCAGCACGCGCACGCTGCCGTCGCCGGTGTCCACGCGCAGCAGGGCGCCCTGCGCGTCGCACACCAGCAGACCGCCGTCCGGGAGGAGTTCGAGGCCGAGGGGGCGCCCGCCGATCTCCCCGACGTGCTCGACACGGACCGCGCCCGGATCGTCGAGGCCGGATATCCGGAAGATCCTCCCGTCCGCGACACCGGTGAGGACTCTGCCGTCCCTGTCCGCCACGACGTCCTCGGGGCCGTGGCCCGGGAGGGTGACATACCGGAGGGGGACGAGAGCCGCGCGACGGTCCATGAAAGGTGTGCCCTTCCTGTCGGAAGAGGTAATCCTCCCAGTGGGCGCCGGGGTCCATGCGTGCGGGCCGGGGGCTTTGCCGGGGCTTTCCCCGGGCGGATCTCCCTCGTCCCACCAGCCCGTCCGCGCTACCTCTGCCAGCCCTTCTCGAACATGCGCGCGGCCTCCGCGATCCGCATCTCGTCGCGCCGGTAGTAGGTCCTGAGGCCGACCTTCCGGGCCCGCAGGAGCCCCGCGCGCGCGAGGAGGGCGAGGTGGTTGTCCGCGACCCTCCTGCGGACGCCGAGCTTGTGGGCGAGCGCTCCCGCGGTGACGCCGTGCTCGGGGCGGGCGCCGCGCCGCGCGGGGAAGTGCAGGGCGGGCTCCTTGAGCCATTCCAGAATGTCCAGGCGCCGTCCGGCCACCGGAGTCCTCAGCATCTGACCTCTCCTCCGTCCTCGCGACGGCCTCCTCTACCGCGTCTGTCCACTCTCCCGCAGTCGATGCCCTCCCGTCCCCGACTCCGTGACGCTTGGCCGGGACACGCCGTCCCGCCTGCGGCGACCGCACACGCGCGCGGGGCGTTCGGCACGGTTCCGGATCGGGGCAGGGACCGCCGGGCGGCGACGCGGGGCCCGAAGGCGCGTCTGCCGGGGCCGGGCGTGCCGGGGCCCTACCGTGAGAGCACGAACGCCCGCCCGCGGCCCCGGGGAGCCCCCATGCGCATCCACCTGACCAACGTCTTCGTCGACGACCAGGAGAAGGCCCACCGCTTCTACACCGACGTCCTCGGCTTCGTGACGAAGCACGACGTCCCGGTGGGCGCGGACCGCTGGCTGACCGTCGTCTCCCCCGACACGCCCGACGGCCCCGAACTCCTCCTCGAACCCTCCGGGCACCCCGCCGTGGGCCCCTACAAGGCGGCCCTGTTCGCGGACGGCATCCCGGCGGCCTCGTTCGCCGTGGACGACGCGCGCGCCGAGCACGCGCGGCTGGCGGGGCTCGGGGTGCGGTTCACGCAGGAGCCGGTGGACGCGGGCCCGGTCGTCGTCGCGGTCCTGGACGACACGTGCGGCAACCTGATCCAGCTCGTGCAGACGAAGTAGGGCCCGGCCGCGCGGCGTGCGTGCGGCCGGGCCCTGGTGTCATCTCACCGGGTCGTCCCGGCTGTCACCTGTGCCTGAACCACGACATCGAGGTGAGCGCCCGGTCGTCGTAGCCGAACAGGGCCTGGTTCTCCCAGCCGTTGCCGGAGGAGGCGTCGGCGGGGTCCCAGCCGTTGCCGGGGACGGCGGTCCAGGTCGCCTCCCAGTAGAAGACGCCCAGGCCACGGCCGTTCGGGACGGCTTCGACGATGCTGGCGACGTCGTTCATCCACCGGGTCTGGCCCGTCACTGTGGCCGGGTAGCCGCTCACCAGCTCACTGCTCAGGTCGATCTGGTTCTCCAGCGCGTCGTCCTGGGCGAGCGTGAACGGGTACGCCGTCTCGGCGACGAACACGGGTTTGCCGTAGCGGGACGCCGCGTCGTCCAGGGTCGTCTGGAAGTCGGAGAGCGGGCCGTGCCAGTAGCCGTAGTACGACAGTCCGATCGCGTCGAACCTCACCCCGTTGGAGACGGCGTTGTCGAACCACCAGCGCGTCCCTGACAGGTCGCCGCCCTTGGCGAGGTGCAGGGCGACCGAGGTGGACGAGTTGACCGCCTTGACCGCGTCGTATCCACTGTTGAGCAGTCCGGCCAGTTGAGGCCAGTTACTGGTGGATCCCTCGTTCCACAGCATGCCGCCGTTGATCTCGTTGCCCACCTGGACCATGTCGGCGGTGGTGCCTTGCGCCTTCAACGCGTTCAACACGTCGAACGTGTGGTTGTACACGTCCGTCTTGAGTTGACTGTATGTATGGCCCACCCATGCGGCCGGCTTGGACTGGGCGCCCGGGTCGGCCCACTTGTCCGAGTAGTGGAAGTCGACCAGCAGTTTCATGCCGGACGCCTTGATCCGCTTGGCCAGCGCGAGGACGTGCGCCTTGTCGTTGTAGCCGTCGGCCGGGTCGACCCAGACCTTCAGGCGCGCGTAGTTCATGCCCGCGTTCTTCAGGATGCCGATCGCGTCGCCGGTGGTGCCGGAGGCGTTCTTGTAGACGCCGCCCTTGGCCTCGCTCTTGGCGAGGGAGGAGATGTCGGCACCGTGGATCGCTGTACCGGTGGTCCCTGCACTGAACGTCAGATCGTCAACATTGATCCAGTTCCCGGCGTTCGCGTCACTGTTGATGCTGATGGTGCACTGATTGTTGGTCACGTTGACCGGAGTGACAATGCGGATCCATCCACTGGACGACACCGGGATGTCTGTACGCTGCTCGGCGCTCCCGCAATTCTTGAGCGCTATGTACGCCGCGTTCTGCCCGCCGCCGGATCGCACCCATGCGGTCAATGTGTACGCGCCGTTGGTCAACCCGGACAGGTACTGGTACGTCTCCACCTTGTACGCGGAGGACGCCCACTGCGTGAGCCGGTAACTCCCGCTGTGCCCGCCGGCCTCGGTGAAGGACGCGGAGTTCTGCCCGGCGGCCGAGAAGGTGGACCACCCGGCGGGGTTCGCGGTGCCGGTGCCTCCGGACTCGAAGCCGCCGTTGGTGAGCGTGGAGGCGGCGACCGCGGTCTGCGCGGGGAGCGCGGTGAGGGCGAGGCCCGCTGCGAGCGGCAGCAGGAGGGCCTGGAGTGTGCGTCTGGGATGGAACATCGTCGTCCGTCGTCCCTTCGACGTGATGGGGGTGGGGTGTCCCGCACCTGCCGGGTGCGAGGCCCCCTCCGCCCGCGGCTCGCGGCCCCACGGGCGGAGGGGGTGTCTGGGGCGGGTCAGCCGTCGAGGCGGACGACCCGTACGGCACCGGCGGGGACGGGCAGGTGGCCGGACGCCTGCTCGCCGGTGAGGAGTTCGGTGCCGGAGGAGTCCAGCGCCACCTTGACGTCGGCGCCGGTGTGGTTGATCGCGAAGAGGAAGTCCGCGCTCTCGCCGGACCTGCGCACCACCTCGACGTCGCGGGGCAGGTCGCGCGGGGTGATGCGGGCGTCGTCGCAGGCGTGGGCGAGGAGCGTGTCGAGGCCGTCCGCGCCGAGGCGGGTGGAGACGTACCAGGCGGTGCCCTCGCCGAGGCGGTGCCGGGTGACGGCGGGGTGGCCCGCGGCGAGGCCGTCGGCGAACGAGAAGACGGTCTCGGCGCCGCGCGGGACGACGAACTCGCTCCACACGTCGCCGGTCAGCTCGGCGCCGTCCGCACCGGTCAGCCGCACCGTCTCCCCGGCGAGCAGCGGCGAGAACTCCTCGACGGTGAGGCCGAGGACGTCGCGCAGGGCACCGGGGTGGGCGCCGTCGTGGACGGCGTCGTGCTCGTCGACGATGCCGGAGAAGAAGGAGACGACGAGGGTGCCGCCGCCCTCGACGTAGGCGCGGAGGTTGTCCCCGGCGGCCCGGGTCATCAGGTAGAGGGCGGGGACGACGACGAGGGGGTACGCCGACAGGTCGGACTCGGGGTGGGCGAAGTCGACGGTCAGGTGGCGGTCGTAGAGGGCCTCGTAGAACGCGTCGGCGCGCTCGCGCGGGTCGGCGTCCTCGCTGGGGCGCCAGGCGAGGTTCTGCGCCCACCAGGACTGCCAGTCCCACAGGACGGCGACGTCGGCCTCGGTGCGGGAGCCCTTGATCTGGGCCAGCGCGTCGAGGGACGCGCCGAGTGCGACGACCTCGCGCCAGACGCGGGTGTCGGTGCCGCCGTGCGGGACCATCGCGGAGTGGAACTTCTCGGCGCCGCGCCGGGACTGGCGCCACTGGAAGAACATGGCGCCCTCGGAGCCCCGGGCGACGTGCGCGAGGGCGTTGCGGGCCATCTGGCCGGGTGCCTTGGCGGGGTTGCGGGGCTGCCAGTTGATGCCCGAGGTGGAGTGCTCCAGGAGGATCCAGGGGGCGCCGTCGCCGACGGAGCGGGTGAGGTCGGCGGCCATCGCGAGGTTGACGTGGGTGCGGCGGCCGTCGGTGATCAGGTAGTGGTCGTTGGTGACGATGTCGACCTCGCGGCCCCAGGCCCAGTAGTCGACGGAGTCGCACTGGCTGAGGGCGGTCATGAAGTTCGTGGTCACCGGGATGCCGGGGGCGAGGCGGTGCAGGATGTCGCGCTCCCTGCGGAAGTTCTCGCGCATCGTGGCGTCCGCGAACCGCTTGTAGTCGAGGGCCTGGCCGGGGTTGCCGACGGTCGGCGCGGTGCGCGGCGGGGTGATGTCGTCGAAGCTCGCGTAGCGCTGGCCCCAGAAGGCGGTGCCCCAGGCGGTGTTGACGGCCTCGACCGTGCCGTAGGTGGCGGCGAGCCAGCGGCGGAAGTGGGCGGCGCAGGAGTCGCAGTAGCAGGCGGAGACGGGGACGCCGTACTCGTTGTGGACGTGCCACATCGCGAGCGCCGGGTGGTTGCCGTAGCGCTCGGCGAGCCGGGTGGTGATGTTCGCGGCGGCGGCGCGGTAGTCGGTGTTGCTGTGGCAGATGGCGCCGCGGGAGCCGAAGGAGTGGCGGACGCCGTCGGCGGTGACCGGGAGGGCCTCGGGGTGGGCGCGGTAGAACCAGACGGGCGGGACGACGGTGGGGGTGCCGAGGTCGACGCGGATGCCGTTCTCGTGGAGCAGGTCGATGATCCGGTCCAGCCAGCCGAAGTCGTACTCGCCCGGGGCGGTCTCCAGGAGGGCCCAGGAGAAGATGCCGACGCTGACCATCGTGACGCCGGCCTCGCGCATCAGGCGGACGTCGTCCCGCCAGACGTTTTCCGGCCACTGTTCGGGGTTGTAGTCCCCACCGAAGGCGAGCCGGGTGAGGCCCTGGGGGTTGGTCTCCGGCATGGATTTCTCCCGTTTAATCGATCATTTGGGAACGTTCACAGGCGACTGCGGCGTTCAGAGCCCAACATAACCGCACAGCATCAACCATTGACAAGTGTCCGGGATGTTTCTCTACTGTGAACGCTCACAGAAGCGTGACAGGTCCCTGCGCGAGGCGGGGGCCCAGGTCAGGGGAGAGTTCCATGCCGAACACGAAGCGCCGTCGCCTCGTGGCTACCGCCATCGCCGTCACACTCGGCGCCACCGCGCTCGCCGCGTGCGGGTCGTCCGACGACGGCGGGTCCGAGTCCTCCGGTCCGGTCTCGTTGACGTACTGGACGTGGACGCCCGGCATGGACAAGGTCGTCAAGCTCTGGAACGACGGCCCCGGCAAGAAGGACCAGATCAAGGTCACCGTCCAGAAGCAGGCGTCCGGCGACGACCTGGTGGCCAAGATCCTCACCGCGCACAAGGCGGGCAACGGCCCCGACCTGGTGCAGGCCGAGTACCAGGCGCTGCCGACGCTGGTCTCCAACGACGCCCTCGCGGACATCTCCAAGAACGTCGGTGACGCGAAGTCCAAGTTCGCGGACGGCGTCTGGCAGCAGACCACGCTCGGCACGGACGCCGTCTACGCGATCCCGCAGGACATCGGGCCGATGATGTTCTACTACCGCGCGGACCTCTTCAAGCGGTACGGCCTGACGGTCCCCACCACCTGGGAGCAGTTCGCCGAGACGGCCCGCGCGCTGAAGAAGAAGGCCCCGGACACCGACCTGACGACGTTCTCCGCGAACGACTCGGGCCTCTTCGCGGGCCTCGCCCAGCAGGCCGGCGCCAAGTGGTGGACGGCCTCCGGGGACAAGTGGAAGGTCGGCATCGACGACGCGGCGACGAAGAAGGTCGCCGACTTCTGGGGCGGCCTCGTCAAGGAGGGCGCGATCGACAACCAGCCGATGTACACGCCCGCCTGGAACAAGGCCCTCGACACCGGCAAGCAGATCGCCTGGGTCTCCGCCGTGTGGGCACCCGGCACGCTCTCCTCCGCCGCCCCCTCCACCAAGGGCAAGTGGGCCGCCGCCCCGCTCCCCCAGTGGTCCGCGAGCGACAACTCCACCGGCAGCTGGGGCGGTTCGTCCACCGGCGTGACGACCGACTCGAAGCACAAGACGGCCGCCGCGAAGTTCGCGACCTGGCTGAACACGGACGGCGACGCCCTCAACGCGCTCGCCAAGGAGGGCGGCATCTACCCGGCGTCGACCACCGCGCAGCTCTCCGGCGCCTTCCTCAACCCGCCGGAGTACTTCGCCAACCAGCCCGACTTCTACAAGGTCGCGGCCAAGGTCGCGAAGACGACGGCGCCCTCGGCCTGGGGCCCGAACGTGAACGTCGCCTACACCACGTTCAAGGACGCGTTCGGCGCCGCCGCGAAGAACAAGTCGGACTTCTCCGCCGCGCTGGCCCAGATGCAGTCGGACACCGTCGCCGACATGAAGAAGCAGGGCTTCGAGGTCTCCCAGTGAAAACCGCGCGCCGCCAGTCGTACGGGGTCAGGTCGGCCCCGTACGCCTTCCTCCTCCCCGGCATAGCTTTGTTCGCCCTGTTCTTCGCGCTGCCCATCGGGTACGCCGTCTACCTCAGCTTCCGCAAGGTCCACGTCTCCGGCCTCGGCCTCGGCTCGGGGGCCCGGAAGGAGATCTGGGCGGGGCTGGAGAACTACAGCGACGCCCTGTCCGACAGCGAGCTGCTGCACGGCGCGCTGCGTGTCGTCGGGTACGGCATGATCGTCGTCCCCGTGATGCTCGGCCTCGCGCTGCTGTTCGCGCTGATGCTCGACGCGGACAAGGTGCGGTTCACGCCGTTCACGCGGCTCGCGATCTTCCTGCCGTACGCGATCCCCGGTGTCGTCGCCGCGCTGCTGTGGGGGTTCCTGTACCTGCCGGACGTCAGCCCGTTCTACTGGGTGCTCGACAAGCTGGGGATGCCGCAGCCTGATCTGCTGGACGGCGGGCCGCTGTACCTGGCGCTGTCGAACATCGCGGTGTGGGGCGGCACCGGCTTCAACATGATCGTCATCTACACGGCGCTCCAGGCGATCCCGGCCGAGGTGTACGAGGCGGCCAGGCTCGACGGGGCGACGCCGCTCCAGATCGCCCTGCGGATCAAGATCCCGATGGTGGCGCCGTCGCTGGTGCTCACGTTCTTCTTCTCGATCATCGCCACGCTCCAGGTGTTCAACGAGCCGACGACCCTCAAACCGCTCACCAACTCCGTGTCCACGACGTGGAGTCCGCTGATGAAGGTGTACCAGGACGCCTTCGGCAACGGTGACGTCTACCGGGCCGCGGCGCAGGCCGTGATCATCGCCTTCGTCACGCTGCTGCTCTCCTTCGGCTTCCTGCGCGCCGCGAACCGCCGTTCCGAGCAGGAGGAGGGAGCCCGATGAGCTCGCTTGCCGTCCAGAAGATCCCCTCGGCCGCCGGGACGACCGCGCAAAACCGTCCGCCGCTGCGCCGCCGGATCTCGCTGATCCCCACGGTCACCCTGCTGATCGGGGCGCTGTACTGCCTGTTGCCGGTGGCCTGGGTGGTCATCGCGTCCACCAAGTCCGGCAGCGAACTCTTCTCCACGTTCACGTTCTGGCCGGGCTCCGGACTCGCCGACAACGTCCGGGAGTTGAGCGCCTACCGGGACGGCGTCTACTGGCGGTGGATGGGCAACTCCGCCCTCTACGCCGGGCTCGGCGCGCTGCTGTCGACGGCCGTGTCCGCGTTCAGCGGGTACGCGCTGGCCGTCTACCGGTTCCGGGGCCGCGAGTCGATGTTCAACGTCCTGCTCGCGGGCGTCCTCATGCCGCCGGTCATCCTCGCGATCCCGCAGTACCTGCTGATGGCGAAGGCCGGCGCCACCGACTCCTACGTCTCCGTGCTGCTCCCGCAGATCCTCTCCCCCTACGGCGTCTACCTGTCCCGCGTCTACGCGAGCGCGGCCGTCCCGGCGGACGTCGTCGAGGCGGGGCGGATGGACGGCGCGAGCGAGTGGCGGATCTTCACGCGGATCGCGCTGCCGATGATGGTGCCCGGTCTCGTCACCGTGTTCCTGTTCCAGTTCGTCGCGATCTGGAACAACTTCCTGCTGCCGTACATCATGCTCAGCGACGACACCAAGTTCCCCATCACCCTGGGCCTGTTCACGCTCCTGAAGCAGGGCGCGGCGGCTCCGGCGCTGTACACGCTGGTGATCACCGGCGCGTTCCTCGCGGTGCTCCCGCTGGTGGCGCTGTTCCTGGTCATCCAGCGGTTCTGGAGCCTGGATCTGCTCTCCGGGGCCGTAAAGTCATGACCATGAGCACTTCGGGGGCCAGGCGCAAGCCGCCGACCATCCACGACGTGGCGCGGGAGGCCGGTGTCTCGCGGGGCACCGTCTCACGGGTCCTCAACGGCGGCCACTATGTGAGCCCTTCGGCGCAGGAGGCGGTCAACGCCGCGATCCACAGGACGGGTTACGTCGTCAACCGGCACGCCCGCTCCCTGATCACCGGCCGCTCCGACTCCGTCGGCTTCCTCCTGACGGAGCCTCAGGAACGCTTCTTCGAGGACCCCAACTTCAATGTCCTGCTGCGGGGTTGCACCCAGGCGCTGGCCGCGCACGACGTGCCGCTGCTGCTGATGCTGGCCGGGACGGAGGACGAACGGCGGCGCATCACGCGGTACATCACCGCCGGGCACGTCGACGGGGTGCTCCTCGTCTCCAGCCACTCCGGCGACCCGATCGCCCAGGAGCTGCGCGAGGCGGGCGTCCCGCTCGTCGCCTGCGGCAAGCCGATCGGCATCGGTTCCAAGGTGAGTTACGTCGCCGCCGACGACCGGGACGGCGCCCGGGACATGGTCCGCCACCTCCTCGGCCTCGGCCGGCGCCGCGTCGGCGTGGTCACCGGGCCGCTGGACACGCCGGGCGGTGTGGAGCGGCTCGCCGGGTACCGGGAGGTGCTCGCGGAGGCGGGTCTCGCGTACGACGAGCGGCTCGTCGTCTCCGGGGACTACAGCCGGGCCAGCGGTGAGGCGGGGGCGCGGGCGCTGTTGGAGCGGGTGCCCGGTCTTGACGCCGTGTTCGTCGCGTCCGACCTGATGGCGCAGGGCGTGCTGACGGTGCTGCGGGAGTCGGGGCGGCGGGTGCCGCAGGACGTGGCCGTGGGCGGGTTCGACGACTCGCCGGCCGCCGTCGCCGCGTCGCCCGCGCTGACGACGATCCGGCAGCCGTGGGACCGGATCAGCAGCGAGATGGTGCGGGTGCTGCTCGCGCAGATCGGC
>DATCQX010000927.1:0-5184 GCA_036569285.1 Streptomyces sp.
GCGGGACGGGATGAACGCGGCCATGCCGCCGATCGCGTGCGCGCCGCGCTTGTGGCAGGTGCGGACGAGGAGTTCGGTGTACGCGCGCATGAACGGGGCCGTCATCGTGACCAGGTTGCGGTCCGGGAGGATGAACTTGGCCCCGCCGTCACGGAAGTTCTTCACGATGGAGAACAGGTAGTCCCAGCGGCCCGCGTTCAACCCCGAGGCGTGGTCGCGGAGTTCGTAGAGGATCTCCTCCATCTCGTAGGCCGCGGTGATGGTCTCGATCAGGACGGTCGCGCGGATCGTGCCCTGCGGGATGCCGACATAGTCCTGGGCGAAGACGAACACCTCGTTCCACAGGCGGGCTTCGAGGTGCGACTCGGTCTTCGGGAGGTAGAAGTACGGGCCCTTGCCGAGGTCGAGGAGGCGCCGCGCGTTGTGGAAGAAGTACAGGCCGAAGTCGACGAAGGCGCCGGGGACTTGGGTGCCGTCCGCGTCGACCAGGTGGCGTTCGTTCAGGTGCCAGCCGCGCGGGCGCATGACGACCGTGGCGAGTTCGGCGTCCGGGCGCAGGGCGTACGACTTGCCGGTGCGCTCGTCCGTGAAGTCGATGCTGCGGGTGTAGGCGTCGGACAGGTTCAGCTGGCCGAGGACGACGTTCTCCCACGTCGGCGCCGAGGCGTCCTCGAAGTCCGCGAGCCAGATCTTCGCGCCCGAGTTGAGGGCGTTGATCGTCATCTTGCGGTCGGTGGGGCCGGTGATCTCGACGCGGCGGTCGTTCAGGGCGGCGGGGGAGGGGGCGACGCGCCAGGAGTCGTCGGCGCGGATCGCGGCCGTCTCCGGGAGGAAGTCCAGCGTGGAGGTGCGGGCGATCTCGGCGCGGCGCTCCGCGCGGCGGGCCAGGAGTTCGGCGCGGCGCGGGGTGAACCGCCGGTGCAGCTCCGCCACGAACGCGAGCGCCTCGTCCGTCAGGACCTCCTCCTGCCGGGGCAGCGGCTCGGCGTCGACGAGGGTCAGTGCGGACATGAGCGGTCACTTCCTTCGCGCAGGGGCGGCTCTCGGGTGGCGGAGAGCGCGTCGTAAAAATGGATACTAGTTTCCTCATCGTGGAAGTTCAATGGTTCGTTGAATCGGAGGAGCGGGCCGGGGGTCATTCCAGCCGCCTCAGATCCGCCTCCACGTCGATGTCGTACGCCTCCGCCACGTCCCCGCACTCCACGAGCCGCACCTCGTGCGCCCTGAGGTACCCCCGCGCCCCCTGATCGCCCGTAGCCGCCTTCGCGACCCCCGCCCAGTGCGCCGCGCCGAACAGCACGGGATGGCCGCGTACCCCGTCGTACGCGGCCGACGCCAGCGTGTCCACCCCCTCGTACGCCTCCAGCACCCGCCGCACCGCCTCCGGACCGATCCCCGGCTGGTCCACCAGCGACACCAGCACGGCCCGCGTATCCGTCCCGGCGACCGACGCCAGCCCCGCCCGCAGCGACGCACCCATGCCCTCCGCCCACCCGGCGTTCTCCACGACCGCGCAGCCCTCCAGCCGCGCCGTCTCCCGAACGACGTCGGCGGCGGCGCCCAGAACGACGTGCACGCGCGTGAGGCCGGCCGTCCGGAGGGTCGTCACGGCATGCTCGACGAGCGGGCGGCCCCGGTGGACGAGCAGCGCCTTGGGGCGCCCCCCGAGGCGCCGTCCGGCCCCCGCGGCGAGCACCAGACCGGCGATGTGGCCTTCGTTGTGCGTCATACGTCCTGCATACCTGGCCCGGCGGTCCCAGGGGCGATCGGACGGGGCTGAATTTCCGTCCTCGGTGTGGCGCCACGCCGCGTGGGTGGCGTTTACTGACCCGCGTCCCGAGGGGGAGAAGCGGGGTCGCGGAGCGTGGGGCAGAGGTCATTGACGGGCAGCGACGAAGATCCCAGAGTCACGGAGTTACGCAGCGCTGTGTCCCGGCTGCGCCGCGAACTCGCCGCCCACCCGGCGGAGTTCCCCGACCGGGCCATCGCCGAGGACGAACTCGCCGCCCTGGCCGCCATGACGGCCGACGGCACCCCCGAGGTCCCCCGCCTGCGCAACTCCCTGCTCGTCGTCGCGGGGGCCATCGGGTCGGTGAGTGCGCTGTCGCGCGGGCTGTCGGAGGTGCGGGCGGCGGTGGAACTGTTCGGGGGGCCGCGGCGGGGGTGAGCCCTCACTGAGGGTACGGAAACGCCCCCCGGTACCCCGGATTCCCCACCCGCTCCTCGAACTCCTCGCACACCCACGTCTCCTGCACGAACTCCGTGAGCGACTCCCAGCACGCGAAGATCCCGTCCGGCCCGTGCTTCCCGCTCACCCGGCGATACGCGTCCTTGGCGTCCCGGAAGCACGCCAGACTGCCCATCAGGCCGGTCCCGGCAGGGCTGTAGTCGGACCACGCGCACGCGACACACGCCTTGACGCGCGTCCCGGAAGGCAGCCGGCGCTGTATCTCGTGCAGGGCACTCTCGAAGTCGTGATGGACGCCCTCCGCCGGATACTCACGCCCGTCCAGCCGCAGGAAGACGCTCAGCGTCTGCTCGTCGACCGCGAACCCGTCGGAGACGCGGTCCCCCATCCGCAGCGCACAATGCAACGCCCCCGCGCGCGTGCCCTCGCCCTCGACCGTGACGGGCAGCGGCTCCTGCCACTCCAGGAGGCACGAGCAGAGCGTCCCGTCCTCCAGGAACGTGAACATCCCCTCCGGAGGCTCACCGGACAGCGCGCCCAGATCGTCCATGCTGTCGCCCTCGAAGACGACACCCCGGACGGTCGTCCGTATACGCGCGCGCCCGTCGGACACGAAAACGACCGCCTCGCGCCCGTGCCGGTCCGTGTAGTGCCCCGGCCAGTGCCGCACCTCAGCCGGCGTTCTGGCTCGCCAGGGACGCGGACAGTTCGCGGGCGACCTGCTGGAGCACCGGGACGATGCGTTCGGTGGCCTGTTCCGTGACGCGCCCGGCGGGGCCGGAGATGGAGATCGCGGCGGCGGTGGGGGAGTCCGGGACGGAGACGGCGAGGCAGCGGACGCCGATCTCCTGCTCGTTGTCGTCGACCGCGTAGCCGAGGCCGCGTACGGCCTCCAGAGCGGCCAGGAAGGCCTCGGGGGTGGTGATGGTCTTCTCGGTGGCCGCGGGCATCCCTGTGCGGCTCAGGAGGGCGCGTACGTCCGCGTCGGGGAAGCCGGCGAGGAGCGCCTTGCCGACGCCGGTGGAGTGCGGCAGGACGCGCCGGCCGACCTCGGTGAACATCCGCATCGAGTGCTTGGACGGCACCTGCGCGACGTACACGATCTCGTCGCCGTCCAGGAGCGCCATGTTCGCCGTCTCCCCGGTCTCCTCGACGAGCCGCGCGAGATGGGGCCGCGCCCAGGTGCCCAGCAGGCGCGACGCCGACTCGCCGAGGCGGATCAGACGGGGGCCGAGGGCGTAGCGCCGGTTCGGCTGCTGGCGGACGTACCCGCAGGCGACCAGCGTGCGCATCAGCCGGTGGATCGTCGGCAGGGGGAGCCCGCTGCTCGCCGACAGCTCGCTCAGTCCGACCTCGCCGCCCGCGTCCGCCATCCGTTCCAGGAGGTCGAAGGCGCGCTCCAGGGACTGGACACCCCCGCCTGCGGACTTGGCGGGCTCGGAGGTGCTGGCGCTCGACGGCGGCACGGCGCGTTCCTTTCAGCAGGCAGGAGGCAGCAGCCTACCCGGCGGTGTGTTGACTCCTCGGGGGTGCGTCGTTACGTTCTGACTGATGAAAGCGCAATTCCGCTATTCGGAAACGGTGAGGCTCGGAAGGTGTGCTCTTGACGCTCCGGAGGGGCTGAGTGAAGACTCCTTCAACAGATCGTTGAATTCTGTTTCAGGGATGTAAACCCAGGTCGGAGAGGGGTCCACGGTGACCGAACTGGTCCTGCGCTCCACGCGCGTGGTCACGCCCGAGGGCGAGCGCGCCGCCGCGATCACGGTCACCGACGGCAGGATCACCGCCGTCCAGCCGTACGACGCACCCGTGCCGCCCGGCGCGCGCGTGACGGACGTCGGGGACGACGTCGTCCTGCCCGGAATCGTCGACACCCACGTGCACGTGAACGACCCCGGCCGCACCCACTGGGAGGGCTTCTGGACCGCCACGCGCGCGGCGGCGGCCGGCGGCATCACCACCCTGATCGACATGCCGCTCAACTCCCTCCCGCCGACCACGACGACCGCCCACCTCGACGTGAAGCGGACGGTCGCCGCCGACAAGGCCCACATCGACGTCGGCTTCTGGGGCGGCGCCCTCCCGGACAACACCGCCGACCTGCGCCCCCTGCACGACGCAGGGGTCTTCGGCTTCAAGGCGTTCCTGTCGCCCTCAGGGGTCGACGAGTTCCCGCACCTCGACCAGGCGGGGCTGGGCCGCTCCCTGGAGGAGATCGCCGCCTTCGACGGCCTCCTCATCGTCCACGCGGAGGACCCGCACCACCTGGAGACGGCCCCTCAGCAGGGCGGCCCCAAGTACGCCGACTTCCTCGCCTCCCGCCCGAGGCACGCCGAGGACACGGCGATCGCGCACCTCCTGGAACAGGCGGCACGTCACAACGCGCGCGTGCACGTCCTGCACCTGTCCTCCGCCGACGCCCTCCCGCTGATCGCGAAGGCCAAGGCGGACGGCGTCCGCGTCACCGTCGAGACGTGCCCGCACTACCTGACGCTCACCGCCGAGGAAGTGCCCGACGGCGCCAGCGAGTTCAAGTGCTGCCCGCCGATCCGCGAGGCCGCCAACCAGGACCTCCTGTGGCAGGCCCTCGCCGACGGGACGATCGACTGCGTCGTCACCGACCACTCGCCCTCCACGGCCGACCTGAAGACCCCCGACTTCGCCACCGCGTGGGGCGGCATCTCCGGCCTCCAGCTGAGCCTCCCGGCCGTCTGGACGGCCGCCCGCGCGCGGGGACACTCCCTGGAGGACGTCGTCCGCTGGATGTCCGCGCGGACGGCGGCCCTGGTCGGCCTCGACGGCCGCAAGGGCGCGATCGCCCCCGGCCACGACGCGGACTTCGCCGTCCTCGCCCCCGACGAGACGTTCACCGTCGACCCCGCCGCCCTCCAGCACCGCAACCGCGTCACCGCGTACGCGGGACGCACCCTGTACGGCGTCGTGAAGTCCACCTGGCTGCGCGGCACGCGCGTGTACGCGCGCGGGGAGTTCACCGA
>DATCQX010000928.1:0-12802 GCA_036569285.1 Streptomyces sp.
GTCCTGGTGGACGCCGATCGCGGCCCCGGTCACCAGCCCGACCAGCATCTCCGCCCCGAGCAGCACCGCCGAGGCGGTCCGGTGCCCGGCGTCGAGCAGCCCGGAGTGCTGCAACGACATGACGACGAGAATCCCCGGCAGGAGCCACCACCGCCGCCCCGCATCGACCGGCGCCGCCCGGAACTGCCGTCCGATCACGACAGCGACGATCGCCACTATCACCAACGCGTTGACCAGCCCGGCCATCCCAGCCTCCGTGAGCGGAAGAAGAAGCCGACGGCACTCACCGCCGACCCCTCCGAACCTACGGAAACCGCCTCTCCGACAGATCGGCGCCAGGGTGGATCAAGGGTGGATCTCCCCACCGGACTTCTCTCCACCCCTGGGTGGAGAAGCCCCTTCGGAGAGCGCCCTTGGGCGCTCTCCGAAGGGGCGCGAGGAACTGCGCGACCAGCCACAGCCGCCCCGCACCCCGAAAAGGTCCTGCCCCACCCCGATCCGCCCGGCCAAAGCCGAGCGCAGCGGCTACGCGTCGATCCGCGACCGGTCCAACGTAGCCGCCGAGCTGGAGATGAACTCCTTGCGCGGCGCCACGTCGTTCCCCATCAGCAGATCGAACACCTGCTCCGCGGCCTCCAGGTCGGAGAGGTTGATCCGCCGCAGCGTCCGGTGCCGGGGGTCCATCGTCGTCTCGGCCAGTTGGTCCGCGTCCATCTCGCCGAGGCCCTTGTACCGCTGGATGGAGTCCTTGTACCGCACGCCCTTGGTCTGGAACTCCATGAGCTTGTCGCGCAGTTCGCGGTCCGAGTACGTGTAGATGTACTTGTCCTGCCCCTTCTTCGGCTGGACCAGTTCGATCCGGTGCAGCGGCGGCACCGCGGCGAAGACCCGCCCCGCCTCGACCATGGGCCGCATGTACCGCTGGAACAGGGTCAGCAGCAGGCAGCGGATGTGGGAGCCGTCCACATCGGCGTCGGTCATCATGATGATCTTGCCGTAGCGGGCGGCCTCCAGGTCGAAGGTCCGGCCGGACCCCGCTCCTATGACCTGGATGATCGCGCCGCACTCGGCGTTCTTCAGCATGTCCGTGACGGACGACTTCTGGACGTTGAGGATCTTGCCGCGGATCGGCAGCAGCGCCTGGAACTCGGAGTTGCGGGCGAGCTTGGCGGTGCCGAGCGCCGAGTCTCCCTCGACGATGAAGAGTTCGCTGCGGTCGACGTCGTCGCTGCGGCAGTCGGCGAGCTTGGCCGGCAGGGACGACGACTCCAGGGCGGTCTTCCTGCGCTGCGCGTCCTTGTGCTGGCGGGCGGCGACGCGCGTGCGCGCGGCGGCGACGACCTTCTCCATGACGACGCGCGCCTGGGCGGCGGCGTCCCGCTTGGTGGAGGTCAGGAACGCCTTGAGTTCCTTGGAGATGACCTGGGCCACGATCCGGCGGGCCGCGGAGGTGCCGAGGACCTCCTTCGTCTGGCCCTCGAACTGCGGTTCGGCGAGCCGGACGGTGACGACGGCGGTGAGGCCCTCCAGGGCGTCGTCCTTGAGGACGCCGTCCTCGGCGACGCGCAGCAGCTTCTTGGCGCGCAGCACCTCGTTCATCGTGGCCGTGACGGCCTGCTCGAAGCCGGCGACGTGGGTGCCGCCCTTGGGGGTGGCGATGATGTTCACGAACGACTTGAGCGTCGTGTCGTAGCCGGTGCCCCAGCGCAGGGCGACGTCGACGCCGAGTTCGCGGGTGACCTGGGTGGGGGTCATCTGGCCGTGCTCGTCGAGGACCGGGACGGTCTCGCGGAAGGTGCCCTGGCCGGTGAAGCGGAGGATGTCGCAGACCGGCTTGTCGGAGGCCAGGTACTCGCAGAACTCGCTGATGCCGCCGTCGAAGCGGAAGGACTCCTCACCCTTGCTGCCGCCCTCGCCGAGACCGAGTTCGTCCCGGACGACGATGGTGAGGCCGGGCACCAGGAACGCGGTCTGGCGGGCGCGCTGGTGGAGGTGTTCCAGGGAGAGCTTGGCGTCCTTGAGGAAGATCTGGCGGTCGGCCCAGTAGCGCACGCGCGTGCCGGTGCGGGTCTTCGCGACCCGCTTGGTCTTGCGCAGTCCGCTGTCCGGGTCGAACTTGGCGTCGGGCCCGGCTCCGGCGAAGGCGCCGGGGACTCCGCGGCGGAAGCTGATCGCGTGCGTGTTGCCGCCGCGGTCGACCTCGACGTCCAGCCGGGCGGAGAGGGCGTTGACGACGGAGGCGCCCACGCCGTGCAGACCGCCGGAGGCGGCGTAGGAGCCGCCGCCGAACTTGCCGCCGGCGTGGAGTTTGGTCATGACGACCTCGACGCCGGACAGCCCGGTCTTGGGCTCGACGTCGACCGGGATGCCGCGGCCGTTGTCGCGGACCTCCACGGAGCCGTCGTCGTGGAGCACCACGTCGATGTGGTCGCAGAAGCCGCCGAGCGCCTCGTCGACCGAGTTGTCGATGATCTCCCACAGGCAGTGCATCAGACCGCGGCTGTCGGTCGATCCGATGTACATGCCCGGACGCTTGCGGACGGCCTCTAGTCCTTCGAGGACGAGCAGGTGCCGCGCGGTGTAGTTGGAGCCGTCCCGGTCTGCTCCTGCCAGCAGCGCAGTGGACGGCACGGACGTATCGGCGGTCACGCGGTTCGCTCCTCGCTGAATTTCAGGTGAGGCCCTTCTGGGTAAGGGCACGGCTTCGGTCGCCGTCAAGAGGGTACCGAGGCCAGGTAGAGCCGTTGTCACGCCACCCTCGTCTGGAGTCAGACTAGTCCAGAGTCGCATGCGTGTTCGATCGCTCGATGGAGTGAAGTACATATCACGTTCCCTTCGAGGCATGAACCATTTAGGCTCCGGGCACGTCCTCAAGAACGAACCGGCAATCCGGCCGGGAGGACCGACCCCATGATCGACAGCGCGAAACCGTAAGCACACAAGAAGCGCACTACGGCACATTCGCCGCCAAACCGGCAGCAGACAGCCGCCTCGGAAGATTTTTTCGAGGGAAAGTCGCAAGCGGGAACGTTTGAGGCTGGTTGGATGTTGACCCTGGTACGACAGCTCGTCGAGCTAGAGAAGAGGCGACGTGACTACTGTTCTGACCCCCGCGAGCCCGCTGACAGCCGGCGATCGCTGCGACCGCTGCGGCGCCCAGGCATACCTGCGTGTTGTCCTGGCGAGCGGCGGAGAACTGCTCTTCTGCGCCCACCACGGCCGGAAGTTCGAGCCGGAGCTCAAGAAGATCGCCGCTGAGATACAGGACGAGACGGAGCGGCTGACGGCCGTTCCCGCGACCGCCTCCGAGGATGAGCGCTGACGTTCGGCGTTCACGACGAGCAGCACAACCGGCACAGGCCGGCGTAAGGGCGGCGGCCCCTGGAGACAGGGGCCGCCGCCCTTACGCGTATCCGGCAGAGCCGCTCAGCGCCCGTCTGGCGGCCCGGCACCCCCTCTCGGGGCCGCGGGGTCCTTCAGCACTCTGAGGACGTCCGAGACGCGCGTGTAGACCCCCGGACTCCCCGGGCGCCCGCAACCGCTGCCCCAGGACACCAGGCCGACCAGCCGGCCCCGCGCCACCAGCGGCCCGCCACTGTCGCCCTGGCAGGCGTCCGGGCCGCCTCTGACCTCCCCGGCGCACAGCATCGTGCGGGCGATGTAGGTGCCCTCGGGGCCTCCCGGGTACGCCCGCTCGCAGCGCGCGTCGGCCAGGACGTGCACCCGCGCGACCCGCAGACGGCGCGCGTACTCGCCGAACCCGGAGACGTCGCCCCAGCCGTAGACCATGGCCTCCGTCCCCGCCGCGTACGCGGGGTCCCCCGCCCCGGCCACCCCGATGACCGAGGTCTCGGGCAGCGGTTCGGCGATCGTGAGCACGGCGAAGTCCCCGGAGTTGCTGGAGCGGTCGTACTCCGGGTTCACCCAGATGTCCCGTACGGCGATCTCCCGGCCGACGTCCGTGGACAGATCGGTGCGGCCCGTGACGACCTTGAAGTCCCGCACCCGGTTCGGGGGCGCCCCGAGGACGTCCTCGCCGACGCAGTGGGCCGCGGTGAGGACCAGGGTCGGCGCGACCGCCACGCCGCCGCAGAACTGGCCCGACCGCGTACCGCCGAACCGGTCACGGCTGGACAGCGCGACCGTCCAGGGGCTCCGGGAGACGTCGACCGGGCGGCCGTCGACGATCACGTCGGAGGCCGCCGGGGCCGCGTTCATCAGCGGTATGGCGACCGTCGCCGTCGCCAGGACCAACGGCCGGGCGAGCGCCCGGACCAGGGAAAGGCGCATACACGTTCCTCACTCTGGAGTGATTATCAGAAACCCAGAGTGATCGACGACGGGGTGGCGCGCACCCGCGCGTACGGCGACGGGGCCCGGTCCCCTTGCCAGGAACCGGGCCCCGTCGTCGTACGGGCACGACCTAGTCGAGGTAGTCGCGCAGGACCTGCGAACGCGACGGGTGACGCAGCTTGGACATGGTCTTGGACTCGATCTGGCGGATCCGCTCGCGGGTGACGCCGTAGACCTTGCCGATCTCGTCGAGGGTCTTCGGCTGACCGTCGGTGAGACCGAAGCGCATGGAGACGACGCCCGCCTCGCGCTCGGACAGGGTGTCGAGGACGGAGTGGAGCTGCTCCTGGAGGAGCGTGAAGCTCACCGCGTCGGCCGGGACGACGGCCTCGGAGTCCTCGATGAGGTCACCGAACTCGCTGTCGCCGTCCTCACCCAGGGGGGTGTGCAGCGAGATGGGCTCACGGCCGTACTTCTGGACCTCGATGACCTTCTCCGGGGTCATGTCGAGTTCCTTGGCCAGTTCCTCCGGGGTGGGCTCGCGGCCCAGGTCCTGGAGCATCTGGCGCTGCACGCGCGCGAGCTTGTTGATGACCTCGACCATGTGCACCGGGATACGGATGGTGCGGGCCTGGTCGGCCATGGCGCGGGTGATCGCCTGCCGGATCCACCACGTGGCGTACGTGGAGAACTTGTAGCCCTTGGTGTAGTCGAACTTCTCGACCGCGCGGATCAGACCGAGGTTGCCCTCCTGGATGAGGTCCAGGAAGAGCATGCCGCGGCCGGTGTAACGCTTGGCCAGCGAGACCACGAGGCGGAGGTTGGCCTCCAGGAGGTGGTTCTTGGCGCGGCGGCCGTCCTCGGCGATGATCTCCAGCTCGCGCTTGAGCTTCGGGGCCAGCTTGTCGGCGTTGGACAGCTTGTCCTCGGCGAACAGGCCCGCCTCGATGCGCTTGGCGAGTTCGACCTCCTGCTCGGCGTTGAGGAGGGGGACCTTGCCGATCTGCTTGAGGTAGTCCTTGACCGGGTCGGCGGTGGCACCGGCGGCGGCGACCTGCTGGGCGGGCGCGTCGTCCTCGTCCTCGTCCGAGAGGACGAAGCCGGCGTTCTCGGTGCCCTCGGGCTCGTCGCCGGCCTTGCCGCCGGGTGCCTCTTCGAGGACCTCGTCCTCGAGGATCTCGGCGTCGTCCTTCTTGGCCGTGGTCTTCTTCGCGGCGGTCTTCTTGGCGGGGGCCGCCTTCTTCGCGACGGCCTTCTTGGCGGCGGGCGCGGCCTTCTTGGCCACGGCCTTCCCGGCGGCGGTCTCCTCGGCGTCACCGGTCGCCAAGGCGGCCGGAGCCGCGGTGGTGGCGGTGGCCTTCCTGGTGGTCACCGTCTTCGCCGCGACCGTCTTGGTGGCGGTGCGCTTGGCCGGACTCTTCGCTGCGACGCTCTTTCGGGTGCGCTTGGGCTCTGCGGCACTGACCATCAGCGTCACACCCTCTTCCTCAAGGATCTGATTGAGGCTGCGCAGGACGTTCTTCCACTGAGTGGCCGGAATCTGGTCGGCTTCGAAGGCCCGACGCACATCGTCGCCGGCGATCTGCCCCTCAGCCTTTCCCCGCTCGATGAGCGCCATGACAGAGACGGACTCGGCGATCTCCGGCGGGAGCGTACGGGATGTGCTGGCCGACACGAACAACCTCTCGGAACGTTGGAAAACGGCTTCCGGCCCCGTCCACGACGGACAGGAGCCGACCACCGGCCTCGGGGATGGGCCGACGGGCGGGCGGGGGCCGGGAGAATGCACAGCGCCGTGAACGGCGTCCGTATTCCCTCCTCGGCTGTCACCTCTTAGGTCATCGCGCTGTTCCCACAAGCGTTACGCCCAATCTACGTGGCCCGAGTCACACCCCGTAAGCACTCAAAAACGGTCAGACATGGTCAGAGGAGTCGCCGCCGTGATCACCTCATGATCGAAGGCACCCACCGACCGTGTCGCACCGTCGGACTCCGCAGGGCCCGCGAGGGGTCCTGCGGAGTCCGACCGGAGGGCGGGGCGCCGGCCCGAAGGGACGCCGGAAGGGGAAGAGCGCCCCCGGTGGCACCGCCCGAGAGACGCGGTCAGTGCTCGCGCGGCGCCGGAACCACGCGCTCCACCTCGGGGTGGACGGTCAGCAGCTGCCGCATGGCCGCCTCCGCGCCCGCGCCGTCGCCCGCGGCGAGCGCGTCGACCATGCGCGCGTGGTGCGCGAGGGACGCCTCGTTCGGCCGGTCGCAGCCGGTGGCCGGACCGCCGGAGACCTGGAGGGCGGAGGAGACGATCCCGGAGAGGTGCTCCAGCATGCGGTTGCCGGCGACCTGGATGAGCAGGGTGTGGAACTCGGCGTCCGCGCGGGAGTACGTCAGGGCGTCGCCCTGCGCCATGGCGTGTCCCATGATCTCGACCATGTCGGACAGCCGCTGCTGGACGTCCTCCCGGCCGTGCCCGGCGGCCAGGCGCGCGGCGAGCGGTTCGATGGTCCAGCGCAGTTCGGTCAGCTCACGGCGCTGATCGTCGCGCTGCGGGCCGAAGGCGCGCCATTCGATGATGTCGGGGTCGAGCAGGTTCCAGTCGCTCACGGGACGCACGCGCGTGCCGACGTTCGGCCGGGCGCTGACCAGGCCCTTGGCCTCCAGGACGCGCAGCGACTCGCGGACGACGGTGCGGGAGACCTCGAAACGCTGGCCGATCTCCTCGGGCACCAGGGGGCGGTCGGCGCCGAGGTCGCCCGAGACGATCATCTGTCCGAGCTGCTGGACGAGTTGGCCGTGCAGCCCGCGCCCGCGGCTGCCGGTGGCGCGGCGGCCCACGCGGCCGAGGTCGGGGTCGACGCCGTCCCAGATGGGCGAGCGGTCGGAGGGGGTCTCGGCGTAGGGGTAACGGTCGAGTTCGCCCGGGGCGGCCAGACCGGAGTCGGCGGAGCGGGCGGCGGTCATCATGGTGTGCGCAAGGGTACTCACGGATCTTTTGTCGGCGCCGTCCCCAACTCCCTTGAGGGCTTTGGTGAAAAGCACACGAAAGGGTGATCGCTCACCCCGTCGGAATTGACGCCTTATCGGAAAGAAATGGGCTTTCTGGGGGGAGTTGTGCGCACGAGGGGCATGGACGGTCGTCATCGGACCCTGCGGCGCAGGGTGGTGAGCAGGTACGCGCACAGCAGGGTGGTGAGCGACAACGCCAGTGCGCCGCCCACGGGTTGGGCCACCACGCGCGCGGCGGCGTCGAGGTAGCGCTCGCCCCCGAAGGGCCAGCGCAGCAGGAACATGTCGCGCGCCCGCGCGGGCATCCCGGCGGCCACGCGCACGGACGCGCCCGCCGACAGCCGGTGCAGGAGCGGGACGACGGCGACCGGTACGGCGAGCACGGCGGCGAGTCCGGCCGTCGTGGACCGGAACACGCCGGCCGCCAGCACCCCGGCCCAGGCGCAGCCGACCACGAGGGCGATCCAACTCGCGCCGAGGGAGAGCCAGTCCGCGGGAACTTCCGCGAGCTCCCGTCCGTAGACGAGGTAGAGCGCCTCGGCGTCGCAGCCCACCGTGAGGACGGCCAGCAGCAGCGCGGTGAGGGCGGCGACGAGGAGTTTCGCGGCCAGCAGCCCCAGCCGCCGGGGGACGGTGCCGCGATCGGCCGCCAGCGCGGGATGCCGGAACTCGTCCCCGAAGGCGAGCGCCCCCAGCAGCCCCGCACCGAGGGCCGCCGGAGGCAGCGGCGACTGCACGGGCCACGCCGCGAACAGCCGCCCCTGCGGGGTGTGTCCGAGCCGGGCCAGCAGCAGCGCGGTGACCACGGACACGGCCAGCGTCCCCGCGCCGACGGCGAATCCCGTGCTGATCCCGGCGGCCCGGCGCAGTTCGTAGCGCAGGGGACGCAGCGGGGAGGGCGCGGTGCGGACGGCGATGGGGGGCGGGAGCGGGGAGTTCCCGAGCCCCTCCGGCGCGCCCCCCAGCACCGGGCGCGCGGCCTTCGCCCCTTCCGCCGCCTCCGGCACGACGCCGTCGGCGCCGTCCTCCGCCCCCTCTCCGGCGTCCGCGCGCGCCCCGGGTCCCATGTCCCCCACCTCGTCGGCGAGTTGGTGGACGAGGATGCCGTTGCGGAAGGCGACGTCCCCGATGTCGGCGCACGTACTGCCGTACACGGAGAGGTGGTTGCCGTCCTCCTGGACGACCTCCACGGAGCGCCGGGTCGTGCGGGCGTCCCTGGAGAGTTCGGCGGCGAGACGGGCGGCGTGGGGGGTGCGGACGGCGACGCGGGGGCGCAGGCGGGTGCGGGCGAAGTCGGGCACGTCCTGGTCGGCGACGACGCGGCCCTGGTCCAGGGTGACGACGCGGTCGGCGGTGCGGGCGGCCTCCTTGGGGTCGGCCATGGTCAGCAGGACGGTTCCGCCGTGGCGGGCGTGGGCCGTGAGCATGTCGTACAGCCAGCGGCTCTCGCGGGCAGAGAGGCCGTCCGCGGGGTCGTCGAGGACGAGGGTGTGCGGGTCGGCGAGGAGGGCGCAGGCGAGGCCGAGGCGGCGGTCCATGCCCCGCGAGAGGGCGCCGAGGCGCTCCTCGCGCAGGCTCACGAGGCCGACGGCGTCGAGGACCTCGTCGGCTCGTCCGGCCGGGACGCCCGCCGCCGCGCACAGCATCCGCAGGTGGCCGCGGACCGTGCGGCCCGGGTGTCCCGGGACGTCGCCGAGGAGCACGCCGACCTCCCGCGCGGGGTGGGCGATGCGGTGCAGCGGGCGGCCCCTGAAGTACGTGACGCCACGGCCCCGTTCGAGTTCGAGCATGAGTCTCAGCGTCGTGCTCGTGCCCGCCCCCGGTGCCCCGAGGAGCACCGTGACATGCCCGACGCGCGCCTCGAAGGAGACGTCGTCGACGGCGGGAGGGAGATCCTTGCGGGGGATGCTGGTCAGTCCGAATGCCTGGATCACCCGCAGCAAGATAGCGCCCCATTTGGGGTTTTCCGGACAGCACACGGGGGCGGGGGGTGTGCCGGTCGGCGGCTGGTCCGGCCGCTTGTGTGTTCCGGGGCGGGCGCGGGAGGACGCTCAGTTCGCGACCGCTCTCCTCTCCCGTGCCGTTCTCACACCTCCGGCCGCAGCATCGGCGGGTTGAGCAGTGTCGCGCCGCCCGCGCGGAAGAGCTGGGCGGGCCGGCCGCCCTGGCGGGTGGTGGTGCCGCCGGTGGGGACGAGAAAGCCGGGGGTACCGGTGACCTTGCGGTGGAAGTTGCGCGGGTCCAGCGCGACGCCCCACACGGCCTCGTAGACCCGGCGCAGCTCGCCGACAGTGAACTCGGTGGGGCAGAACGCGGTCGCCAGGGAGGAGTACTCGATCTTGGAGCGAGCGCGTTCGACGCCGTCGGAGAGGATCTGGGCGTGGTCGAAGGCGAGCGGTGCGACGGGGTCGCCGTCCCTGCCGTAGCCGCCCTGCTGGAGGAGTTCCTCGACGGGCGCCCAGCGCGCGTTGCTGGCGTCGCCGCCCGCGCGGGGTGCGGGCAGGTCGGGGGCGAGCGCTAGGTGGGCGACGCTGACGACGCGCATCCGGGGGTCGCGCCCGGGGTCGCCGTAGGTGGCGAGCTGTTCGAGGTGGGCGCCGTTGTCCTGGGCGGGGACGGCGGGGTCGTGGGCGTGCAGCCCGGTCTCCTCGGCGAGTTCGCGGGCCGCCGCCTGGGACAGGTCCTCGTCGTCCCGTACGAAGCCGCCAGGCAGCGCCCATCTCCCCTGGAACGGCGGCTCGCCCCGGCGGACCGCCAGCGCGCACAGGGCGTGGCGTCGCACGGTCAGCACGACCAGGTCCACGGTGACGGCGAAGGGCGGGAAGGCTGACGGGTCGTAGGGCATGCGGCGATCTTAGGCGTCTCCTTGACGATAAACACTCCCTTCACCGACCGGGGAGAAGGCTGATCCACTCCGGTCGGACCTCGTCGCCGCCCGTTCACGGCCGGTCGGTCACACCCCCAGCTGGAGCCCGTCGCCGGCCTCCTCGACCATGGCGAGGCCGAGTCTGCTGACGCGCACGGAGAACGGTTCGCCCGCGACGCGCAGCCCGCTGAGGCCGATCTCCCCGAGGGGCGCGCTGTGCACGGGGCGCAGGGTGACCGTGCGGGCCGGGGCGTCGGGGCGGATGCCGGCCAGGGTGGTCAGCAGGAGGACCCCGGCGGCGGCTGCCGTGGCGGCGGGGCGGCAGGCGGCCGGGTGGGGCACGGGAACGCTTCCGTCGGCGCGCTGCTCGCCCGCGTACATCTCGGGCAGCCGGTACCCGAACGCCTCCGCCGCGCCGAGGACGCCCTTCAGCAGCGAGCCGGCCTCCTTCTCGTACCCGGCGGCGGCGAGGCCCGCGACGGCCAGCGCGGTCTCGTGGACGCGCACGGCGCCGCCGCGGTGACCGAAGGGGTTGTACCCCGCCTCCTTCGCGCCGAGGCCGCGCAGTCCCCAGCCGGAGTCCAGGGCCGGGCCGCCGAGCAGCCGGGCGAGGTGCTCGGTCTGCACCCGGTCGAGGAGCCCGGGGGCGAGTTCGCCGCCGCCGAGCAGCCCGGTGTCCAGCAGGTGCACGGCGCTCGCGCCGAGGTGCGTGACGGGGCGTCGGTCCGGCAGCCGGGCGGCCATCGGTCTGCCGCCGCCGAGGTCGTCGGTCCAGAACTCCTCGCGGAACGCCGCCCGCAGCCTGCGCGCCCACTCCCGCAGCGGGTCGCCGCCGGGCCGGTCATGGGCGTCGAGGAGGTCGGCGCCGAGGAGGGCCGCGCGGTGGGCGTGTGCCTGGGTCTCGCAGCGGACGGGGCCGTCGGGCTGCGGGTCACGCAGGTACGTGCCCGTCCCCACCGCGGACCGCAGCCAGGTCAGGCAGCGTTCCGCCGTCGGCAGCAGCTCGGCGGCCTCCGCCTCGGGCAGGCCCCAGCGGCGGGCCTCCGCGAGGAGCACGGGGAACAGGAGGGTGGCCTCGGTGCCTGTGCAGGCGGGCGGCAGGTGGGCGCCCGCGTCCCGCCGGGGGCCGGGCAGGAGGCCGTCCGCGCGCTGGGTGCGGGCGAGGGTGCGCAAGGTGCCCGCCGCGAGTCCGGTGCCGAGGGGCAGTGTCATCCGGGCGGCGGCCAGCGCGTCGGCCGGGGCGAGTCCGCAGCGCCAGGGGGCGCCGGCCGCGAGGTGGGTGTCCGTGGGGTGCGCCGGGTCGCGGACCAGGAGGGCCTGGAGGTCTTCGATGCCGGACGCCAGCAGCGGTCCCACGCGCGGGTCGTCTCCCCGGGCGTGTGCGGGTGCCAGGGGGTTCGTCGCCGACCGGGCCACGGCCCGCATCGGTCCGCTCCCGTCGAGCCTGACCTTGAGTTCCAGGACCGCGCTGCCGCCCGGCGGGACGTCGAGGTCCCAGCGCAGCAGCCCGGCGGAGGCCAGCGCGTCGGAGGGCGGCGGGTCCGCCGTGACCGTGGAGGCGCCCGGCGGGCCGGACCAGCGCAGCCCCGAGTCGTGGACGCTGGCGGGCAGTTCGGGCGCGGTCACGCCGGCCGCGATCGCTCCCAGGTCCGCCAGGTCCGTCCCGAGGGACACCTCCACCGGGAGGCGCAGCGGGCGCGGGGCGGAGCTGTGCAGGGTGATCCGCTCCGTGCCGTCGGCGCCTCGGGTGCGTTCGACGACGATGTCCGGATCAGGGCCGCCCTGTGGCGAGACGCGCAGGGTGCCGACGAAACGGGCCTCGTCGGCGGCCGTCATCCTGGCCTGCACCACGAGCGGCTCCCGCCCCGCCACGCGCACCTGGCAGCGGGACAGCAGACGCCGGCCCGCCCGGTAGAACCCCTCCAGACCGCGCCCGGTGAGCTGTCCCTCGCCGGTGGAGATCGCGAGCCCCGGGAGGGCCACGCAGATCATCGCGGCGTGGACGGGCGGGAGGCCCTCGGGGCGGGGCGCCGGGCGCCGGCCCTGGTCGGGCAGCGGGGGGCGTGCCCCGCCGCCGACCGGTCCCCGGGACGTCCGTCCCAGGAGCCGCCCGGGGATCTCGTCCCGGTCCGGCGACGGGGGCCCGCCGTGGGCGGAGGGCGGAGTCGGTTGATGCATGCGGTGACTTCTTCTGCTCTCTGTGCGCCACGGGCGGGTGCGGCGCCGGGAAGGGGCCCCGACGGCACTGGGGCGGTACGGCGACGCGGGCCGCGCGGAAGTTCCGCCACTCAGGTGAACGGGACGGGGCTCCCCCGGGTCACGCCCGAAGCCGCAAGCCCACTCCGAATGGCGGTGCGTACGACGACGTCCGAACGACCACCTCGAGCCGCCGCCCTCCCGGCGCCTGACGAACGGCGACCACCGGACACCACCTTCCCGACGGCCGCCGAACAGCAACCGCCAGGCGCCACCCGCCCGGCAGCCACCGGTCGGCCACCGCGAGGCGTCGCCCTCCCGACGGCTACCGAACGGCAATCCCCACCCCTGCTGCCCCTCTCGGCGCCCACCGAACAGCCGCCTCACCTCTCCGGCCCGACGCCCGCCGAACAACCGCCACCACCGCTCCCCCACCCGACGCCC
>DATCQX010000929.1:0-4317 GCA_036569285.1 Streptomyces sp.
CAGGCGCGGGAAGGGCACTACCGGGTGGAGCCGCTGCTGTTCCACCTCGCGGGCATCCCGACCTACCTGGTCGTCGCGGAGCTGGCGGTCAACCGGGTGCTGCGCGGTACGGCGCCCCGCCCGGACGGCTACCCGGAGAAGCTGAGCACCGCCGCGAGCGCGCGCTGGTACGACGCCGCGCGGGCCACCCTCGACTACGCGCGTGCCGCGCACGCCCCCGCGCGGCGGTGGACCGAGGCCCTCGGGGCGATCGCCGTCGCCGCCACCCAGACCGGTCACGCCGTGCTCGCCGCGCGCGGGGAGTGGATCACCAACGAGAAGCGGCTGCTGGAGAGGGCGGGCCTGCGGAACGTCGACGACGTCGTCAGAGGGGCGACGGACGTCGGTGAGGCCGTCGACCGCGCCCGCGCGCTGTTCGCGGAGCGGATCGAGGCGGTCCGGCGGGACGCGTGAGGTGTCTCCGGGGTGCGCGCCGGGAATCACGGCACCCGCGCACGAGTTGCGTTCATAAAGAAACCGCCTGATCACATTCCGTTTCATCTCCGCGAAACGCGAGAGCCCCACCGGCTGCGTACCGTGGAGGAACACCCCGAAGCCCCGGCCGACGTCGCCCGACGGCACCCGTCCCCGTCACGACAGGAGCCCCGTGTCCCCAAGCGCTGGCGCCGCACTCCCGCCCTGGCTCGCCCACGCCCTGCGCGCGCAGCGCGGCCCCGTCCCCTGGGCGGCCGTCGCGCGCGGGGCGCTCGCGGCGGGCCCGCTGCTCGCGCTCGCCGTCGCCGTGGACCACACATCCCTGGGCGTCGTCGCCGCGATCGCCGCGATGCTCGCCGGGATCAACGACCGGCCGGGCAGCAGGCGGACGTCCGTCCAGAGGCTCGGCACCCCCGCCCTCGCCGGGGCGGCCGGAATCCTCTGCGGCAGCTACGCGGGCGCGCACGCCGGAGCCGTCGTCCTCACCCTCGCCCTGACCGCCCTCGGCCTCTTCGCGGGGAGCATGAGCGCCATCGGGCCCGTCGCCTCCGCGGCCGGCACGCAGTTGCTCGTCGCCTCCGCGATCGGCGCCGGGATGCCGGTCGACGAGAGCGGCTGGCAGCGGGCCCTCGCCTACCTCGCGGGCGCCGGCTGGCTGATCCTGCTGCGCCTCGCCCTGCCCACCCCCGGGTCGATCGCCGGGGACTTCCGCTTCGACGGCGAACGGGCCGCCGTCGCGGGTGTGTACGACGCGATCGCCGCCCTCCTGGACGCCGTCGGCGGCCCCGACGCCACCACCCGCCGGGCCGCCCTCACCGCCGCCCTCGACCACGCCCAGGACGCCCTCGCGGGCCCCCGGCTGCGCCGCTACGCCAGCTCCTCGGCCGAACGGCGGCTGCACGCGCAGTACGCGGCGGCCCTGCCGCTCGCCGAGGCCGCGACGGCCCTCGCCTGGGCCGGGGACCCGGTCTCCGAACGGGCCTCCGAAGGCCCTCGCAGGCTCGCCGCCGCCGTCCGCGAGAACACGCACACCGGGCCGCTGCCCGCCCCCTCCCGCTCGGCGCCCGCGCTCCGGGCCCTGGACGACGCCCTCCTGCACGCCGCCGAGGCGTTCGACCGGGGGCACGGCGACGCCCTCCACGCGCGCAGGCGTGGTGTCGCGGCTCTCCTGCGGGCCGCGTTCGGCGCGGGCGGCCGGGAGTACGGGCTGCGCGTCGCCCTGTGCTTCGGCGCCAGCGCGGCCATCGCGCAGGCCCTGCACCACTCCCGCTGGTACGGCGAGCACCACCACTGGTACTGGCTCCCGGCCACCGCCGTCTTCCTCGTCAAACCCGACCTCGGGCCGCTCGTCTCCCGCGTCCTGTGCCGCGCCGCCGGAACCGTCCTCGGGGCGCTCGTCTTCGCCGGGTTCGCCGCGTTCCTGCCCCGCCCCGAGGGGCTCGTCGCCCTCGTCGCCGTCTGTGGCGCCCTGGTCCCCGTGGCCACCCGGCACTTCGCCGCGCAGACCGCCGTCGTCACCGTCCTCGTCCTCGCCCTCGTCATGGTCGGCGGCGAACCCCAGGCGTCCGCCGGGCGCATCGGCGAGACCCTCCTGGCCTGCGTCATCGTCCTCGTCGTCGGCCACCTCCCGATGCCCGGCGAGCGCGGCGGACAGGTGCGCGCCCGGCTCGCGGTGGCGACGAAGGCCGCGCAGGAGTACCTCGCCTACGTGCTGAGCGGCACCGGGGACACCGGGCCGGGACATGACATTCACGGCGAAAAGCCGCAGAAGCGCGCCAGGCGGCCTCGGAGGCGCGAGAGGGCTTCCGGTGCCCACGTCACTCTCCGCGGCGCCGAGAGCGGCTCTCAGGGGCCTCGGAGCCCCGTTCCCGTCGGTGACCGCGCCACCCGCTGGGCTTTGCGCCGCGAGGCGTACCGCACGCTCGCCGAGGCCCGGACCGCCATCGCCCTCTCCGCCGCCGAACACCCCGCCCTCGCCCGCCACACCGCCGGCACCGACGAGGTCGCCGCCCTCCTGGAACGCCTCGTCGACACCACCACCGCCTGCGCCGTGCAACTCGACGACACGGGACACCTGGGCCGCCGTCACCGCGAGCTGCTCGACGAACTCCTGACGGCCCTCGACGCGCACCGGGCGCCGGGGCCCGGGGAACGGATGAGGCTGCTGCACGCGGGGTGAACGGGCGCGCCCGGGCTCACCTCACCCGCACGCGCGCTCGCTACACCGACAGTTCGAGCACCCTGTCCGCCCGGCTTCACCCCACCCGCACCCACACCGGCGCGTGGTCCGACCCCGTCGCGTCCCGCCGCTCCCTCGGGTCCCCGCCCACCGAGGGCAGCCGCAGCACCCCCTCGTCGCCGGGCACCCCGGTCCCGGCCTCGGTCACCCGGTGCACCAGCTGGTGGCTGAGCAGCACGTGGTCGATCAGCTCCCGGCGTCCGGAGTTGACGCGCGAGTACCGGCGGTCGGCGGGGATGAGCGGCGCGACGTCCCACAGGCGGAGCCTGTCGCCCTGGTCGGGCGTCTTGTAGCCGGCCGTGCCGATCTCGGACCCGGGCGGGCCGAGGAGGATCTGCGTGGTGGCCGCCTGCACCTCGTCGTTCAGGTCGCCCAGGACGGCGACGTCGCGCGCGCGGCCGTCGCCGTCGAGCAGGTCGTCCGCCAGGGCGCGCAGCGTCACCGCCTCGGCGGCCCGCCGGTACAGCGCGTACGCGCCGTAGCGGGCCCGCTCGCCCTCGTCGTGCGGGAAGAAACGGTTGCCCGGGTACGTCAGGAGCTTCGACTTGAGGTGGGCCACCGCGAGCGTCACCGACCCGCTGCGCACGGCGAGGAAGCCGCGCCCCGCCGCGGAGACGGTCGATCCGGCGTCGTCGACCTGCACGGGCCGCAGCTCGTGCGGGAACGCGTCGACGTCCGCGACGACCTCCAGGGGCTCCTTGGCGATCACGCCGACCCGGATGCCCCGGCCGTCGGGATGCTCGGACAGCGCGGTGTGCCAGGTGCCGCCCACCACGCCGAGCAGGTCGTCCAGCGCGTCCAGGTCGCCGACCTCCTGCACGCCGAGGAGGTCGGGGGTCAAGGCCCTGATCACCTCGGCCAGGTCGGCCAGCTTCGTGTCGTAGGACGCCTTGTCCTTGGGCCCGAACGGGCCGCCGGGACGGTAGAGGTTCTCCAGGTTCCAGGTGCCGAGGAGCATGACGGGCTCCCTCCAGAGCGCAGTCAGGGCCCCAGGGTGCCCTCCGGGAGGTCGCCGCGACAGGTGCGGGACGCGATGCCCGCCACGGCTCACGCAGGCCGAGGACCCCGTCGTACGGTGTCAGGATGACTCCGACCGCGGATCTCGTCATCTCGGGCTGCACGATTCTTGAACCGGGTCTCACTTTCCGCGACGACGTCACCGTCGTCGTCCGGGACGGCCGGATCGACACGATCACCGACGGACCGCCGGACAGGCCTCCGCGGGAGACGGCCGAGCACCTCGACGCGCATGGACAGATCGCCCTCCCGGGGCTGATCAACTGCCACACGCACGCGCCGATGGTCGCCCTGCGCGGGCTCGCCGAGGACCTGCCCACCGAGGAGTGGTTCAACGGCGTCGTGTGGCCGGCGGAGTCCAACCTCACCGCGCGGGACGTCACCCTCGGCGCCCGGCTGGCCTGCGCCGAGATGATCAGCGCGGGCGTCACCTGCTTCGCCGACCACTACTTCGCGATGGACGCGGTCGCCGCCGTCGTCGAGGAGACCGGGATGCGCGCCCACCTCGGGCAGGTGTACTTCTCCTCCCAGGGACCCCGGGGCCGCGAGGAGTCCCTGGAGTTCGCCCTGCGCCACCGGGGCGGCGC
>DATCQX010000930.1:0-5364 GCA_036569285.1 Streptomyces sp.
CCGGGCGGCAGGATGTCGCCGACGACCTCCATCAGCTTCAGGATCGACCACGGCGTCGGGGACGCCGGCTTGATGACGGAGCAGTTGCCGGCGGCGAGCGCCGGGGCGAGCTTCCACGCGGCCATCAGCAGCGGGAAGTTGAACGGGATGATCTGTCCGACCACGCCCAGCGGCTCGTGGAAGTGGTAGGCGATGGTCTCCTTGTCGATCTCGGTGATCTCGCTCTCCTCGGCGCGGATCGCGGCCGCGAAGTAGCGGAAGTGGTCGGCGGCGAGCGGGATGTCGGCGGCGAGGGTCTCGCGGACGGGCTTGCCGTTCTCCCAGCTCTCGGCGACCGCGAGTTCCTCGCGGTGGGCGTCGATGGCGTCGGCGACCTTGTTCAGCACGGCGGCCCGCTGGGCCGTGGTCGCCTCGCCCCAGGTGTCCTTCGCGGAGTGGGCGGCGTCCAGGGCGAGTTCGATGTCCTCGGGCCCTGACTTCGGGACCTCGCAGATCGGGCGGGCGGTGGCGGGGCACAGGTTCGGCGTGTACTGCCCGGTGTTGGGGGCCTGCCACTTGCCGCCGATGAAGTTCTCGTAGCGGGGTGCGACGTGGACGGGGCTGCCCGGCGCACCCGGAGGCTCGTACTTCATGATCGTCCCCTTTCCGGTGACGACGGTCGGGCTGACGTTCGACACGTTAGGAGCCGGCACGCTGCAACCGCGCTGCATACCCGACGGCCGTTTCGAGGTGCCGGGCGCGGGCCGCGGCGGCGGCGCGCTGCGGTGAGCCGCCGGGCAGACAGTGGGCGAGGGCGGTCCACGCGGGGGCGTCGTCGGCGCCCCACCGCGAGTCGGTCCAGCGGCGCAGCAGACCGGCGCCGCCCGCGGCCAGCACGGCGCCGCGCAGTTGCTGTTCCAGGGAGCGCCGGTGGGCCACGACGAGGGGCGCCTCGGAGCGGGGCAGCAGGGGGCCGGGGTAGCGGGCGAGGGCCGCGTCGGCCCGTCCTTCGGCCAGCAGGGCGGCGACCTCGCCGTAGTCGGTGCGTACGGGGCGCAGCAGCGCGTAGGGGCGTGAGCCGAGGAGGTCGGGGCCGAGTGCCGCGCGCAGCCGGGTCAGTTCGGCGCGCAGCGTCGAGGGGGGTATCTCGTGTTCGGACAGGTCGACCGCGAGCCGGTCCCCGCACACGCCCCGGCCCTCCAGGGCGAGTGTCACCACGATCTCGCTGTGCCGGGGGCTGAGCCGGTGCACCTGTCCGGCGTGCTCCAGCAGGGCGCTGTCGCGGCCCAGCGCCTTCAGCCGTAAGGCCGGGGAGGACGGGAGCAGTGTCTGTGCGGCGAGGGCCGCCGCGCGCACCGCGGCCAGCGCCGGCGGGGTGGCGATGCTCGGCCCGCCGGAGAGGTCCACCGCGCCGAGCACCAGGCCGGTGCGGGGGTCGCGGACGGGCGCGGCAGCGCACGACCAGGCGTGGACGGCGGTGCCGTAGTGCTCGCCCGTCACGATCTGGACGGCCCGGCCCAGCTCCAGCGCGGTGCCGGGGGCGTTGGTCCCGGCCAGCCCTTCGGACCAGCGGGCGCCCTCGACGAACCGCATCCGTTCGGCCCGGCGCAGCGCCGCCCGGTCCCCTTCGACCCACAGGAGAGTGCCGTCGGTGTCGGCGACCGCGAACACGTGGCCGTCCTGCGTCGCGCCCCGGCCGAGGAGGTCGCGCAGGAGGGGCAGCGCGGCGGCCAGAGGGTGGTCGCGGCGCCGTTCGTCCAGTTCCGTGCGGGCGTCGCACACGGGGGGCAGGGCGTCGGCCCGTACTCCGTGCGCGGCGCAGCGCGCCCACGAGTCGGCCACCAGGGGCCGAGGGGTGAGGGACACGTGCACGCGCCTCATCCCGCGGTGTCCGGCACCAGCACCACGGGGCAGTGGGAGCGGCACAGCAGGGTGTGCGCGACCGCGCCGGTGTGACGGTGGGTGCCGATGACGACGACGGCGGCCTCGTGAGCGGCCTCCAGGAGGGCGTGGGCGGGGTCGGTGTCGACGGTGCGGATGTCGACGGGCACCCGCGGGTGTTCCTCGCGCAGGCCCGCGACGCTGAACCGGGGCACGGCCCGCTCGGCGCGTTCCTCGCGGTCCCCGCGCCGCTGGCCGGGGCTCGTGGCCGGGATCAGGGAGGGCATCTCGGGGAGGGTGTGCCGGTGGGTCACGGCGTGCAGGACACGTAACGGCGCCTGCCTCCACTCGGCCTCGTCGAAGGCGTAGCGGGCCGCCTCCTCGTCGGCCTCGCCCCGCAGGCCCAGCACCACCGGGCGTCCGTCGAACGCCGTGTCGCACGGGCGCCTGTCGCGGACGACGAGCAGCGGGCCGCGGGCCCGCGCGGCCAGCCTGAGGCTGACGGATCCGGCCAGCAGACCGCTGACGGGGCCGAGTCCCCGGGTGCCGACGACCGTGAGGACGGCGTCCCCGCTCTCGCGGGCGAGCACCTCGACGGGCCTGCCCTCGACGGCTTCGGCGACGACGGGCAGCTGCGGCCACCGCAGGCGCGTGCGGGTGGTGGATGAGGCGAGGATCGGCCCGGCCTCGTCGCGGTCGCGCACCGCGTACACGACGCGCAGCACCGCGCCCCGCCGCGCGGCCTCCTCCCCGGCCCGGTCCAGCGCGCGGACGGCGCCCGGCGAACCGTCCACGCCGACGACGACGTTCTGACGAGTCATGACCTGTTCCCCTTCCCGGCGGTGACAGGTGCCGCCGCGACCGCACGGCGGCTCCGGGTCGATGCTCGTCCGGCGCGCGCCCCGGGGACAGGGGCCTGAGGAACCCGGCGACGCACCGGTCGGCCCCTTGCGGCGGGCCGACCGGCCCCCGGGGCGGTTCCTCACCGGGGTGCGCGGCGGGTCTGGAAGGTGAACCAGGTGGTCTTGCCGTCGTCGGTGGGGCGCACGCCCCAGCTGTCGGCCAAGGCGTCGACGAGGAGGAGGCCGCGGCCGGATTCGTCGTCGGGCGAGGCCAGCCGGGGCTTGGGGAGGTGGGGGCTGTGGTCGCTGATCTCGATGGTGACGTCGGCGCTCGTGCGGCGCAGGTGGAGGCCGAGGGGGCCCCGGGCGTGCTGCAGGGCGTTGGTGAGTACTTCGGAGACCAGGAGCCGGGCGTCGTCGGTGAGGTGGGCGCAGTCCCATGCGGTGAGGGTCTTGGTGAGGAAACTGCGTCCGTCGCCGACGGAGGAGGCGCGGGCGGGCAGGGCGGTGGTGGCGGTGGCCAGGGGGGCGTCGGGCAGCCGGGCCAGGAGCAGGGTGACGTCGTCGTTGTGGCCCTCGACGTCGGGCAGCAGGGCGCTCAGGACGCCGTCGGCGATGTTCTCCAGTCCGCTGACGGTGGCGAAGGCGCCGTCGAGGGTGCGGGTGAGTTCGGCGAGCCGGTAGCCGATGTCGCTGCCGGGGGTCTCGATCAGGCCGTCGGTGTACAGGACGAGCGCGGCGCCCGGGGGTACCGCTGTGCGGGCCTGCTGGTGCGGAATGCCGCCGACGCCGAGCGGTGCGCTGGTGGGGGCCTCCAGCTCCCGTACTCCGCCCGCGGGGTCGGCCAGCAGGGCGGGCAGGTGGCCTGCCGAGCAGATGGTCACCTCGCCGGTGTCCGGTGCCAGGACGAGGTAGCAGCAGGTGACCAGTTGTTCGGGCTGGCCGAGGTCGGCCACGATCGCGTCGAGGGCCTGCATCAGCCGGCGCGGCTCCATGCCGGTCTTGGCCAGCGCGTGGGCGGCGGCCCGCAGCTGTCCCATGACGGCGGCGGCCTCCAGACCGCGCCCCATGACGTCGCCGATGACGATGCCGGCCCGGCCGGCGCCCAGCGGGATGAGGTCGAACCAGTCGCCGCCGACGCCGGCGCCCTGGGTGGCGGGCAGGTAGCGGCTGGCGGTGGCCAGGCCGGGGATGGCGGGCGGGGTGCCCATCAGGCTGCGCTGGAGGGTGAGGGCGATGTGCCGTTGCTGCTCGTACAGGGCCTGGAGTTCGTCCTCGGCCCGTTTGCGGTCGCTGATGTCGCGCACGATGGCGCAGGCGCCCTCGACCGTGCCGTCGGCGGTGCGGGTGGGCCACAGCGTGACGTCGACGTCGAGCAACTGCCCGTCGCGGGTGACGCGGAGGGTCTCGAAGTGCTCGATCTTCTCGCCGCGGGCCAGGCGGTCCAGGAGCGCGGTGATCTCGTGGGTGCGGTCGGGCAGGGCGAGCATCGCGACGTGGCGGCCGAGCGCCTCCTCGGCGCTGTAGCCGTAGAGCCGCTGGGCGGCGGCGTTCCAGTAGGTGATGTATCCGTCGAGGGTCTTGGCGAGGATCGCGTCCTGGGAGGACTCGACCAGAGCGGCGAGCTGGTTGATGTGCCGTTCGGCGGCTTTGCGGTCGCTGACGTCGCGGACGGCGGCGGAGACCAGCAGCCCGTCGGCCGTCTCCAGCGGACTGAGACTGATCTCCACCGGGAACTCGGTGCCGTCCTTGCGCAACCCGTGCAACTCCAGACCCGCACCCATCGGCCGCACCTGCCGCGCCCCCGCGTACGCCTCCCGATGCCCCGCGTGCTGCCCACGAAACCGCCCCGGAATCAACAACTCCACCGGCTGCCCCAGCAGTTCCGCCCGCCGGTACCCGAACAACGACTCCGTCTGCGCGTTCACCAACCGGATCTGACCCGCGTCGTCCACGATCACCATCGCGTCCGGCGCCGCCTCCAACAACCCCCGGAACCGCTCCTCACCCGTCCCCGTTGTCCTGACCTCGTCGTCCATGTCGCCCCCAGCCGGCACTTCTTCGGTGGATCGGGCCATCACAGCGCATCGGCGGACCCCGTGTTCCCGCATGCCCCCTACTGGTTCCCCGTCAGCCGATCCTGTCCGCTTCGCTTCGGCAAGGCATCGCTTTCTGAAGATCCACGCGCCTGTGCGCCTACCTGCCCCGGCGTTCCTCTCCCTCCACCGGCTCCAGGTGCGAGGCGAGGACGGCTGCCTGGACGCGGCGTTGGACGCCGAGTTTGGCCAGGAGGCGGGAGATGTGGTTCTTGACGGTCTTCTCGGAGAGGTACAGCTTCTTGCCGATCTCCCGGTTGGTGAGGCCGTCGCCGATCAGGGCGAGGATGTCGCGTTCGCGTGGGGAGAGGCCGGCGAGTTCGTCCGGGACGGCGGGCGTGTCGGCGCGCAGGGAGTGCATGAGGCGGGCGGTGGTCGCGGGGTCGAGCATGGACTGGCCGGAGGCGACCGTGCGGACGGCCGACACCAGGTCGGAGCCCTTGATCTGTTTCAGGACGTAGCCCGAGGCGCCGGCCATGATCGCGTCGAGGAGGGCGTCCTCGTCGTCGAAGGAGGTCAGCATCAGGCAGGCCAGCCCGGGCATGCGGTCGCGCAGTTCACGGCAG
>DATCQX010000931.1:0-3618 GCA_036569285.1 Streptomyces sp.
GGTGCAGGGGGCGGGGAGGCACTCGTCGTCGTACTCGCCGTCCTGGGGGAAGGGGATGTCGAGGAGGACGCCGCCTGCCAGGACGTCCGTCTCCTTGCGCCAGTAGAGGCGGGGGAGCACGGAATCCTCCGGGTCCGCAGGGTGGTTGAGGGTGCACCAGACGAGTTGGAGGACGTCCGTGCCTTCCGGGAACTCCAACTCCGGTACGTCACGGGCGAAGAGCTGGACGACCGGGACCATCGGGACTTCGCCGAGGGTCTGTTGGGCGTACGGCGGCAGCCAGTGGCCTTGCTGTGCGCAGGACGGCCACTCCTCGGAGACGGGCCACAACAGCGGGCCCCCGACGGAGCTTTCACGCACCCCGGGTGCGCCGGCGGTCGGCGAGAGGATGGTCGTGCGCAGGGCGTAGGGCGCGAGTTGGGGGATCAGTTCGGCTATGTCGGGGGTGGGCATGGGGGGACAGTAACCGCCGCGTTGTCAGCGGCCCCGATTACGGTCGTCCGCATGGGAGCCAAGACGGGACTGCTGGTGTACGCGGACGGCGACGTCCCGGAGTTGTTGAAGCGGGCGGGTGACGCGGACGAGGTGCGGACGGCGGAGTTGGTGCGGCGGCTGTATCCGGGGCGGGAGGCGGCGGAGGTCGAGGGGACGTGTCTGTGGGACGCCGTCTATCCGTCCGACGGGACGGTGTACGCGGGGAGTTGGCCGGGTCTGGACGTCATCGGCGACCGTGAGGTGATGCTCGACTACCCCTCACGGCTCCCGGAACATCTCGTCGCGGCGAGCGCGGGCCGCCGACTCGTCCTGCACGCGATGCACAGCGCCGTCGACTGGCTCGCCTTCGCCGTGTGGGAGGACACCCGCCTGGTCCGTTCCTTGAGTGTCTCGCCGGAGGACGGAGTCGTGGAGAACATCGGCGAACCGCTCCCCTTCGAACTCCCTTACTGGGCAGGGGATCGCCCGGCGGAGAACACCCCGTGGCCCGGCGAGGAGAGCGAACCGTACGCGCTCCCCTTCCACCCCCTGGACTTCGGCGAGGACGCCCTGCGCGCGCTCTGCGGATTCATCCAGGAGGGACGCCCGCACCCGGATGACGTGGACGCGGAAGCCGTCCGGCTTCACGGGTTCCGGATGAGGGACCCCAAGCCCCTTGTGACGAGCAGATGTTCAGCGGAGCACACCCGGGCGCGCTTCTACGCGGTGGGCCCCGACGGGGGACTGGTCGAGCGCTCTCTGTAGTCCCGGAGGGCATACGGTCGTCCCAGAGGCGGCAGAGAAAGGGACCCATGGACACCGTGAAGCGTCAACGCGCCCAGGATTTCGTCGACTTGCACAAGAAGGACGGGTGTTTTCTTCTGCCCAATGCCTGGGATGTCGGCAGCGCGCGGCTTCTCGTGAACGCCGGGTTCTCGGCTGTTGCGACGACGAGTGCTGGGATCGCCTTCTCTCTGGGGCGGCCGGATCATGGGTATGGGGAGGGGCGTCTGGATCGTGGGGTGATGCTGGCGCGTGTCGCGGAGGTGGCGGCGGGGATCGATGTGCCTCTGAGTGCGGATCTGGAGGACGGGTACGGGGAGGCGCCGGAAGTCGTCGCGGAGACTGTTGAGTTGACGATCGCTGCGGGGGCGGTCGGCGGGAATGTCGAGGACTTCACGGGGAGTCGGGCAACTCCTCTGTACGACACCGAACTTGCCGTGGAGCGTATCCGTGCCGCCCGCTCGGTGATCGATGCGCACGGGACCCCCTTCGCTCTGGTCGGCCGTACCGATGTCCTTCTTACCGGCGGCACTCTCGACGAGGCGATCAGCAGGGCCAACGCCTACCTCGCGGCGGGAGCCGACTGCGCGTTCGTGCCGGGGGCGGCCGACGCGGAGACGATCGGGGCGCTGGTTCGGGGGATCGACGGTCCCCTCAATGTCGTCATGGGGCTGACGGGCGGCACGCTCTCGATGGCGGACCTCAGGGAGCTGGGGGTGCGACGCGTCACCGTCGGCGGGAGCATCCTGCGGAGCATGTACCGGCAACTCGTCGATACCGCGAGGGAGTTGGCGGAACAGGGCACCTTCACCTACGCCGCGAACCAGCTTCCGCAGGACGAGATCAACGCCCTCTACGGCCGCAGGTAGCGCGCCCACTGCCCGGCGGACCGGGCCGTCCGCTCGTTGCTCTCCGTCGGATTGTCCCCGGCGATCATCCCCCACACATAGGAGTTGGCCTCGGAGAAGACGGTGACGGCGGTGTCGGGTGCCGCCGCCCAGGAAGGGAAGTGCGCGCGGGCCCACAAGTCCGCGTCGCGCGCGGTGTGTCCGGCGTCCATGAGGCGCAGGATCAGCAGGGCGGGGTCGATCCAGGCGGCCCCGCGGGTGGGCTGCGACCAGCCGACGAGGTGGGTGCGGGAGCCGGTGACGAGAAGGTCGTCCGGGGTGAGGGTGGTGTGCAACAGGGTGTCTCCGGCGAGGAGTTGGGCGTCACCGCCGTCCCGGACGTGTCCGCCCCAGCGTCGCTCTGCCTGCCTCAACTCCACAGGAGGGCAGGGCCAGTTCTGGAGTTCCTGCAACGCCCTTGCGGTGAGGGGGAGGTCGGGGGAGCCGGGGGTGAGGTCGGCGGGGCGGCCGTCGACGTGGTCGTACGCGAGGAGATCCCAACCTCCTGCGCGTGCCCGCCACTTCAGCCTGGGGCAGGCCGTCGGGAGCCAGGGGTTGACGGCGGCTTCCCGGTTCTGGGTGTGGACTTGCAGGTGGTCGTCCGGAACCCCCTTGATGAATAAGACGCCGTCTCATTTGGTGAGTCTGCGGTAGCAGATGAGGCTGCAGGCGATGGCGGTGAAGGCCAGGAAGTGTTCGGCCTTGCGTTCGTAGCGGCGGTGCAGGCGACGGCAGCCGGCCAGCCAGGACATGGTGCGCTCGATCGTCCAGCGATGTCGGCCCAGTCGGGTGGAGGACTCGATACCCTTGCGGGCGATGCGGTGCCGGATGCCTCGCTTGCGCAGCCATCGGCGCAGGTGGTCGTAGTCGTAGCCCTTGTCCGCGTGCAGCTTGGCGGGCCGTCGTCTGCGCGGGCCGCGGCGGGAGCGGATCGGCGGGATGCCGCGCACGAGCGGCTCGAGTGCCTGGCTGTCGTGCAGGTTCGCACCGGAGATGCCGGCAGAAAGGGGTAAGCCGGTCCGCTCGGTGATCAAGTGGATCTTCGAGCCTTTCTTTCCCCTGTCTACAGGATTCGGACCTGTCAGGTCCCCCCTTTCAGGGCCCGCATGTTCACCGAGTCGATCGCGCAGCGCGACCAGTCCAGGTCACCGCGCGAGCCCAGTTCGTCGAGGACGACGCGGTGGAGCTTCGCCCAGACCCGGGCGGCGGTCCACTCGGTGAAACGCCGGTGCGCGGTCGGCCCCGACGGGCCGAAGACCGGCGGCAACTGCCTCCAGGTACAGCCCGTCGTGGCCACGAAGATGATCGCCGCGAGGACCTCGCGGTCCCCGTACCGGCGCCGGCCCCCGCCCTGCGGCCGGGTCGGAGCAGGTGGCACCACCCGCTGGAACAGTTCCCACAGCTCGTCCGGCACCATGCGCTCGACCATCACCACAAAGTCAGACTACCCAACACGCCAAATGAGACGACGTCT
>DATCQX010000932.1:0-15929 GCA_036569285.1 Streptomyces sp.
GCCGACCTTCTCGTTGTCGAACGACGCGTAGTAGTCGACGTTCTTCGTGCCGAGGATCAGGCGGTCGTAGGAGATGACCGGGATCTTCGCGTCGGCGGCCTGCTGGAGCACGTTGTTCAGCGACTTGTTGTCGATCGCCGCGATGATCAGCGCCTTCACGCCCTGCGTGATGAGGTTCTCGATCTGCGAGACCTGCTGGTCCGGGTCGTCCTCGCCGAAGACCAGCTTCGTCTTGTAGCCCTTGGCCTTCAGGTCCTTCTCGACGTTCGCGCCGTCGGTGATCCACCGCTCGGACGACTTGGTCGGCATGGCGATGCCGACCAGCGCGCCGCCCTTCGTGTCGCCCGTCTTCTCGTCGCTGCCGCCCTCACCGCTCTGGCCGCACGCGGACAGGGTCAGGGCGAGGGAGGCGGCACCGGCTATGGCGGCGAGTACGGCTCTGCGGTTGCGCATGTGATCAATCCTTGTTTCTCGTCGTTGAGAGACCGGCGTCCCCGTCAGGCGCCGGGTCGTGCAAGCGGTCGCGCTGTGCTTCAGTCCCCGGTCGGGAAACGGTTCAGCGTTCCCGGCAGCCGGGAGCCGAGCGGCGCCATGTCGCCGTCCGCGCCGTGCCGGGCGAGCAGGTCCAGGGCGAGCCGGCCGCGCCGCACCCGCTCCCGGGCGGTGTCCAGCGTGACGTCCCGCAGGTGGGTGCCCCACGGGTAGATCGAAGGGGCCTTGGACAGACCGAACTTGAGGTAGAGCGGTGCGCCGCGCCGGATCAGCTCGGCCACCTCGTACATCCGCACATAGCCGCCGAGGTCGTCGGGGGCCTCGATGTACATGTCCATCGGAGCGCCCGACACCCGCCGGATCTCGGTGAGGTGATCCAGCGTCAGATCGCTGGGCACGTTCAGCGAGTCGGCGCCGAGCCGCTCGTAGACCGCGTAGGCGGCCGGGTTGACCGGGCCGATCAGCGCGGACACCTTCAGCGTCGTGTCGGCCGGGATGATCCCCGCCTCACGGGCGCGGTGCAGCGTCCACAGCACGCCCTCGTCGGCGACGAGCAGGCACTTGACGCCCAACTCCGTGGCCCGGACGGCGTCTTCGACGCACCCGGCGACCGCGTCGTGACCCCGGGCGCGCAGACCGCCGCCGCGCGAGTCGGTGCGCGTCGAGCCGCCGATGTCCCAGGTGCCGCGCGGGCCGGTGAACAGGCAGAGCTCGATGTCGCGTTCGCCGGTCGCCTCGACCATCTCGGTGATCTCGGCGTCGGTGAGCATCCACACGCCGCTGCCCTGGCTGATCCGGTGGATCGGGACGTCGAGGCGGGAGGCCTCTTTCAGGATGACGGCCAGCGCTTCGGGACCCTCGCAGGAAGGGACCTCGGTGCGCCAGCGGCCGCCGCCGGGGAAGGAGTGGGCGGAGGCGTCGGCGGGGTCGAGGGCGGGCGCACCCAGGCCGAGCGCGGCGAGCGCGGGCTCACCGGGACGACGGGCTGCCGGAACGGAAGCGTCGGTCACAAGCTTTCCTTCGTTGTCCTGGATGCCCGATGTCCTCACGGGATCGGCATCCGGGTTCGATATTTCGGACGAGGTTCGCGGCTCGGGGTACGCGGATGGTGCGCGGCCATACCTGAGACGTACTGGGTGTACGCCGGTACGGGGCCCGTCAGTGCGTCCCCGCACCGGCGTACGACTGGGGGGCTACGGCTTCAGCAGCACCTTGCCGACCTTCGGATCCCCGGAGCCGACCAGCTCGATCGCCTCGGAGAACTCGTCGAGCGGCAGCTCGTGGGTGACCAGCGGCAGCGGATCGAGGAGCCCGGCACCGAACACCCGCACCGTGTGCGACCAGGCGTCCGGCGGCGCCCCGAAGACGGTGTGCACCTCCAGCTGCCGCACGACGAGGTCGGTCGGGTCGAGCCCCTGCGCCCCCGCCGCCGGGATCCCGGTCAGCACCAGCCGCCCCCCGCGCCGCAGCAGCGAGGCCGCGGTACGGGCCGCCGACGCGGAACCGGCCGTCTCGATGACGACGTCGAAGTCGTCCGGCAGCTCCTGGCCCCGGGTGCGGAAGTCGCTCGCGCCGAACTGCCGCGACAGCGCCTCCCGGTCCCCGCGCGTCCCCACGACGAGCAGCTCGGCCGGCGAGCCCGCCTTCAGGAACTGAACGGCGAACATCCCGAGCGTCCCGGTCCCGACGACCGCCACCCGCTCACCCGGCAGCGCGTTCGCCTTGATCGCGGCGGCGGCGATGCAGGCAGCCGGCTCCAGGAGCGCGGCGGCGGTCAGGTCCGCGTCGTCCGGCAGGACGTGCAGCAGCCGCGCGGGCAGCGTCAGCGTCGTCGCCATCGCGCCGGGCTGCGTGAACCCGGTCTCCTCGTAGCCGTCCGTGCACAGCGTGGTCTCACCGGCGTGACACCGGTCGCACACCTGGCAGTTGCGGAAGCCCTCCCCGACGACCTTGCGGCCTACGAGAGTCGAAGGCACCCCGGCGCCGACGGCCTGGACCGTCCCGGACCACTCGTGCCCCGGCGTGAGGGGGTAACGGACGTACCCCTCCGGCCGGTTGCCCTGGTACACCTCGCGGTCGCTGCCGCAGATGCCGGTCGCGTGGACCCGCACCAGCGCCTCGCCGGCCGCCGGCTCGCGCGGGGTGTGCGGCTCCACCCGGTGCTCGCCGGGCGCCTGGATGACGACCTGGGTGCTCACTTGGAACCCTTCGGCTTGCGCTGCTCCCAGCCCTCGGCCCACAGGTCGAACCGGGCCTGCTGCTGCGGGAATTCGGCCGCCGCGTCCGCGTCGAACTCGACGCCGAGACCGGGCGCGTCCGACAGGTGGAAGTACCCGTCGATCACCTCGGGAGCGCCCTTGACGACCTTCTTGATCTCCGCGTCCGCGAAGTCGTTGAAGTGCTCCAGGATCTTGAAGTTCGGTGAGGTGAAACCGACTTGGAGCGAGGCGGCGGTCAGCACGGACCCGCCGACGTTGTGCGGGGCGACCAGCACGTAGTGGGTCTCGGCGGTCGCCGCGAGCTTGCGGGTCTCCCAGATGCCGCCGATGTGGCCGACGTCCGGCTGGATGACGTCCACGGCCTGGCTCTCGAACAGCTCGCGGAACTCGATGCGGTCGTGGATGCGTTCACCGGTCGCGACCGGGATGTCGACCTTCTCCGCGACCTTTTCGAGAGCTTTCAGGTTCTCCGGCGGGCACGGCTCCTCCAGCCACGCGGGCTTGAAGGGTGCCAGCTCCTTGGCGAGCCGCACGGCGGTGGACGGCGAGAACCGGCCGTGCATCTCCAGCATCAACTCGGCGTCGGGGCCGATCGCGTCGCGCACGGCCTCGATCAACGACACCGCGTACAGGGTCTGCTGGTGGTCCAGCTCGAAGTGGCCGGTGCCGAACGGGTCGATCTTGAGCGCCTGGTACCCGCGCTCCATCACGCCCTGGGCGGCCTTGTGGTACGCCTCCGGGGTCCGCTCGGTGGTGTACCAGCCGTTGGCGTACGCCTTGACCTTGTCGGTCACCTTGCCGCCGAGCAGCTGCCAGACCGGGACGCCGAGGGCCTTGCCCTTGATGTCCCAGCAGGCCATCTCGACGACCGCGATGCCGGACATCACGATCTCGCCGGCCCGCCCGTAGTCGCCGTACTTCATGCGGCGTACGAGGTCTTCCACCGCGAACGGGTCGGAGCCGAGAATGTGGTTTGCCTCGGCCTCACGCAGGTAACCGATCAGTGCGTCGGTGTGGCCCAGCATCCTGGTCTCGCCGACGCCGGTGATTCCTTCGTCGGTGTGCACCTGGACGTAGGTCAGGTTGCGCCACGGCGTCCCGACCACGTGCGTGCTGATTCCGGTGATACGCACGGAAGTTACCCTTCGGCTGTTCGAGATTTCGTCACACGTTCGAAATGCTGGCGTGACAGTAAGGACGGCGTGAGGGGAGTGTCAATGGGTCGAACGCATAACGGTTTCGACAGTTTCGGTCCCGGCGGACAGGTTTCGATCGCCTGTTCCCACGAAACCTCCACAGACTCCTCTAGGAATTCCACGTGTCGGGAACCTAGTCTTCCCGCGTCATGGACTACTGCCACTCCTGCCGACGCCATCTGAACGGCGCACTCGTCTGCCCTGGCTGCGGCGCCTCCGCCGACTCTCTACGCGCGTATTCAGCGGGCCACGGGGAGCCGGAGGATGTGGCTCAGGAGTCGTACGGGGCGATACCCGAGACCTACGGGACCCCCTCGGGGCCCTACGGGACACAGCCCGGCGACCACCCCGTACAACCCGAGTCGTACGGGTACCACCCGGGTCAAGAATCGGTCACGGACCCCGTTCCGGCCCCTCCCGTGCCCGCGCCCACGACACGCGGGGACGACGACGCCTCCGCCGACGGCGAGGACACGCACCCGGCGTCCGGAGCGAGCCGTCGCGATCGCAAGGCGTCCGCGCACCGAAGACGCCGTCGCCGTGCCGTGATGATCGCGGCCGGCGTGATCCTGCTGACGGGCGGCGTGGGCCTCGCGGAACTCGGCACGGACGCCCCCGGCTCCTCTTCGGGCAACCCCGCGGCGGCGGGCGGCGAGTCCGCCGAGGTGGACGACGCCTCCCCGTCCGCCGGTGACCCCGCCCTGTCCCACGACGGCTCCTCCTCGTCCGCGAAGCCCGACCCCAGCGCGTCCGCCTCCCCGTCGGCCTCCGCCTCCCCCTCCGCGTCGGACAGCACCTCCGCCTCGCCCTCGGACACGGCCTCCGGCACCACCCCCGCCGACCCGTCCCCCAAGACCCCTGAGGGCTCCACCCCGACGGACCCCGAGCCCACGACCCCGGCGGCCGACCCGCCGTCCCCCGCGCCCTCCCCGAAGCCGTCACCCTCGGAAACGTGCAACCGTTTCCTGTGGTGGTGCACGTAACCCCCTCAGGGGGTGCACGTAAAACTTCTGGGGGACACACGTGAGCCGCACCCCGGGACGCTGGAGTACGGCCCACGCGAGTTCACAGGCCGGCGCGCCTCACGCCACGCGCCTCACGCCACGCGCGTCACACGCCACGCCTCACCCCTCGCCGCGCCAGCACCGCCTCGTGCACGGCCCGCACCAGCCGCCCGTTCTCCGGAGCCGCCCCGCCCGGGAACGCCATCCGCCGCCGGGCGTACCCGTAGGTGAATCCGGCACGGGGATCGGCGAACGCCTGGGAACCCGCGGCGCCGCTGTGCCCGAAGGTCCCGGCACCGAGGAACGGGTAGTGGGAGTCCGCGGTCGCCTGGAACCCGAGCCCGAACGAATGGTGCGTCCGCGCCACCAGGTCGTACCCGGTGGAGTGGATCTGCCCGACCTCGGCGATCGTGTCCGGCTTCAGCAGCGGAGGCCGCTCGTCCACCTCGGAGATCACCGCCGCGTACATCCCGGCGAGCCCCCGCGCACTCGCCACCCCGCCCGCGGAGGCGGGCCCCTTCGCGCGCACGGCACGGGAGTTGGCGTACGAGACGAGGTCGCCGGGCTCCGGCACATGGGTGTTGAACGCGACGGACGCCAGCGAGTGCGGATCGTGCGGCGCGGAGTCGAGTTCCGCCTGCTGCTCGGGCGTCGGCAGCATCGGCTGCACGGACCGGAAACGCGGCTCCAGTGCCTGCGGCAGCCCGAGGAAGAAGTCGAGCCCGTACGGCGCCCGCACCCGGTCCTCGAACACCTCCTGGAGGCTGCGGCCGGTGGCCCTGCGCACCACCTCACCGGTCAGCGCGCCGATCACCAGGGCGTGGTAGCCGAACGCGGTCCCGGGCCGCCAGAACGGCCGCTGGTCCGCGAGACGTTCGGCCATCAGCCGGTCGTCGGCCAGCTCGGCCTCCGAGAACCCGGCGTCCAGACCGACCACCCCCGCACGGTGGGTTATCAGATCCCGCAGCGTGAGCTGCCCCTTGCCCTCGGCCCCGAACTCCGGCCAGTAGTAGGTGACTCTGCGGTCCAGCTCCAGCGTGCCGTCCTGGACGAGGAGCGCGACGACCAGATGGGCCGCGCCCTTGGTCGACGAGAACACCCCGAACAGGGAGTCGGCCGAGGCCCCCTCGCCCGCCCACAGGTCGACCACTCTCCGCCCGTCCGCCCAGGCACACAACTGGCCTTCGTAGTCGGGGCGTTCGGTCGCCACGAACGCGGCGAACTCCTCCCGTACGGCGTCGAATCCGTCCGCGACGGTGCCGTGGATCTCCAGGGTCATCCGCTCTCCTCAACCAGACCGCTGCTTGCGTGTGCCATGGTGAACAAAGCCTGTGCGACCTGGGGAAATTCCCCCTTCGGGTGATCCCTGAAGAGGGGTTCCGTGCCGAACAGGACGGCATGCGGCCCGCTCACGACCGACGGCCGCCCGGCCGCGGCGGCGGGACCGCCCGAACCGTCGGCCAGCGGTCGCCAGTGCCCTGAGACGAGCGGATTCCCCGCGGCGTACGACTCCTCGACCCGTACCCCGGCCCCGAGCCCCGTGAACCAGACCGGCGCGTACACGAACCCATATCCGGACGTCCCCGAACTCACCGTCCGCACCACGCCGTTGGCGTCCCCGTTGCCCTCGACGGCGGTCACCGCGAGCAGCCCGGCCCCGACGCCCACCTCGGCCCCGACCATCCCCCGCCCGACGAGCCCGTGCCCGGCGAGGAACGCGTCCAGCGCACCCCGCGCCCCCGCGTCCAACTGCCCGCGATCGAGCCCCGCCGACGCGAACAGCACGTCCACCGACCCCCAGTCGAACCCGGCGTTCAGCACCTGGGTGGAGACCGGCGTCACCTCGAAGCCCATCTCCCGCAGCGCGAACAGCTCCCCGGCGGTGGTGGCCGCGGCGACCCGGACGCGGTGCAGCGGAGCCGTCCCGGTGAACGGCGTCGACGTGAAGGCGACGTCGTGCGCGCGGGCGACGGAGAGCGCGGCGCGGCGCGCGGACGCCGGGACGATCACACTCGTCGCGGTGTCCCGCCGTACCGAAACACCCCGTGCCAGCAGGGAGTTGAGGGCCGCGTAGGCGTCCGGGTCGGTCAGGCGCAGGCGGAGGTTGCCGTGAGCGGGGACCCGGATCACCGGTGCGGCGCGGGAGACGGCGTGGGCGGCGGGGAGGCGTCCGGCCTTGACCGGAGTGACCTGCGCGCCCCACAGGCGGCCCAGGCTCCAACCCGAGATGTCGTACATCACCGACACCTTGCCGCTGATGTCACGGCCGTCCGCCAACAGGACGTTCGCCAGGCCACGTTTGGGCTGGTGCATATCGACGAGGTACGAACCCTTGGGGTAAATCGCGCCTTGCGTCAAGAAGTTGGCGGTCGTGCGGGTGACGCGGACGTCGTTGGCGATCAGGTGGTCGACCAGCCGGGCGGCGGCCGTCGTCCCCTCCGGGATCACGTACGCGCGGGGGAACGTCGTCGTGTAGACGTCCTCCGGGCCGATTCCTGGTACACCGGGGACAGTTGACGGGGAGACAGGTACCTGGGCCGCGCCCCGGGCGCCCCGCCGGAACACCTCGATCTGGTCGGCGATCAGCGCCGTGCGGCGGGTGCGGACGAAGTCCAGGGTGGCGTTCAGCGCGGCGCCCGCGACAGCGGTGTTGATCGCCGAGCGGCGGCGCAGTTCGGCGACCGGCAGGTTGTAGGCCGAGTTGTTGACCGTGAGGGGGATCTCGACCGTGTGCGCGGCGACCGCGCCGTGGTAGGCCGCGTACTGCGGGGTGAAGACGGGCGGCCAGTCGTCCCAGCCCTCGGTCTGGTCGCGGAACGGGATCTGCGCGGGCTGCACGCCGTCCCGACCCGGCGTGTAACCCAGGGAGTTGACGGCCTTCTCCATGCCGAGGGCGTTCGCGTACGTGTTCTTCAGGAACAGGTCGTACTCGTAGTTCTCGCCGTGCGGGGGAGTGGTCGGCTCGATCAGGGTGCCGTTGACGTAGCCGTGCAGGTCCAGCATCACCGCGGGCTGCTTGGCGAGCTGGATCTGCCGCATCGCGCGCGTCTCGGGCTGCGAGGCGGTGACGAAGTCCCGGTTCAGGTCGAAGCCGTTCGCGTTCGCGCGGGTGCCCGCGATCCGGCCGTCCGGGTTGGCCGTGATGTTGAAGTACAGGCGGGCGTGGGCGAGGAGGTCCTTCGTGCGGGCGTCGTTCGCCGTCGCGAGGCGCTCGATCAGCTTCAGGGAGGCGTCCGTGCCCTCCCACTCGTTGCCGTGGATGTTGTTGTTGAAGAACACCGGCGTCTTGTAGCCGGGGACCTGCCGCGCCGACGACACCCGCGCGTCCTCGATCATCCGGCGCATCCGCTCCTGCGAACCGGCCTGCGCCGCGCTCTCCGGTGCGGTGACCGTCACGAGATAGAGCCGGTGCCCTCCGGCCGAGCGCCCGGTGATCTCCACGCTCACCCGACTGCCCAGCCGCTGGAGGGAGTTCAGCTTCGGGGCGATCGCGTGGTACGGCGTGAGGCCCAGCTTGATCGACCTGTCGGCCGGGTTCACGGGGTCGGGGGCGAGCGTGAGCCTGCGGGGGTAGCCACGGGTGTCGGCGGCCAGGTCGGGGGTGGAGGCGGTGAGTGCCCGACTCGCGGTCGCCGCCCCGGAGTCGGCGGCGCCCGCCGTGACGTCCCGTTCCCTGGTGGGCGGTTCGTTCTCGGCGCTCGCGCTGTGCGGGGTGAGCAGGAGCGAGCCCGCCGTGGTGAGCGCGAGGGCTGCGAGCAGCAAAGGTCTGGCAGGGGTGGCTTGCGTGGTGCGCACGTGTACCTCCTCTGGACTTGCCGGTCCTGGACTGCCGCCTGCGGGTCTGGACTTGTGGACAGATCCGCAGATCGGTACGGCGAGATGTACCTGTTCGACTCAACCGCAACAAGAGGGTCTCGAAATCACTCGGGAAGGTACGGACCAGCGGAGTCTCTCCGGACACGCGGAAAGGCCGCACCCCACATCCGGGGGTGCGGCCTTCGCGAGGTGCGGCGGGTGCTCAGAGCTTGACGACCGCCTTGCCGATGTTGTCGCCGCGCAGGACCCCGAGGAACGCCTCCAGGGTGTTCTCCACGCCCTCGGTGACCGTCTCGCGGTACTTCAGGGCGCCCGAGGCGACCCACGGGGCGACCTCGGCGACGAACTCGGGCTGGAGGTCGTAGTGGTCGGCGACGAGGAAGCCCTCCATCCGGCCGCGCGTCTGGATCAGCCGGGCGAGGTTGCGCGGGCCGGGCGCGGGCTCGGTGTTGTTGTAGATCGAGATCATCCCGCAGACGGCGATCCGGCCGCCGTTGTTGAGGGAGCTGATCGCGGCTTCGAGGTGGTCCCCGCCGACGTTGTCGAAGTAGACGTCCACGCCGTCGGGCGCGGCCTCGGCCAGCAGGTCGGAGACCTTGCCGGTCTTGTAGTTGAACGCGGCGTCGAAGCCGTACTCCTCGACGAGCAGCTTCACCTTCTCGTCCGACCCGGCGGAGCCGATGACCCGGGAGGCGCCCTTCAGCTTCGCGATCTGCCCGACCTGGCTGCCGACGGCCCCGGCCGCGCCGGAGACGAAGACGGAGTCGCCCTCCTTGAACGCGCCGGTGCGCAGCAGACCGGCGTACGCGGTGAGGCCGGTCATGCCGAGGACACCGAGGTACGTCGACAGCGGGGCCGCGTCGGCGTCGACCTTCACGGCCTGCTGCGCGTCGAACGTCGCGTACTCGCGCCAGCCGCCGAAGTGCAGGACGTGGTCACCGGGGGCGATCCCCTCGGCGTTCGACTCGATCACCTCGCCGACCGCACCGCCCTGCATGACCTTGCCCAGCTCGAACGGCGGGACGTACGACTTCGCGTCGTTCATGCGCCCGCGCATGTACGGGTCCACCGAGAGGTACTTGTTGCGGACCAGGACCTGCCCCTCACCGGGCTGGCGGACCTCCGCCTCGACCAGGGCGAAGTCCTCGGTCTTCGGCCAGCCGGCGGGACGGCTGAGCAGGTGCCATTCACGGTTGAGCATGGGGGACCCTTCCATCGCATGTACTTCACGAGCATTTATTTCACTGCCTGAAACAACCATGCCTCTGGATATTTCATGTTGTCAAGTATCGGGGTAGCCTGGTGGGCATGGCCACAGAGAACACCCGCCACCACGACCCCCTCACCGTGGAAGTCATAGAGCTGATCGGCGAGGTCGTGGCCCGCTTCCACGACGACTACGACACCGCCGCCGCGGCCCACTCCCTCACCGGCGCGCAGGCGGGCCTCCTCACGCTCCTCACCCGCGAACCGCTCCCCATGCGCAAGATCGCCGAGCGCCTGAAGTGCGAACCGTCGAACGTGACGGGCATCGTCGACCGCCTGGAGGCGCGAGGCCTCGTCGAGCGCCGCCCCGCCCCCGCCGACCGCCGCGTCAAACTCGCCGCCGTCACCCCCGAGGGCCGCCAGGTCGCCCGCGAGCTCCGCGAGACCCTCCGGTTCGCCCACGAGCCGTTCGCGGAACTCTCCGCGACCGAGCGTGTACTCCTGCGGGGGCTGCTGCGCCGCATGCTGGGCAGGGGAGAAGGTGAGGCCGAGGGCGTTGTCAGTGGGGGCCGATAGAGTTTCCCCATGCGCGATCTTGGGGTGGGCTTCGGGTACTTGGTGCAGGGGCAGCGGTGGGTGGCCCGACATCGGAAGAGCTACGGCTTCGGGCTGATCCCCGGGCTGATCACCCTCGTCCTGTACGTCGCGGCCCTCGCGTCCCTCGTCCTGTGGGGCGGTGACCTCGTCTCCTGGGCGACGCCCTTCGCCGACGACTGGTCCAGCCCCTGGCAGGGGCTCTTCCGCGGCTTCCTCACGGTCGTCCTGTTCGCCCTCGCGCTGCTCCTCGCGGTCCTCACGTTCACGGCCGTCACGCTCCTCATAGGGCAGCCGTTCTACGAGAGCCTCTCCGAGAACGTCGACCGGGACGTCTCGCCCGACGGCACCGCCCCCGAGTCCGGCCTCCCCCTCTGGCGCGACCTCCTCGTCTCCGCCCGCGACAGCGTCCGGGTGCTCGTCCGCGCGCTGCTGTGGAGCGTCCTCCTCTTCGCCCTCGGCTTCCTCCCCGTCGTCGGCCAGACCGTCGTCCCCGTCATCGGCTTCTTCGTCACCGGCTTCTTCCTCACAGAAGAGCTGACCGCCGTCGCCCTCCAACGCCGAAGCGTCGAACTCCGCGCACGCCTTACGCTTCTGCGGTCCCGCAAGATGCTGGTGTGGGGCTTCGGCACGCCCCTCGGCATCGCCTTCCTCGTCCCCTTCGTCGCCGTCTTCCTGATGCCGGGCGCGGTCGCCGGCGCGACGCTGATGGCCCGGCATCTTCTGGACGAGGAGAACAAGGACGAGATGGACGAGGCCGACGACGCGGAGGTGACCGTCCCTTGACGGACCCCGCCCCCTCAGTCGGCGTCCGCCGCCACCCGAACTATCTCCCTCACCTGCCCCACGATCGCCTCCCTGTTGCTCACGAACTCCGGGTCGCTCACCTCTGTCGTGTTCCCCGTGCCGAACTGGAGTACCGGCGTGTGCACGTGGCCGCCCGGCAGGGAGTCGTGCAGGCCGAGGCGGTCCCTCAACAGGGTCGCCCGGTAGGCGATTTCGTTGGAGAGATAGTCGCCGCCGCCTCCAGCGCGGGCGGTTGAGCCGGGGGTGGGGCCGTCGGGGCGGACCACGGGGGTCGTCGAGCCGGCCGGGATCTCTGTGACGCTCGTGTTGTCGTAGACGGGGAAGGGGCCGGTCGTGGCGGTGACGATCGCCGTGTAGGGGAGGGTCGTCGTCGTCCACTGCGGCTGGGACGCCGGGTCGGTGACCGGGATCGTCTCCGTGCGGCCGATGTTCTCGTTGTCGGCGAAGCCGCCGCGCCAGGCGCCGTTGGTGCGTTCGATGTCGAAGCGCCCGGCACGGCCCTGGCTGACGGTGGTGAAGAGGTCGACGTGGGGGAGCTTGGAGCGCAACGTTCGTTCCACCGTCCCCTCAGCGAAGTCCTGCCAGCGGACGGGGAAGACGGCCGTCTCGATGCGGGCGGGCCCGGCGGCCGTGTGGACGATCGTGCCGTCCAGGGCGAGGGCGGAGGCGCCGGAGGGGTTGGAGATGCGGATGTCGCGATCGAGGGTGAAGGGGTCGAAGCCGGTGAGGAGGACGCGCTTCAGACCGTCGGCGTGAGAGGGGTAGCGGATGTCCGTCTGGCCGCGCGAGGTGCGCTCCAACTCATCGAGCAGAGCCGTACGTCGGTCCGCGCTCAATTCGAACCGCGGCTCCCACTCCCGCACTTCCCGCGTCATCCCGAGCCGCGCCCAGTACAGCGGCCGGTCGTCCCCCTGGCTCAGATCGCCGCCCTCCGGCCCCCGCCCCTGCGCCCGCTCCACCGCCCGCCGCCACAACGCCGACCCTTCCCGGACGACGACGGCCCGCGCCTGCGCGTAGTCGCGCGCCGAGCCCAGCGCACGGGCGAACTCCGGCGCCACGGAGTCGAATCCGGACCGGACGAGGATCTCCTGCGGAACCGCACGATCGAGCCGCTGCTCCTCGACGGTCGGAGTGAACACCGGCGCAGCGCTCGCCGTGAGGGGGGAGGCGAGGCCCGCGAGAAGCGCGAGGCTGAAGGCGCCGAAGTGGATACGGAGGGAGGACATGGGGGTTTCCGTTCCTTCCGGGATGGCCGGGGCGACCGAGACGGCCGGGGCGACCGGGACGGCGGAAGTATCCCGTGCCGTGAGTGGTCTACGCCACCCCTCCATGAGGCCTCACGTGCCCCGCACCGGCGCGCCCCCGTGTTCTCACAGCTCCCCGAATACGCCCCCGTGCACGGCGAGTTCCTCACCGGCCCCCAATTGTGAAGGATTCGTTCGGAAGCCACGGGGGTAGATCGTCCGGGGACGGCGAGATCCCCGCGCACCGGATACCGTGCTGATGGGGGCCTCCCTCGGAGCTGCCCCGGTCCGGGACCCTGACCCCTGGACCGGGGCTACACCCGAACAAGCCCCCGCACAGACCCCCGCCACCAACTACCGCGTCGAGAACCCGTACACCGTCTCCGACCGGTACACCTCGCCCGGCCGCAGCACGGTCGTCGGAAAGTCCTCCCGGTTCGGGGAGTCCGGGAAGTGCTGGGTCTCCAGAGCGATCCCCTCGCGGGGGACGAACGGCTCGGAGAGATGGTCGGCGGTGTAGACCTGGATCCCGGGCTCGGTGGTGGAGATCGTCAGCACCCGCCCCGACGCCGGATCGTGCAGCTCGGCGACCTCCTCGGGCGTGGCCGTCACCCCTTTGTCGAGCACGAAGTTGTGGTCGTACCCCTCGCCCGTCTTCCGGGACGTCCGGAAGTCGAACGGCGAACCGGAGACGTCCGTGAGGGCGCCCGTGGGGATGAGGGTGTCGTCGACGGGGGTGTACCGCGAGGCGGCGACGCGGAGTTCGTGGTCGGTCGCGACGGAGGAGCCCGCGAGGTTGAAGTAGCTGTGGTTCGTGAGGTTGACGACGGTGGGCGCGTCGGTCGTCGCCTCGTACGCGATGCGCAGCGCGCCGGACTCGTCGAGCGCGTACGTCGCCGAGACCTCCAGACGCCCCGGGAAGCCCTCCTCGCCGTCCGGGGAGACCCGGGTCAGACGGATCGCGTGCGGACCGGCCTCCTCGACGTCCCAGACGACCTTGTCGAAGCCCAGCGGCCCGCCGTGCAGGGAGTTGGGCGCGTTGTTGGCCGCCAGTTCGTGGACACGGCCGTCCAGCGTGAAGCGCGCCTGCGCGATCCGGTTGGCGTACCGGCCGATCAACGCCCCGAGGAACGGCTCCGGATGGTCCAGGTAGCCCGCCAGGTCGGCGAACCCCAGCACCACGTTCGCCGTCCGCCCGTCCCGGTCCGGGACCTCGACGGACTGCACGATCCCGCCGTAGGACAGGACACGCACCCGCGTGCCGGCCCGCTCCAGGGTCCAGCGGTGCACCGGGGTGCCGTCGGAAAGTGTTCCGAAGTGTTCGCTCATGAGCGAAACCCTAAGACACCGCCCGGTCTACTCCCAGGGCGACTTCCTCACGCCCCCGGCGCCGTGACCTTGGCGTACGCGATCTCCGCCAGCCGCGCCTGCCCCTCCTTGCTCGGATGGAACCAGTCCCACCGGCTCAACTGCTTCGTCCCGAACTCGTAGTCGTACACGGCCCCGCCGTCGAACCGGCACCGCGAGTCCTTCGCGCACACCTCCTTCAGTACCGAGTTGTACTCCCGCACCCGCTCCTGCACGGAGTCCCGCCGGGTCGTCGCCGTCAGGTCGACCGCGTCCGCGTCGGCCAGCATCGAGGGGCAGATCCCCAGCTTCCAGACGACCTTGCCCAGCGGGCTGCTCTTCCCCTCCGACCAGAGCCGCTTGAGATCCGGCACGCTCGACACGTACACCTGGGACTTGGGCGAGACGGACCGCAGCGCCGCGAGGGACTGCTCGAAGGACGTACGGAACTTCCCGACCGGCGTCATCTGATCGACCGAGTCGCGGCACGCGTCGTTCGCCCCCGCCATCACCGTCACCAGCCCCGGCCGGCGCGTCCCCGCCTGGGCCATCTGGCCCGGGAGGTCCGCCATCAGGGCGCCGGTCTTCGCGTAGTTCCAGCTGTGCGTCGTCGCCTTCACGGGCCCCAGCAGCCGTACCGCCAGCGAGTCGACCTCCTTGCTGTCGCCCGTCGCCCACGACACCTCGGGGCAGTCCCGCAGGACCCCGCACGCGTCGAACCCGCGGGTGATGGAGTCCCCGACGGCCGCCACCGACGTCGGCCGTACGTTCCACACCGGGGGTGCCGGTTTCGGCGCCGCGCGCGTCGGCGTCGTCCCGCCGCCGTCGTCCCCGTTCACGCCCGTGCACCCCGCCACTGTCAGCGACAGCCCCGCCGCCATCACGGCGAGCACGCCCCGCCCTCGCGTCGTCCCCATGCTCGACTGGCCCCTTCGGTCGTCCGGCGGCAAACCCCCGCACTCAGTACAACGCAGCCGAGTTCCCGAACGCCTCCGAGTTCCCGAACCGAGTCCGCACCGGATTCCCGAACCGGCTTCAGGACAAGTCCTCACCGTTTCCGAACGTGATCCACGGAACGTTCCCCACCCGTACAAGCGTCCTGCCGAGTGAATGGCGGGCCTTTCGGGGCACCTGGACCGACGGTACGTCACACTCCCCACCCCGTCGCACGGTAGCCTCGCCATCAACGTGGCTGCACCGACGCCGCCGCTCAGCCCGCCCTGCAAGATGTCCCGCTCTGTCCGGAGGTCCCGGTGACGACACGTGGAGTTCTGTACGTGCACTCCGCGCCGCGCGCGATGTGCCCGCACGTCGAGTGGGCCGTCGCCGGAGTGCTCGGCACGCGCGTCAACCTCGACTGGATCCGGCAGCCCGCGGCACCCGGCACCTGGCGCTCGGAGTTCTCCTGGCAGGGCCAGCCGGGCACCGCGTCCAAGCTCGCGTCGGCCCTCAGAGGCTGGCACCTCCTGCGCTTCGAGGTCACGGCCGAGCCCTGCGCCACCGCCGAGGGCGAGCGCTACAGCTGCACCCCCGAACTGGGCATCTTCCACGCCGTCACCGGCATCCACGGCGACATCCTCATCCCCGAGGACCGCCTGCGCGCCGCCCTGACCCGCTCCCAGCAGGGCGAGACGGACCTGGAGGCCGAGATCGCCAAGCTCCTGGGCAAGCCGTGGGACGACGAACTGGAGCCGTTCCGCTACGCGGGCGAGGGCGCGCCGGTGCGCTGGCTGCACCAGGTGGTCTAGGAACCGTGGACACGCCGAAGGGCCCCCACCGACCGGTGGGGGCCCTTCAGTTGCGTACGCGTGCTTCCCGGAAGGCTTCTCAGACCGTACGGAAGGCCAGCACCACGTTGTGCCCACCGAAGCCGAACGAGTCGTTCAGCGCGGCGATACGGCCCTCGACGGGCAGCTTGCGGGCCTCACCGCGGACGACGTCGGCGTTGGCCTCCGCCTCCGGGTCGAGGTTCTCGACGTTGATGGTCGGCGGAGCCACCCGGTG
>DATCQX010000933.1:0-10460 GCA_036569285.1 Streptomyces sp.
GCCGACCTGCGCCTGCCCGGCGGCAACATCTTCCACCGCGCCCTGTCCTGGCCCTACTCCGAGGCGGGCGAGGGCCGTTGGGGCGTCGAGACCCCGCAGGAGAACGTCTTCCTGTGCGGCGCGGGCGCGATCCGCGGGGGAGGAGTGAGCGGCGTGCCGGGCCACAACGCGGCCATGGCCGCCCTGGAACACCGGATCTGACGCTCCATCAGAAAACCTCTTCCCTCGTACGACCGTCTGCGGCATCCTGCGCGACATGCAGACGGAGCTGAGCAACCAACTGGGAGTCGAGCACGCCCTCTTCGGCTTCACGCCCTTCCCCGCCGTCGCCGCGGCACTCAGCCGGGCCGGCGGGTTCGGCGTGCTCGGCGCGGTCCGCTACACCGCCCCCGACGACCTGAAACGCGACCTGGACTGGCTGGACGCGCACGTGGACGGCCGCCCGTACGGCCTGGACGTCGTCATGCCCGCGAAGAAGGTCGAGGGTGTGACCGAGGCCGACGTCGAGGCGATGATCCCCGACGGGCACCGGCAGTTCGTGCGCGAGACCCTCGCCAAGCACGGCGTCCCCGAACTCGCCGAGGGCGAACCGTCCGGCTGGCGGATCACCGGCTGGATGGAGGAGGTCGCCCGCACCCAGCTCGACGTCGCCTTCGACTACCCGATCAAGCTGCTGGCCAACGCGCTCGGTTCACCCCCGGCCGACGTCGTCGCCCGCGCGCACGGCCAGGGCGTCAAGGTCGCGGCCCTCGCCGGAAGCGCCCGCCACGCCCGCAAGCACAGGGACGCGGGCATCGACATCGTCGTCGCGCAGGGCTACGAGGCGGGCGGGCACACGGGCGAGATCGCCTCGATGGTGTTGACCCCAGAGGTCGTCGAGGCGGTGAGCCCGCTGCCGGTGCTCGCCGCCGGAGGCATCGGCAGCGGCGCCCAGGTGGCCGCCGCGCTCGCCCTCGGCGCCCAAGGAGCGTGGCTCGGCTCGATCTGGCTCACCACCACCGAGGCCGACACCCACTCCACGGCCGTCGCCCGCAAACTCCTCGCCGCCGGGTCCGGCGACACCGTCCGCTCCCGTGCCCTCACCGGCAAACCGGCCCGCCAGCTGCGCACCGAGTGGACCGACGCGTGGGACGACCCGTCGGGCCCCGGCACCCTCCCCATGCCCCTCCAGGGGCTCCTGGTCGCCGAGGCACTCTCCCGGATCCAGAAGTACGAGGTCGAGCCGCTCCTCGGGACGCCGGTCGGGCAGATCGTCGGCCGGATGACCGAGGTCCGCAGCGTGCAGGCGGTCGTCGACGACCTCACGCGCGGATTCGAGGAGGCCGTGGACCGGATGAACCGGATCGCCGGAAGGAGCAGCAGCCGATGAGCACCGGATTCTGGGCCCAGGCCACCGAGAACCCCGACCGCGTCGTCCTGATCGCCCCGGACGGCGAGGAGTGGACCGCCGGACGCCTCCACGCGCAGACCAACCGCCTCGTCCACGGCCTGCGCGCCGCAGGACTCGAACGAGGCGACACCTTCGCCGTCGTCCTGCCCAACTCCCCGGAATTCCTGGCCGCTTACCTCGCCGCCAGCCAGGCCGGGTTCTACCTCGTGCCCGTCAACCACCACTTCGTCGCCCCCGAGATCGCCTGGATCGTCGCGGACTCCGGCGCGAAAGTCCTCATCGCCCACGAGCGGTTCGCCTCGGACGCCGCCCGCGCCGCCGACGAGGCCGGGCTCCCCGCCGACCACCGGTACGCCGTCGGCGACATCGAAGGCTTCCGCCCGTACGCCGAACTCCTCGACGGACAGCCGGAGTCGGCCCCCTCCGACCGCACGCTCGGCTGGGTCATGAACTACACGTCCGGGACGACGGGCCGCCCCCGGGGCATCCGCCGCCCACTCACCGGGAAACTCCCCGAGGAGACCTACCTCGGCGGCTTCCTGGGCATCTTCGGCATCCAGCCCTTCGACGACAACGTCCACCTGATCTGCTCGCCGCTCTACCACACGGCCGTCCTCCAGTTCGCGGGCGCGTCCCTGAACATCGGGCACCGGCTGGTCATGATGGACAAGTGGACGCCGGAGGAGATGCTCCGGCTGATGGACCGTCACCGGTGCACGCACACCCACATGGTGCCCACCCAGTTCCACCGGCTCCTCGCCCTGCCCGAGGAGGTGCGCCGCCGCTACGACGTGTCGTCCATGAGGCACGCCATCCACGGCGCCGCCCCCTGCCCCGACCACGTGAAACGGGCGATGATCGACTGGTGGGGGAACTGCGTCGAGGAGTACTACGCGGCCAGCGAGGGCGGCGGGGCGTTCGCGACCGCCGAGGACTGGCTGAAGAAGCCCGGCACGGTCGGAAAGGCCTGGCCCATCAGCGAGTTGGCGATCTTCGACGACGACGGCAACCGGCTGCCGCCCGGACAGCTCGGCACGGTCTACCTGAAGATGAACACGGGCGGGTTCGCCTACCACAAGGACGAACAGAAGACCCGCAAGAACCGCATCGGTGACTTCTTCACCGTCGGCGACCTCGGACTCCTCGACGAGGACGGCTACTTGTTCCTGCGCGACCGCAAGATCGACCTCATCATCTCCGGCGGCGTCAACATCTACCCCGCCGAGATCGAGGCCGCCCTCCTCGCCCACCCGGCCGTCGCGGACGCCGCAGCGTTCGGGATACCCCACGACGACTGGGGCGAGGAGGTCAAGGCGGTCGTCGAACCGGCCCAAGGGGTCACCCCCGGACCGGACTTGACCGCCGCCCTCCTCGCCCACTGCGCCGAACGGCTCGCCGGATACAAACGGCCCAAGAGCATCGACTTCATCGCGGAGATGCCCCGCGACCCCAACGGCAAGCTGTACAAACGCCGGTTGAGGGAGCCCTACTGGACCGGCTCAGGAGTGGACGCGCACGACCCGAAGGACGGGTGACGCCTCGACGTCCTTCGCGCAGAACCGCGCCGTCACCCACCGCTCCCGCGCGTACAGGCGCGTCTGGTCCGTGTAGTGCGGCGAGTTCGGGTTCGACGACTGCGAGTACGTCAGCAGCGTCCGCGCCACCGGACACCCGCGCCCGTCCCACCCGACGGCCTGGATGTGACTGGACCCCATCGACACGTCGGAGTAACCGCCGCCCGCCGGATCCCACACGCCCTCGACCTTGTTCCACACGCCGAGCGCCTCGGTCCCGCCCGGCATCGGGATCCGCTTCCCGTTCCGGATGACGAACTGGTGCTCGCCGAGCGGGGAGTCGAGGGGAATCCCCGCCGCCCGCAGCTCGGCCACCGCGTCCGCGAGAGCCTTCGCGAAGGCCGGGCCGCCGGTGTCGAGAGTGTTCGGCGTGCGCACCGGATCGGCGGCCGAGAACGGCACCTTCCAGCGCTGCGCGGCCGGCAGCCCCCGCCAGAACCGGTCGAAGAGCAGCGCACCCCTGCTGCCGGTGTCGGCCCTCCGGTCCCACGCCGCGAGCACCCCGCACGCCTCCGACACGTCAACAGCCGTGCCGTTGCTCCCCGTCGCCTTCCCGCCCGGCAGCGCCGCGCACGCCTTCGCCGCGTCGGACGCCGCCAGGTCACCGGCCGTCGTCCGGTTCGCGAACTGCTGCGCCTGGAGGTCCCGCACGGTCAGCTTCCCGCGCGCGGCGAGCGCCGCCACGTCCTGGAGCGCCCCGCGCGTGCGCAGCCCCCGCTGCGTCCCGATCGTCCCGAAGATCCGCTCGTAACCGGTCAGCGGCTGCTCGGCGTTGGTGAGCCAGGCGCTGTCGTTGGAGTTCTCCACGTACGGCGCGTCCTTCAGCGTCGGCATCTTCGCCGGGCCGAAGATCCCGGGCTGCACGGCGTCGGGGTCACTGCCCGGGACGCACGCAGCGCGCGAGCCGTCGAGGACGGCCAGGCCCGCCGCCGGGTACGTCACCGAACCCAGCGGGGTCGAGCAGGACGCCGCGAGGTCGTTCGTGATCCGGGGCAGCACCTGCGACTGGGAGAACAGGGTGTGCCCGGCGGAGTCGGCGGCGATCGTGTTGACCCACGGCAGACCCTGGTACCGGGCGAGGGACGCGGCGATCCCGGCCGTGTCACGGGCCTTGCCGAAGCCCAGAGAGGTGTCCGCGAAGCGCAGGTTGGCTGCGTTCGGGTCGTTCAGCGCGAACGCCGTCGTCGACGTCCACGGCAGCGGGAGCCCGGCGTCCGAGGAGGCCAGGACGGGGCCGTACCGGGTCCACCACTGGGTGCGGGTGACGGGCGCGCCGTCCTTCACCGCGACCGTGACCGTGCGCTTCGTCATCGGCTCCGGCCTGCCGTCCACCAGGTAGGCCGTCGGGTCGGACGGGTCCAGGGCGAGCTGGGTCAGGTTGTACGGGACGCCCGTCGAGACGGTGTGGCTCCACGCGATGTGCGCGTTGTAGCCGATGGAGATCGTCGGCAGGCCGAGCAACGAGCCGCCCGCGACGTCCAGTTGGCCCGGGATCGTCTGGTGCGACTGCCAGAAGCGGCGCCCGCCCTGCCACGGGTAGTGCGGGTTGCCGAGCAGCAGGCCGCGGCCGTCCGCCGTCGTGTCGCCGCGGAACGCGACCGCGTTCGAGCCCATCGAGGCGTCGGCGGTCCGCCGCTCCACCGCGCGTATCAGGGCCCGCGGATCGGCCTTCGCCTGCGGGGAGTTCGCCGTGGGGGGCTTCGCCGACGTGATCTCGTCGACGTTGCCGCCCTGGCCGCCGAGGACCGACAAGGCGTGGAGGCGGGCGGCGACGTCCGTGACGGTGACCGGGCGGACCCAGGGGGCGTTCCGGCACGCCGGGTCGGTGGTCCGGTTCCGCGATATCCACGCGTTGTACCCGGCCGTGAACCCGGCCATCAGGTCCTTCGCCTGCCGGCTCGGGCCACGCGGGGCCGGTTGCGCGAGCAGCCTCTCGACCGTGCGGTCGTCCCGGACGCCCTTGAAGTACAGGTCGCTCGACAGGTTCGTCGACGCGTCGGAGAGCGAGAAGTCGGACTTCGCGTCGGGGCCGAAGAAGCGTGAGCGCTCCCCCCTGACGGTCACGAAACCGTCGGCCAGCACGCACACCTGGTCGGCGGCCTGCGCCCAGCCGGTGCCGAAACCGAGGTCCTGGTAGCTCTTCGCGGTGATGTGCGGGATGCCGTACTCGGTGTAGCGGATGACCGCGGACAACCGGCCCGCGGAGTGCGTCTCCTGGCGGCCCTGCGCTTCGGCCGTGGCTGCCGGAAGGACCGTCGCCCCGGTGAGCAGGGCGACGGCCGCGACGGTCAGCCGTCTGATGCGGGTGCGCATCGTGACTCCCAACGTCCTTGAGAGATAAGGGGCGTTGAGAGTATCAACGGGTAAATTCCGTGGTGGGGAGGTGAGGAGCGGGGGCGTGTTGGGGGTCGGGCGGTGGTGGTGCGGGGCGGGGGAGTGGACGTGAGCCCGGTGGGCGGCGCGCAGGTGCTCGGCGGCCTGGGCGGCGCGCCGTGGTGGTGCGGGGCGGCGGCGCGTGCGGGGCGGTCGCGCTTGTGCCGCGCGCCGGTTGTGCGGGCCTGCCTCGCACGCCCGCCTCTCGCCACGGCCTTTCGAGCGCCGGCCCGCACGTCCCCCTTTCCGCCGGTTCCCCGCTCACGCCCGCCGCACCCCTCTCACGACAACCCTTCGCCCACCTCCGTCTCGTACGCCAGCAGCGTGTTCACGAACAGGCGGCGCTCCAGCGGGGTCAAGGGCTCCAGCACGCGGCGCCACGCCGCCGCGCCCGGGGCGAGCCAGGCGGAGATCGCCGGTTCGTGGGCTGGGGAGAGGGCGATGATGCGGCGCCGCCGGTCGCGTTCGTCCTCGCGGCGCTCCAGGACGCCCTTCCGGCTCAGGTCGCCGATGAGGAGGCTCGCGGTGGTGGGGGCGACACCGAGGCGCGCGGCCAGCTCGTTCACCGTCATCGGGCCGTCGAACAGCAGGTACGACAGCAGGGAGAGGTGGCGGGGGGCGAGGGAGAGGGACTGGAGGGCCTCCGGTACCGGGAGCTTCTTGGCTCTGCCGACGAGGCGGGGCATGAGCAGGAGCAGTTCGCGGACGGCGGGGTCGACGGCGCCGTCCGCGGACGGGGGTTTCCCGGCAGGGCGTTCCTCGGCGGGATGTCCCTCGGATGGGCCTTTTTCGCTGGAAGGCATGGACAGGCGGCCCTCCTTTCTTTACCTTTGATGTCAAAGATAATTTGCCCGGCTAGGCAATCCGGCGGCCATCGTACGCATGCCGCCCGCGAGAAAGGGTCCCCCTCATGCCGCACCTCACCGTCCACCTGGGCGAAGAAGCCCTCACCGGCCACGAACCGCAACTCATCACCGCCCTCACGGACGCCGTCGGAGAGGTCTTCGGCCCCGACTTCCGCAAACTCGTCGCCGTCGACCTCATCGGCATCCCCGCCCACCGCCGCGGCACCGGCGGCGTCGTCACAGGCGGCGCGACACCCCAGATCACCCTGAGCATGCGCGAGGGCGCCTACCACCACCCGGACGTCCCCGAAGCCCCCGCCCGCCTGGTCGCCGCGCTCACCGACGGAGTCACCCGCGTCCTGGGCGAGGAGATACGGGAGGGGACGCTGGTGACGCTGGTCGGGGTGGCGCAGGGGCGGACGGGAGTGGGAGGCCGGCTCGCATGACGGCACCCGACTTGACCAGTCAACGCCCCCCGCCCAGGATCACCCCCATGACGTCCGGACAGACCAGCACCACGGTCGACGGAGTGCTGCGCCGCAGCGCCCGCCGCACCCCGGCCCGCGTCGCGGTGGAGTACCGCGACCGCACCTGGACCTACGAGGAACTGGACGACGCCGTCTCCGCCGCGGCGACCGCCCTCCTCGCCCAGGGCCTGGAGAAGGGCGACCGCGTCGCCGCCTACGGCCACAACTCCGACGCCTACCTGATCGCCTTCCTCGCCTGCGCCCGAGCCGGACTGGTCCACGTCCCGCTCAACCACAACCTCACGGGCGACGACCTCGCCTACCTCGTCACCCAGTCCGGCAGCACCCTCGTCCTCACCGACCCCGACCTCACCGACCGACTCCCGCACGGCACACGCCAGTTGCCGCTGAGAGACGCCGACGGCTCCCTCCTCGACCTGCTGGCGACGGCCCCGCCGTACGACGGCGAGGAGGCGCGCACCGAAGACCTCGTGCAACTGCTCTACACCTCCGGGACGACCGCCCTCCCCAAGGGCGCGATGATGTCCCACCGCGCGCTGGTCCACGAATACCTCAGCGCCATCGCCGCCCTCGACCTCAGCGCCGGGGACCGTCCCGTGCACTCCCTGCCGCTGTACCACTCGGCGCAGATGCACGTGTTCCTGCTCCCCTACCTCGCGGTCGGCGCGACCAACGTCATCCTCGACGCCCCCGACGGGGACCGCCTGTTCGAGCTGGTCGAGACGGGCCGCGCGGACAGCCTGTTCGCGCCGCCCACGGTGTGGATCGCCCTGACGAACCGCCCCGACTTCCCAGACCGCGACCTGAGCGGGCTGCGCAAGGCGTACTACGGGGCCTCGATCATGCCGGTCCCCGTGCTGGAGCGGCTGAAGGAACGGCTCCCGAAACTCAAGTTCTACAACTGCTTCGGCCAGAGCGAGATCGGCCCGCTCGCCATGGTCCTCGCCCCCGACGAACACCGGGGCCGCATGGACTCCTGCGGGCGGACGGTCCTGTTCGTGGACGCGAAGGTCGTCGACGAGAACGGCCAGGAGGTCCCCGACGGCACCACCGGCGAGATCGTCTACCGCTCGCCCCAACTGTGCGGCGGCTACTGGGAGAAGCCCGAGGAGACCGCCGAGGCGTTCAAGGGCGGCTGGTTCCACTCCGGTGACCTCGCCGTCAGGGACACGGACGGCTTCTACACGATCGTCGACCGCGTGAAGGACGTCATCAACACCGGCGGCGTCCTCGTCGCCTCACGCCAGGTCGAGGACGCCCTCTACACCCACGAGGGCGTCGCCGAGGTCGCCGTCGTCGGCCTGCCCGACGAGAAGTGGATCGAGGCGATCACCGCCGTCGTCGTCCCGAGAGGAGACGTCACCGAGGATCAGCTCCTCGACCACGCCCGGGAGAAACTCGACCACTTCAAGGCGCCGAAGCGGATCGTGTTCGTGGAGGAGCTGCCGCGCAACGCGAGCGGGAAGATCCTCAAACGGGAGCTGCGGGACAGGTTCAGCGGGGAGTGAGGAGGCTTCAGGGCCTGAGCTTTTTCAGGCCCTGAGATCCACCACCCGGCGGATCTTCCCCACCGACCGCTCCAGCGTCTCCGGATCGACGACCTCGACGGCCACGGACACCCCGATCCCGTCCTTGACGGCCGCCGCGATCGCCGCCTCCGCCGCCCGCCGGTCCTGCGCGCTCGCGTCGGGACGGGCCTCGGCGCGGACGGTGAGCGCGTCGAGGCGGCCCTCGCGGGTCAGCCGGAGCTGGAAGTGCGGGGCGACACCGGGCGTGCGCAGCACGATCTCCTCGACCTGCGTGGGGAACAGGTTCACCCCGCGCAGAATCACCAGGTCGTCACTGCGCCCCGTCACCCGCGCCATCCGGCGGAAGACCCGGGCCGTCCCCGGCAGCAGCCGCGTCAGATCCCGGGTGCGGTAGCGGACGACCGGCATCGCCTCCTTCGTCAGCGACGTGAACACCAGCTCGCCCTCCTCCCCGTCCGGCAGCACCTCACCCGTCAGCGGGTCCACGACCTCCGGATAGAAGTGGTCCTCCCAGACGTGCAGCCCGTCCTTCGTCTCCACACACTCCTGCGCCACCCCGGGACCCATCACCTCCGACAGCCCGTAGATGTCCACCGCGTCGATCCCGAACCGCTCCTCGATCTCCCGCCGCATCTCCTCCGTCCACGGCTCCGCCCCGAAGATCCCGACCTCCAGCGAGGTCGAGCGCGGATCGACGCCCTGCCGCTCGAACTCGTCGAGGATCGTCAGCATGTACGACGGCGTCACCATGATGATCCGCGGCCCCAGATCCCGGATCAGCCGGACCTGCCGCTCCGTCATCCCGCCGGACGCGGGGACGACCGTGCAGCCCAGCCGCTCCGCCCCGTAGTGCGCCCCGAGCCCGCCGGTGAACAGCCCGTACCCGTAGGCCACATGGACGACGTCCCCCGGCCGCCCGCCCGCCGCCCGGATCGACCGCGCCACCAGATCAGCCCACCGGTCCAGATCCGCCTCCGTGTACCCGACGACGGTCGGCACCCCCGTCGTCCCGCTGGAGGCGTGCAGCCGCCGGATCCGCTCCCGCTCGACCGCGAACATCCCGTACGGATAGTTCGCCCGCAGATCCGCCTTCGTGGTGAACGGGAACCGCGCCAGATCGGCCAGCGATGAGCAGTCCTCCGGTCGCAGCCCCGCCTTGTCGAAGGCGTCCCGGTAGAACGGCACGTGCGCGTACGCGTGCCCCAGCGACCACCGCAGCCGCTCCAACTGCGTCGCCCGCAGCTCCTTGACGTCCATCAGCTCGCCCGAGTCCAGCACCGGCCTCACCTCCGCCCCTCCAGTAACACAGATGCCCGGGAGGCCGACAAGAGGAGATGATCGGCCGCATGCCGACTTTCACCGCCCCCGACGGAACCGAACTCGCCTACCACGTACGCGGCGAGGGCCCGCCCCTGATCGTCCTGCCCGGCGGCCCGATGGTGGCGTCCGCGTACCTGGGCGACCTCGGCGGCCTTACCGCCCACCGCACCCTGATCCTCCTCGACCTGCGCGGCACCGGCGACTCCGCGACGCCCGCCGACCCCGCCACCTACCGCTGCGACCACCAGATCGCCGACGTCGAGGCCCTCCGCACCCACCTCGGCCTCGACCGCATCGACCTCCTCGGCCACTCCGCCGCCGGAAACCTCGCGCTCCTCTACGCCGCCCACCATCCGGACCGCATCGCCCACCTCGCCCTGATCGCCGTCACCCCCCGCGCGCTCGGCCTGTACGCCGTCGACGAGGACCATCTGACCGCCGCGCGCCTGCGGTCCGGTGAGGACTGGTTCGAGCAGGCGTACGCCGACCTGAAGGCGATCCAGGCCGGCGAACGCGAACTGGACCTGGAAGCGATCGGCGGCTTCATCTACGGCCGCTGGGACACAAAGGCCCGCGCCCACCTGGCCCTCATGGAGTCCCTGACGAACGACGAGGCCTCCGACGCCTTCCACGATCCGGCCGCCTACGATCCGCCGGCCACCCTGGAGGCCCTCTCCCGCCTCCACGCCCCCGTCCTCCTCCTCTCCGGCGAATTCGACGGCGCCCCCAACCCTGCCCTCACCCACCACACCACCACCCTCTTCCCCCACGCCGAGGCAGCCATCCAGCCCGGCTCCGGGCACATACCGTGGATCGACGACGCGGAGTGGTTCGTTCACCGGGTCAACGCGTTTCTGCGGCCGGCGGAGTAGCGCCGACCCCCGCTTCTCCCAACAAGGGCCCACTAGCTCGGGTGGTTTCGGTGGGTGGGCGGGTGCGGG
>DATCQX010000934.1:0-2950 GCA_036569285.1 Streptomyces sp.
CTCTCCCCTCAGACGGCGGCCCTCCTCGGCTGGGTCGTCCGCGAGGCCGTCACCAACATCGTCCGCCACAGCGGTGCCACCCACTGCGCGATCGTCCTCACGGGCACCGCGGACCGAGCCCGCCTGACGGTGACGGACGACGGCCCACTCCTGAAGGGGCCGAACCCCACCCCTCCGGTGGCCACCGGCAAGGACGACACGGACGTCTCCGGCAGCGCCGCCCTGTCCGAAGACACCGGCAGCCCCAGCCCCGCCCTCTCCAGCGCCGCCGACCCCCTGGAAACCGACCCTCACCCCCCGACCCGCGGCACCGGCCTCATCGGCCTCCGCGAACGCCTCGCCGCAGCCGGCGGCACCCTGGAGGCCGGACCGGGAGTGCGAGGCGGGTTCACCGTGACGGCGGAACTGCCGACGGACGCCGACGAGTACGACGACCACGACGGCCGCGGCCCCCGCTGGGACCCGGTGTACGGCGCCGGAAGTGTGGACGGCTGGCACCCCGAACCCTGTGCGCCGGGCGTGTACACCGTGCGCCCCACCCACGAGTCCCGTCGCACCGCGCCCTCTCCCGGCGCCGGCCCTAGGCTGTCCCCGTGACCAGCAGCCCCCTGAACTCGCCGTACGTCCCGAGGGACCCGGCCGCGAGCGAGATGCCGAGCAGTCACCGTCCCTCGAAGTCCATCCGGGTCCTGCTCGCGGAGGACCAGGGCATGATGCGGGGCGCGCTGGCGCTGCTGCTGGGGATGGAGCCGGACATCGAGGTGGTCGCGCAGCTCGGCGCGGGGGACGTCATCGTGGACACGGCGCTGATGTGCCGCCCCGACGTAGCCCTCCTCGACATCGAGCTGCCGGGCAAGAGCGGGCTGGACGCGGCGGCGGAGCTGCGGGACGAGGTGCCGGACTGCCGGGTCCTGATCCTGACGACGTTCGGGCGGCCGGGGTACCTGCGGCGGGCGATGGACGCCGGAGCGGCGGGCTTCCTGGTGAAGGACGGCCCGGTGGAGGAGCTGGCCCAGGCGATCAGGAAAGTGCTGACGGGAGAGACGGTGGTCGACCCGGCGCTCGCGGCAGCCGCCCTGACCGCCGGCCCGAACCCCCTGACCACCCGGGAACGCGGAGTCCTGGAGGCATCGGCGGACGGCGCGACCGTCGCCGACATCGCGGAGAGGCTGTTGCTGTCGGAGTCGACCGTCCGCAACTACCTCTCGTCAGCGATCGGGAAGACAGGCACCCGCAACCGCACGGAGGCGTTGCGGGAGGCACGGCAGCAGGGGTGGCTGTAGGGGCAGGACGCCGGCCTCGCGGGAGGCGGGGCCAGTCGGTTTCGTGGAACGCGAGAGCCACCCGGTCCCCTACCGCCCTCCTGGGGGCTACCCGTCCCTACGGAACAACGCCGTCCACAGGAAGTCCTTGCCGAAGTGCGGGGACCCCTCCCCCTCCTCCCGCATCCTCCGGAGTTCGACCAGGGTCAGCTCCCCGAAAATCGCCCGCAGGGAGTCCGCCGTGTAGGCGAGGCCTCCTTGCAGCCCGCCCTCTCGGTAGAACGCGGCGTCGGAGAGTTCGGAGCCCATCGCTCCGGCGGCGAAGCAGGTCAGTCCGAAGTAACCGCCGGGTGCGAGTGCCTGGTCCAGCAGACGCAGATAGCTGATGCGACGGTGAGGAGGCAGGTGATGGAAGCAACCGGAGTCGTAGACGAGGTCGTAGGGACCGGTGAGTTCGGCTCCGGTGCCGACGAGCTTGAAGGCGTCGCCCAGATGGAAGCGGACGTCCACGCCCGCCTCGCGGGTCCGTTCGCCGGCCCACTGGATGGCGGCCGGGGAGAGGTCGACGGCGTCGACGCGGTAGCCGTGGGCGGCGAGGTGGCGGGCGTTGCGGCCGGGGCCGCAGCCGAGTTCGAGGGCGCGACCGCCGGTGAGGGGGCCGTGCCGGGTCAGGGCGGCGAGGTTCTCGTCGGGTTTGTCGGCGAAGAAGGGGACGGGGCGGGAGCGGTCGGCGTAGAAGGTGTCCCACCAGTGGCCGCCGGGGCCGTCGTTCCAGCGGTTCGCCTCGGGGGTGAAGAGGCTGTCCAGCAGGTCGAGCACGTCGTCGACGGTACGTATGTTCCGGTCCATCCGGCCCCCTTCCCCGTCAGATCATTTTACCGGGCCGACCCCGCACGAACCGGGTCAACTCCCCTCCCCCGCAAGGGCACTTCACCGCTTCCGCAGCACCCGCAGCGACCCCGTCACGCCGGTCTCCTCGAACTGTCCGGACTCCAGGGCCCGCAGGTAGATCCGGTAGGGCGCCTGGCCGGTGAACTCGTCCTCGGGGTCGGGGAAGACGTCGTGGATGACGAGGAGTCCGCCCTCGGCGACGCGGGGAGCCCAGCCCTCGTAGTCGGCGGTGGCGTGCTCGTCGGTGTGGCCGCCGTCGACGAAGACGAGTCCGAGGGGGGAGTTCCAGAGCCGGGCGATCTGCGGGGAGCGGCCGACGAGGGCGACGACGTGGTCTTCGAGGCCGGCCCGGTGGAGGGTGCGGCGGAAGGTGGGGAGGGTGTCCATGAGGCCGAGTTCGGGGTCGACGGTCTCGGGGTCGTGGTACTCCCACCCCGGCTGCTGCTCCTCGCTCCCCCGGTGGTGGTCGACGGTGAGCGCGACGACCCCCGCGCGCCGGGCGGCGTCCGCGAGGAGCACGGCGGACCGCCCGCAGTACGTCCCCACCTCCAGCAACGGCAGCCCCAGCGCCCCCGCCTCGACGGCCGCCGCGTAGAGCGCCAGCCCCTCGTCCTCGGGCATGAACCCCTTCGCCCCGAGAAAGGCGGCCAGGATCTCCGGGCCGGGTCGAGTGGCGAGAGCGTCCATGAGGGGTTCCTTCCGGAAGTACGACAAGAGGTACGACGATGCGCCCCCCATGCTGTCGCACCCCCACCCCGACACCGAGAGCCACCCCACCCCGAGGATCGGCCCTCCTC
>DATCQX010000935.1:0-5977 GCA_036569285.1 Streptomyces sp.
CCTCCGCCCCAGCTGCGAGCAGCCGCGCCACCCCCCGCCTGCAGCCGCCGTCTCCTCCTCCGCCCCAGCTGCGAGCAGCCGCGCCACCCCCACCCGCCTGCAGCCGCTACCCCTCCTTGCCCTAGCTGCGGGCAGTCGTGCCGCTAGGGGCGGCACGGGTGGGCGCAGCGGCACCCCGCAAGCGCGGGTGAGCGAAACGCCCCCACCCCAGCCACCCGCACAGCCGCACCCTGGCGTGGCCCCCCAGCCGCCCCGACGAACGCCGATGGCCCGGCCCCCTGCGAGAGAGGGGGCCGGGCCATCGGCGTTCGTTGCTGCTCAGCCGTCCGTGGGCTCCACGGCGGCCGTCTTGCGGGTGCGGCGAGGCTTCGGCGTCGGCTCCTCCGTCGCCTGCGCCGGGATCTCGGCCGCGGTGGCCGCCTTCCGGGTCGTACGACGGCGGGGCTTGGGCTCCTCGGCGGCCTCGACCGGCGCGGCCGGGGCCTCGGCGGGAGCCGCCACCTTGCGGGTGCGGCGAGGCTTGGCGACCTCGACCGTCTCAGCGACCTCCACGACCGCTTCGGCGGCTTTGGTGGCGGCGGTCTTCCGCGTCCGACGGGGCTTCGGCGCCTCGACGACCTCAGCGGCGTCCACGGCGACCTCAACGGCCTTGACGGCGGCGGTCTTGCGGGTGCGGCGAGGCTTCGGCGCCTCGACGACGTCCGCGGTCTCGACAGCGACCTCGGCGACCTCGGCGACCTCAGCGGCCTTGGCGGCGGCCGCCTTCCGCGTCCGACGCGGCTTCGGCGCCTCGGTGCCCTCGGCCGTCTCCACCGCGGCCTCCGCCGCAGCGGCGGTCTTGCGGGTCCGGCGCGGCTTGGCGGCGGCCTCGACGATGCCCTCGGCCGCCTCCACGACGGCTTCGGCGGCCTTGGTGGCGGCAGTCTTCCGCGTCCGACGGGGCTTGACCTCCGCGACCTCCGCCTCGGCCGGAGCCTCGGTGACGGGCGCGGCCGTCTTCGCGGCGGCGGTCTTGCGGGTGCGGCGCGGCTTGGCCTCGACGGCTTCGACGGTCTCGACGACGTCCGCAGCCTCGACGACCGCTTCGGCGGCCTTGGTGGCGGCGGTCTTCCGCGTCCGACGGGGCTTCGGCGCCTCGACGACCTCAGCGGCGTCCACAGTGCTCTCCGCCGCAGCAGCCGTCTTCCGCGTCCGGCGCGGCTTGGCGACCTCGACCGTCTCAGTGGCCTCCACGACCGCTTCGGCAGCCTTGGCGGCGGCGGTCTTGCGGGTGCGGCGCGGTTTGGCCTCGACGGCTTCGGCGGTCTCGACGACGTCCGTAGCCTCGACGGCGGCTTCGGCGGTCTTGGCGGCGGCCGTCTTCCGCGTCCGGCGAGGCTTCGCCGTCTCCACGACAGGCGTCTCCACGACCGGCGTCTCCACGACAGCCGTCTCCGCAACCGGCGCGGCCTCCACGGCCTCCACCGGCGCAGCCGCCTGCGTCTGCTCGCCACCCCGGCGCGTCCGCGTGCGCCGGCGGGACGGGGTCGTCCCCTCGGCGCTCGCCACGGCCTCCTCGGCGGCGACGGGCGCCGGCTGCTCCACGGACGGCGTCGACGGCGCCGTCACCGGCTCCTGCGACCCGCCGCGCGTGCGACGGCGACGGCGGGGCGTGCGCCCGGCCGGTGCCGCCTCCTCGGCGACGGACGGCTGCTGCTGCGGGACGGCGGCAGGCGCGGCCCCCTGCTCCAGCGGCGACCCGCCACGCGTACGACGACGGCGGCGCGGCGTCCGCGACGGACGCTCGGTACCGGCCTCGGTCTCGACGGCCGCGGACTCGCCCCGCCCACCGCGACGGTCCCGCTCCCCGCCACCACGGCGGTCCCGCTCCCCGCGACCGCCACGGCCTCCACGACCGCGACCGCCCGGCTCGCCCAGATCCTCCAGGACCTCGGCGTCGAGCCCCGCGCGCGTGCGCTCGGAACGCGGCAGGACACCCTTCGTGCCGGCCGGGATGTTCAGGTCCTCGAAGAGGTGCGGGGAGGTGGAGTACGTCTCCGGCGGGTCGTTGAAACCCAGGTCCAGCGCCTTGTTGATGAGCTGCCAGCGCGGGATGTCGTCCCAGTCGACGAGCGTGATCGCCGTACCCGTGGCACCCGCGCGGCCGGTGCGGCCGATGCGGTGCAGGTACGTCTTCTCGTCCTCGGGGGACTGGTAGTTGATGACGTGCGTGACGTTCTCGACGTCGATCCCGCGCGCGGCGACGTCGGTGCAGACGAGGACGTCGACCTTGCCGTTGCGGAACGCGCGCAGCGCCTGCTCGCGTGCCCCCTGGCCGAGGTCGCCGTGGACCGCGCCGGAGGCGAACCCGCGGCGCTCCAGCTGCTCGGCGATGTCGGCCGCCGTCCGCTTCGTGCGGCAGAAGATCATCGCGAGCGCGCGGCCCTCGGCCTGGAGGATGCGGGCGACCATCTCGGGCTTGTCCATCGAGTGCGCGCGGTAGACGTGCTGCGCGATGTTCGCGACGGTCGCGCCCTCGTCGTCCGGCGCGGTCGCGCGGATGTGCGTGGGCTGGGACATGTACCGGCGCGCGAGGCCGATGACGGCGCCCGGCATGGTCGCCGAGAACAGCATCGTCTGACGGCGGGCCGGCAGCATGTTCATGATCTTCTCGACGTCGGGCAGGAAGCCCAGGTCGAGCATCTCGTCGGCCTCGTCGAGCACCAGGCACTTGACGTGCTTCAGGTTGAGCTTCTTCTGGCCCGCGAGGTCGAGCAGTCGCCCGGGGGTGCCGACGACGACGTCGACGCCCTTCTTGAGGGCCTCGACCTGCGGCTCGTACGCGCGACCGCCGTAGATCGCGGTCACCCGCACGTTACGGACCTTGCCGGCCGTCAGCAGGTCGTTCGTCACCTGCGTGCACAACTCGCGCGTGGGGACGACGACGAGGGCCTGCGGGGCGTCCGTGAGCGCCTCGGGCGCGGCGCGGCCGGCCTCGACGTCGGCGGGGACGGTGACGCGCTCCAGGAGGGGCAGACCGAAGCCCAGCGTCTTGCCGGTGCCGGTCTTCGCCTGGCCGATGATGTCCGTGCCGCTGAGGGCGACGGGGAGGGTCATCTCCTGGATGGGGAAGGGGTTGATGATGCCGACGGCTTCGAGGGCCTCGGCGGTCTCGGAAAGGATTCCGAGATCTCTGAACGTCGTAGTCAGGGTGCTGCCTCTTCTGTGTACGCGGTGCGAGGCGAGCGCGGGGGTCTTTGACGGACCGTGCCGGGGACGTCGGCTGCCTTACGGACCAGCCGTAGGGCACGGGACCTCTGCCGACGCTCTAGCGCTCGTACCGCTGAGGGTCCCTCCGGACGGTTCGTACGCGATGTGCCGTACGAAACAGGAGGGCTGTCGGGTCGGAGCCGATCGGGCCAGCGACCGGGCATCCTCATACATGGGCCTGCGAAGTACGGGGAGGTACCAGCAGGCGCATTACCACCATACCCCGGAATCGTGCACATGTGATGGCCGATTCGGTCACGTCATGGTTCTGCCAGGGTGCGACCCCGAGAACTGTCCGTGTCCCTCAGGGTCTTGACCCTGAGATCCGTCGGGGATCACGGCGTCCGGTCGTCGGGACTATTGTGCGTTTCATGACGACGTCTGACCACGCCAACGAGTCCGCCGAAACCCCCGAGCACACCGGCATCGCCGCCCAGACCTGGGACGAGGCCGCCACCGAGCCGCAGTACCGGGCCGCCGTCGTGGACCTCCTGGGGGCGCTGGCCTACGGCGAGCTCGCGGCGTTCGAGCGGCTCGCGGAGGACGCGAAGCTGGCGCCGACGCTCGCCGACAAGGCGGAGCTGGCGAAGATGGCGTCCGCCGAGTTCCACCACTTCGAGCGGCTGCGGGACCGGCTCACCGAGATCGGCACGGAGCCGACGCAGGCCATGGACCCGTTCGTCGCCGCGCTCGACGGGTTCCACCGGCAGACGGCGCCCTCCGACTGGCTGGAGGGGCTCGTCAAGGCGTACGTCGGCGACTCGATCGCCAGCGACTTCTACCGCGAGGTCGCCGCCCGGCTCGACTCCGACACCCGCGCGCTCGTCCTCGCCGTCCTCGACGACACCGGGCACGCCGGGTTCGCCGTCGAGCGTGTACGGGCCGCCATCGACGCCGACCCGCGCGTGGGCGGACGGCTCGCGCTGTGGGCGCGGCGGCTCATGGGGGAGGCGCTGTCGCAGTCCCAGAGGGTCGTCGCCGAGCGCGACGCGCTGTCGACCATGCTGGTCGGCGGGGTGGCCGACGGGTTCGACCTCGCGGAGGTGGGGCGGATGTTCTCGCGGATCACGGAGGCGCACACGAAGAGGATGGCTGCGCTCGGCTTGGCGGCGTAACGCTCTGTCGGGGGTGGTTCCGGAGGAGCGCGGCTGCGGGTGCGTTTGTGACTGGCGCGCCCGCGCCTCTCGCGGCTACGCCGGGATCGACCGGCTCCTCAGCCTTCCCGCTGACGGGCGCAGCAGCAGGGAGAGCGATGCCGTGCCCACCACGGCCGCTCCCAGCAGGCTGGGCAGGAGGCCGGAAGCGAAGGCTGTGTGGGTGACGAAGTCACCGAAGAGGGCTCCGGCGGTGCCGGTCGCGAGGACCAGGGCGGGGGCCGGGAGGCGGTGCGGGAGCCGGCGCGTCGCCGCCCACGCGAGCGCGAGACCGAGCATCGCGGAGGCGAGCGCTTCGAAGATCATGTGGGCCCTCCCGTACGGCCGTCCCGTGCACCAAGGTCGTAGCCGTCTTACCCGTGACCTGCGGAATGCAATCCTCCCGTGTGTCGGGGATGTGCTCCGTCCGTGTCCCGGCCGTGCGGGCGCTGTGCGCGGGCTGTGAAGGGACGGACAAGGGCCCGGTGACCGTCGAGGTCACCGGGCCCTTGCCGTGCTGCCGTGTGCCTTACGCGCCGAAGCCCACCTTGCGGGGAGCCGGCTCGCCGAGCTCCACGTAGGCCAGACGGTCCGCCGGGACCAGGACCTTGCGCCCGTGGTCGTCCACGAGGCTGAGCAGCGACGACTGGCCCGCCAGCGCCTCGGCCACCGCCTTCTCGACCTCCTCGGCACTCTGACCGCTCTCCAGAACGATCTCGCGGGGCGCGTGCTGCACGCCGATCTTGACCTCCACGGCTATGTCCCTCCGACGGTCAGTGAAGTGCGCGGGCGTCCGCGCCGTACGCTGCACACATTAGCCCGGTGAGGGGACGGACACGGCGCGGGCCACCCACGCCAGGAGCGAACACCCACCGGGAACAAAAACGCGAGCTGCGACGTCAGTGCGCGTCCGCGCCCGTCTGTTCCGTGCCGTGCAGCGGGAACCCCGCGATACCGCGCCAGGCGAGCGACGCCAGCAGCTGCACCGCCTGGTCGCGCGGGACGCTGCGGTCGCTGTGCAGCCACGAGCGGGCGACGACCTGAGCGAGCCCGCCGAGGCCGGAGGCCAGCAGCATCGACTCCGCCCGGGACAGGCCCGTGTCCTCCGCGATGACGTCGCAGATCGCCTCCGCGCAGTCGTTGGTCACCTTGTCGACGCGCTCACGCACGGCCGGTTCGTTCGTCAGGTCGGACTCGAAGACCAGCCGGAAGGCGCCGCCCTCGTCCTGGACGTACGCGAAGTAGGCGTCCATCGTCGCGCGCACGCGCTGCTTGTTGTCCGTCGTCGAGGCGAGCGCGGTGCGCACCGCCTGGATCAGGGCCTCGCAGTGCTGGTCGAGAAGCGCGAGGTACAGGTCGAGCTTGCCCGGGAAGTGCTGGTAGAGCACCGGCTTGCTGACACCCGCGCGCTCGGCGATGTCGTCCATCGCGGCCGAGTGGTAGCCCTGTGCCACGAACACTTCCTGGGCGGCGCCCAGCAACTGGTTCCGTCGGGCACGGCGCGGCAGGCGCGTGCCTCGCGGGCGCGTGGCCTCGGTCTGCTCGATGGCTGTCACGCCGCCTCCAAAAGTCGTCCACATGCGGTGTGCTGTGCT
>DATCQX010000936.1:0-8100 GCA_036569285.1 Streptomyces sp.
TTCCCAGTCGTCCGGTTCCGGGTCGTCGTTGCGGACGACGGTGAAGCGGGTGAGGGAGAAGTCCGACCGCTGCTCCTGCGGGTAGCGGTCGTTGAGGTTCTCCACCCGGACCAGTTCGAGGTCGTTCTCGGCGCAGTGGCCGCGTCGTCCTGGCCGCGGCCGTCGAGCGAGACCGGACCGAAGAGGTCGGAGTTCGGCTGGTCCTGGGCTCCGATGGCCCAGGTGTTGTCCTTCTGTCGTGCACCGTGGGCGAAGAAGACGGCGAGGCTCTTCTGCCAGGGCGCGTCGGAGAGGTCCAGCGGGGTCATGACGGTGAAGTCGACCGTACGCGGGACGACGGACATGACCGACTCGGCCTCGGCGCGCATCATCTCGGGCAGCACGCTGGGGTAGGTGTCGGAGGTGATCTGGCGCGCGTTATTAGCGAGTGTGAACGCTATTTGGGGTGTGCTCACTGGTGGGCACGCCTTCAGGGCCGAGCTGGACCGAGTGGGCCGCGAGCGGGATTGAAGCGGATATTTTGTCCTGGATCATTAGTGAAGTCGCGGGCCAGCGCCCTGCCCGTCTCGGGTTCGACTCTCCTGGGTTCCATACTGTAAATGCCCTCTGAGCTACGGAAACGCGGTTCGGAGGGCATTTTTCGTGCCCATGGGTGGGCGCGTCGATGCCCTCTGGAACTGAGGGAGCCCTTGAATCGCGGGAGGTTTACGGGAGTGCGGCTCCCCCGGAACCCGGTGGGTCCAGGCTCGGCGGTGCGTGGGGACGCGCTGAGGGGCGGTTCGACGGCCTTGTGGAGGTCGAATCCGGCGTTGATCAGTTTCTGGGGGCCGGGATGAACGGAGCTCGTCGGGAACGTGTCAGAGCCCTCCTGTCCGCCAGTGGTGTAGTTGCGGATCTGACGTCACTTCTCTGTGTCCGCGTTCCAGTCGATGTCTTGGCCGGTCTTGAAGAGACGTCGCCCCGGACTCTTCGTCGCCGCCGTCGGTTTCTCCACTGGGCTTCACCCGTTTCCGTAGTCCTCGACGTAGGTGGCGATCAGTGAGAGGAGTGCGTCGGCGCGGTGGCGGTCCTCTTGCTGGGTGCGCAGGGAGTTGTCCGCGGCGTGGAGGCGTGCGAGGGCGGCCGGTTCGCCGTCCACCAGGTCGTCGATCACCGGCGTGGTGATCAGGTCCAGGCATTCGGTGAGCAGTCGACGGGTGGCCGGTGTCGGTGGGGCAGGGGCGGGGGAGGCGAAGTCGGTGGTCAGGTACCGGGCGGGGTCGGTCAGGCTCCAGCCGACGACGGTGGTGTGCTGGACGAGGAGCGCGACGTCGGGGGCGATGCCGATGCGGGCGTCGAGGGGTTCGTCGAGGACGTCGAGGTCGCGCAGGCAGGTCAGTACGGTGTCTCCGGGCGTGCGGCACAGCACTGAGCACACCTCGTGCCGGAAGTCTGTGATCTCGTCCGCCCGGAGCCCGCCCGGGCGTACCGCGGGTGTGGCAGGAAGACGGGCCGCGTCCTCGGCCGGGGCCGACTCCTCCGGAATGCGGAACTCGACCCCGACCAGTCGTCGGCCGCTCGGGTCGAAGCGCAAGACGTCAGGGAGGTCCCACAGCCGGTCCTGGCTGCCGAACGTGTCCGCGAGGAATTCCTCCCGCTCCGTCCTGTCCGTGCAGGGGGAAACGATCATGAAGGTGTCCGCGAGCCGGGGAGTGAGGCGGAGGGGTTCGGCGGTCACCGTCGCCCCCCAGCCGCCGTCGAATCTTACGCGCGTCGTCATCGCGGCCTCATCTGGATCTGTATCGTCGGAGTCTGGAAACGGCTGTCCTCGTTGGGAATCGTGCCGTTCACGATGGCTTCGTGAGTTGTCGGCCCACCGAGGGCCGTCGGTTGCCCGCCGAGTTCCGAGACTCTGGCGGAGCCTCCGAGTGCCCGGGGGCCACTGCGACCGTGACGCCCTGAAGAGATTGTGCTGCGCTTTTCACGAGGGATGTGCCGGACTCCGGTGGGGCACTACCGATTTCTATCGGTTTCGTAATGCCGATAGGTGTCCCACACCGTGCGCACGGAGGTCTGGAGTTCGGCATCGTCAAGGTCACCTGGTTCCGCCAGGTCAGGATCGACGGAGTAGTCCTCAAGGATCATGAACACCCGGTCGAAGAGATCGGCGAGTGCGCCTTGTGCTCGTTCTCCGTTCGCCTGGAAAACGCGTTGGGTCTTCCACCATCCATGGGCGAAGTCCGGTGCGCTGCACGTTCCGTCGGTGAACGCGTGCAGCAGTGCCACGAGCCGCGCCGCCGCACTGGTCGGGTCGATGTCGTCAAGGTGTGACCAGGCCCTGTACTCGGGTTGGTGTGCGGCTGCCACGGTCAGCAGTGAGGGGTGACGTTCTGAGAGGGCGCGGGCGTAGCGGGCGAAGCGTGCGCGCGCGGTGTCGAGCCCCTCGCTGACCGCCGCAGCCATGAAGGCAGCGGTTCCCGCGATCAGTGCGTAGCCCGATTCCGGGAAGAGGACGGCCCCCTGCAGGTCGGGAGTGCGAAGCAGGACGGGTGGATGGATATCCGCCCACTCTCCGGAGCCGGGGAGCGCGTACGTCGTACCGAGGGCGTCGGTGAGGCTCGTGCCGAGGACGTGTGATGCTCCGACAGCGCGGTAGCCGGCCCTGATCCGACGGGCCAGCGCCGAGTCGATCTGTGCGCCCGCAGGCACCGGGACCACCGATTTGTCTCGTAGCCAGGTCGAGGTGAAGGAGCCGTCCGTATCAAGGACGGTTCTCAGGTCCGATGGCATTTCGTGTTCTGAACCGGTCACCACAGAAACCCTTGGTCGATGATTCTCTGGAACTGCTTTTCCTCCAGTTTCCAGGCCGACCAGAATCTACCATCGGCGTGCAGCATGACCATTTTTCGGGATGTCGGATCGATGAACCCGACTGCTGGTTCCTGATGTCTGTAGTCGAAACGGTAGATCTTCGTTCCGTCTGCTGTCATGTGCTCACGCATGGCCTCTTCGAACCGCTGGAGGTTGGCTCTGTTCAGGTTGCCAGGATTGTCGAGGAAAACTTCTGCGTGGGCGTGGAACTTCTTGCTCATCACTTTCTGGCTGGAGAAGTCGGCCTTGTCGGCCCATCCGCCTCGAGCGCATGGGGCGAGCCCCAGCGAGTCCGTCCAGGAGTAGGGGTTGTCGACATAGGCGACGGGGTTCGGGGCCGGGGCCAGGCCGAGAGGGTCGGGGGAGGTGTAGCGGGCGGTTTCGGGGTCGTAGTGGCGGAAGTGGTTGTAGTGGAGGGCTGTTTCGGGGTCGTAGTACTGGCCGGGGAAGCGCAGGGGGGTGTAGGCGCTGCTGTCGCGGGACCAGGCTGTGGTGCCCCAGAGGGTGCTGCGGGTGTGCCAGGCGATCTCGCCCGTCTCGTCGATGAGTTCGGTGGGTGTGCCTACGAGGTCGGTGGCGATGGCGAAGAAGCGGCGGTCGATCTCGGCCTGGCGGGCGTCGGCCGTGAGGATGCGTTCGGTCTGGGCCAGGGGGACGACGTCGCGGTGGTCCCAGGTGAGGGCGACCGTGTTCGGGGTGTCCGGCTGGTGGCTGGTCTGTTCGCACAGGGTGAGGCCGTCCCAGGTGAAGCGGATCTCCTCCGCCACGTGTTCGCCGTCGGGTGTCAGGCGTTGTTTCGCGGTGCGGCGGCCGAGCGGGTCGTAGCGGTATCTCCACCGGGTTCCGTCGGGGGTGGTCACGGACGTGAGGCGGTTCTCCGTGTCCCACTGGTAGCGCCAGGTGTCGGGCTTGCGGGAGAGACGGGTCTTCTGGCGCAGGACGACCCGGCCGAGGGCGTCGTGTTCGAAACGGACGTCTCCGGCACGCGTGAGGGTGGTGCCGGTGTAGACGCGCGGGCCGGTGGCCTCGCCGCCGGGGTGGTGCGGGGGCCAGGAGGCGGACGTCTGGTTGCCGGCGTCGTCGTAGGCGTACCGCTCCGTCCAGCTCCGGGCGTGGACGGCGGTGACGCGGCCCACGGGGTCGAGGTCGAAGGTGCGGGTGCCCGACAACTGGTCGGTGATCGAGGTCAGGTGGCCGTCGGCGCGGTAGGTGTAGGCGCGGCTGGTGACGGTTCGGGCTCCGGCACTGACGTGGTGTCCGGTGAGCCGTCCGGCCTCGTCCCAGGCGGAGGCCATGGTGATCGTGCCGTCGACGACGCGGGTGAGTTCGCGGCCGGCGTCGTCGTGGGTGAAGTCGATGTGGTGGGTGCCGGTGGTGAGGCGCTGGGGGCGTCCGTCGGGGCCGTAGGCGTAGGAGGTGACGTGGCCGGTGGGGGTGGTGCGGCGGGTGCGGCGGCCCAGGGTGTCGTAGGAGTAGGAGACGGGACGGCCGTCCACCAGCTCCGTCTTGACGTTCCCTCGTCTGTCGTACTGGTAGCGCAGTTCGCCGTCCGGCCCGGCGGCCTCCAGCAGGCGTCCCGCTCTGTCGTAGGCGTAGGCCGTCGTCCGGCCGTCGACGTCCTTGCGGACGACCTGGCCGAGCCGGTCGCGCTCGAAGGAGACGGTCCCGCCGAGCGCGTCGGTGCGGGCGGCGAGGCGGCCTGCGGCGTCCGTGCGATAGGTGAGGGTGCGGCCGTCGAAGTCGGTCTCGGAGACGATGTTGCCGACGGCGTCGTACGCGTAGGTCCAGGCCAGTCCCTGGGGGTTGGTGACGCGGGTGAGGCGGAGTTCGGCGTCGTGCTCGAACGTGTAGCGGGCGCCGTCGGGGCGGGTGCGGGCGGACGGCAGGTCGAAGTGGGTGTATTCGAAGCGGGAGACGCCGCCGGACGGGTCGGTGTGGGTGAGGCAGTTGCCCTCGCCGTCGTAGGTCCATGACTCGGCGGTGCCGTCCGGGCCGGTGCGCCGGGCGAGCTGACCGTCGGCGTGCCACTCGAACCGCGTGATGCCGCCCGCGGGATCGGTGACGCGGACCGGTCGGCCGAGGGCGTCGCGCTCGGTGCGGGTGACGGCGCCGCCGGGGCCGGTCACCTCGACGGGGAGCCCTGCCGCGTCGCACACCACGCGCGTGGTGGCTCCGAGGGCGTCGGTGAGCGAGGTGAGCCGGCCGGCGTCGTCGTAGGTGTAGCGGGTGGTGGCACCGGCCTGGTCGGTCGTCGCCGTGCGGTTGCCGCGCTCGTCGTACGCGTGGACGACGCGGGTGCCGTCCGGGCCGACGACCTCCACCGGCAGACCGAACGCGCCGCGTACGACGCGGAGTTCCGTGCCGTCGGGGCGGGTGACGGAGACCAGCCGGCCGTCCTCGTCGTGGGTGAACGCGGTGGTGTGGCCCAGCGGGTCGGTGCGGGTGCGGAGGTTGCCGCGGGTGTCGTGGGTGAAGCGGGTGGTGTGGCCGAGGGGGTCGGTGGTGGCCAGGAGGCGGCAGCCGGGGCCGAAGACGTGGCGGGTGGTGTGTCCGGCGGCGGTCGTGAGGGTGGTGGTGCGGTGGCCTGTCGTGGGGTCGGGGTCGGTGTAGGCCAGGGTGATCCGGACGTGGCCGGCCTGGCCGCCTTCCGCCACGACACGGTCGTGGTCGTCGTAGACGTAGTCGTAGCGGCTCGCGTTGGAGTCGGTCCAGGCGATGACGCGGCGGCGGTCGTCGTAGAGGAAGGCGGTGGTGGCGCCCGAGGGCTTGGTGACGGCGGTGAGGTTGCCGTCCTCGTAGCCGTAGCTCATCAGCGGCAGGTGCGTGCCGCTCGCGTCGGTCAGGGACAGGGCGGTGATCAGGCCGTCGGCGCAGGTCAGCTTCAGCTGGTGGCCCGCCGAGTGGACGAGCGCCAGCGGCAGGCCGTCCTCGGCGCGCTCGACGGTGATGGTGTGGCCGCCCCGTTCCGTGACGGCCGACAGCCAGGCGACGCCGTCACTCCCCGGTGGGGCGGTGAAGTGGAAGGTCAGGCCGCTGTCGGGGGCGGTGACGGTGTAGTTGCCGTCGGTGTCACGGGCCAGCAGGGTGCGGCCCGTCGCCGGGGTGGTGGGCAGGCCGGGCACCGGGTGCGGGTAGGCGACCAGGAGGCCGTCCGCGGTGATGTGGACGACCCCGACGGCGTCGATCTCCAGACGCTCGTCGACGGTGGAGGTCCACGCGGGGCCCAGGAAACGGCCGACCGTGCAGCCGGACTCGGTGCGGCGGGTGAAGACCAGCGGCAGGATGCCGGGGATCTCGACGTCGGTCTGCGGCAGGTACATCCGGCCCGTGGCCAGGTCCACCGGGTCGGTGCCGTCGTCGAGGCGCTCGACGTCGGGCCGGGTGTGGGTGCCCTCGGGGGTCTCGTCGATCAGGCGGCGTGCCTTCGCGAGGTCGGACGCCTCCTCGGCGATGCGGACGCCCTTCACCGCGGCGCCGCCTCCGCCGGTGGCCAGCGTCAGCGCGACGTCGGGCAGCAGGCGGCCGAACCCCTCCGAGGGGTCCTTCATGAAGTCGCCGATCATCTGCTTGCCCGTGCCCACGGGGTCGTTGGCGGCGACCACCAGCCCCGCGGCCAGACTGTTGAGGGACATGGCGTACTCGGCCGGGTGGGTCAGGTTGTACGGGTCCATGGGGTTGACCGAGCGGACGAAGTTCACGATGCCGGCCGTGCCCTTGATCAGGCCGCCGGCCACGTGGTCGCCCATGACCTGCCACTCGTCGAGCCCGTCGCCCACCTGCTCGGCGTACGACGGTTTCTTCGGGGCCAGGTCGCGGGCGGCACGGATCGCCGTGCGCGCGGTCTCCGCCGCCGCGTTCCGCTGTCTGCGGGCCTCGGCGAGGATGTCCTGGGCGTCCCGCATCAGCTTCTTGCCCGGATCGTCGAACGTCGCCGCGGGCTTGGCGGGGAGCGAGGACGGGTCGCGCTTGTCGGCGGGCTGGGCGTTGTAGCGGTCGACGGCGCTGTTGTAGTCGTCGATCTTCTTGCGGTGGGCCTCGGCGGCGTCCTCGGAGGCTTTGGTGCCCTCCTTCCACTTGTCGATCGCGGTCTGCGCCTGGCCCTGCGCCCAGGTGACGGTGGAGGCGAACGCGTCGAGCGCGCCGAGCGCCTTCGCGCAGGCGTCGGCCGCGGCGTACCACTTGGGCGGCTGCGTGCTCACCGCGGTGCGCAGAGCTTCGGCCGCCTCGCCCTTGAGGTGGGAGGAGTCGAGGGCTTTCAGACCGTCGCCGGTGGTGTCGAAGGCCGTCTGGAAGGCCCGGAGCTTCGCCGCGGTGGCGTCGAGCTTGCCCGGACTGCCGTAGATCAGCTTGGTCTTGTCCTCGGTCTGTCCGAGGTCCAGTTCGTCGACCTCGGCGCCCATCCGGTTGGCCACCGAACGGGACTGCTCGCGCACCCAGTCCGCGCCCGACTTCCAGCCGGCGTCGTCCAGCCGGTCGGCGGTCCAGTTGCCCGCGTCCTCGACGCGGTTGCCGACCCACTCGACGCCGTCCTCGATGGCGTCCTCGACGGAGTCGGGGGTGAGGTCGCTGATGAAATCGCCGATACCCATGGTCAGTTGCCCCCGGACTCACCCTGCTGTTCTTGTTGTGCGCGCTCTTGCGGTGACGGTCCGAAGGTGTCGTCCAGCGACTGGTTCCACTGGTCGTCGGAGATGCCGAGCGCGTCCTTGAGCATGTCCGACTGCCGGCCGCCCTGGCCCTCGGTGAGGAGGGTGCGGCCGGTGTCCTTCCACGTCTGCTCGATGTCCTGACCGGCCTTGTCGAACGACTCGGCGCTCCAGTCGGGGTTCAGGTAGTCCGGCGTGAACACGTCGCCCCAGTTCTGCCGGGCGATCTCCTCCTCGGTGGCGTGCGGGTTGCCGCCCATCAGGGCGTTGACGCCCACCTTCAGCGAACCCGCCACGTACTGGTCGTTCTCCCACTGGGTGCCCGCCGCCAGGCCCAGGCGGTTCGCGAGGGCGCTGGCGTCGCCCACCAGAGCCCGCACCCCCCACTCCCAGCGCTCGCAGAAGTCCTCGAAGTCCACCGAGAGGCCGTGGTGTCCGGCCTCCATCCCCGTCATGGACAGCTCCGAGAAGCCCTTGCCCAGTACCGAACCCGTGGGGCCGCCGAGGTCGCCCAGCTCGTCGATGGTCGCGCCGACGCCCTGCGTGAACTTCGCGACGGCCGCCTTGCCGAACTGCAGGTCGGCGTCACCGCTCACGGCCGTGC
>DATCQX010000937.1:0-4079 GCA_036569285.1 Streptomyces sp.
GCTCGCCGCGCTCGCGGGCGCCGGATTCCGGGTGCCGACGGGGCTCGGGGCACCCTGATGCCCCTACGGGCCAAGACGGTTCAGCAGAGGCTCCTCGGTGCCCCGTACCGCAGCCGGCTGACGGCCGTCCGCGAGGGCAAAGGGCCTGCTCAGCGGGGATCCGTTCGACTTCGACGGCGAGTACTGCACCGTCCGCCTCGGCACGGCCCGCCTCGGCCCCGGCGTCCCGCGCCCCGGCACCGTCCGCCTCGGCCCCGGCGCCCCACGCCCCGGCACGGCCCGCCTCGCCAGGCAGATCGCGGACACAGCCGGTCGGCCGGTGCCGAAGGTCACCGCGACGGTGCCGGTGGCGCTGGAGAGGCCCGACCGGGACGTCTCCGGAGCGTCGGCGTGTTCGGCCCTCAGATGAGCCCCAACTCCCTTGCCCGTAGCGCCGCCTGGAACTGGAGGACGTCGGCCAACGCCCCCTGCTCGACGAGCGCCCCGCCGGGCAGGGCGTCCCGGTCGGCGATCAGCGCGCGCTGGAACTCGCCGTCCAGGGTCACACAGCGGTGGCCGCGATGACCGCCGCGAGCGTGTTGACCGTGCTGCGGACGGTGTCCCCCAGCGCGGCGGCCTGCTCCTGCGTGACGTCCTCACCGCCGGACGGAAGGGCGCTCGTCAGCCCCGAGTGGCGGAGGAGGGTGATCAGTGCGGCCGTCTCCTCGTCCGGCTCCTGCCCTTCGACGAGGACGGCGCTGATGCGCGTCTTGAGCGCCACGAGCTGGGTCGAGTCGATCACCGGGTGCTTCACGGACCCGAACGCGCCGAGTACGCGCCGCCCCTGCTCGGAGACGATCCCCTTCTCCACAAGCCCCTGGAAGGCGGCGTCCAGCGCGGCCTCCCGCGCGGCGAGCAGCACCTTCCGGGACGCCTCCTCCGCACGCCCCTCCTCCAGCAGGCCCGCGGCGGCGACCGCGAGCGCCACCCTCAGCTCCACCTCGCGCAGCTTCCCGCTCTGCTCATCCAGCGCGAGCAGCACGATCTGCTCACCGACAGTCAGATTCCTGGTCACGGAATCCCCCGTTTTCCTCAGTTTCACGAGCCGCCCGTCAGGCTACGCGCGTGACTGTGCATGATCAACGCATAGTCGCGCGGCGAGAATGAGGCCAGGCCCGCTGTCCCCGGACAGCGGGCCTGGCCATCGGCATTTATGCGCGGCGCCTCGTCAGGCAGGCTTCACCGACGACACCGCCGTCGCCGTCACCTTGTTGTCGCACTCCGCCCACCACCCGTCGTTCAGGGCGACCTGGTGCTTTCCGGCGTTCGGCAGGCCGATGGACAGCTTCGGGAACGCCTGCGGGGTCTTGCCGGACTTGCAGTAGCCGTCGCCCTCGCCCTGGACCTGGACGAAGGTCAGCTTCACCCATGCCTTGGCGCGCGGCCGGAGGGTGACGCTGGTCGCCTTGCCGGTGGTGGTGATCTTGAGCGGGGTGGTGCGGGTGCCCTTGACGCCCGCGACCGTCGTCGGGTGGCCCTTCAGGACGCACGCCCTCTTGGAGACGTTGGTGAACTGCACGACCGCCGCCCCGGTCCCGGTACCGACGGGCGGGTGGGCCGCCTGCCAGGCGCTGAGCTGGAGCGCGGACGCCGCACAGGCGCGCGTCGGGGTCGAAGCCGTGGCGTTCGCCGCCATCGCGGTGCCGGGAAGCACCGCGCCCACTGCCGCCGCGACGCCCACAGCCACCGTCGTCACCTTGAGAATCTGCATGTTGCCGTCCCCCTGAGTTGTTCTCGTTCACTTACGTGGTGAGAGACAAACCGGGGGACCGGCACGGTTCCGGACGCCGATCTCTTGTGACGCGGCGGTGACAAAGACGGCTACCTGATCCCCACGCCCCCCGAACCGCGGTACGCGGTCGTCTTGTTGACCAGGTTCCCGCCGTCCGTCTCCGGCGTCGTCTGCTCCCCCTGCCCCGACCCGAACAGCAGCGCGGCGACATGCGCGTCCGCCACCTCGTTCATGTGCGAGAAGAGCCAGTCGACCTTGTCGTCCTGGTAGTGCTGGTAGGTGTTGTTCTGCGCCATGTTCCCGACGGGGATCTGCCACAGGACGACCGGCTTGCCCACCGACTCGGACATCGTCTTGTAGAACGCGAGCGCCGTCGCGGCCTTCTGGTCGGTCCAGTAGCTGTTGATGCCGCCGTGGGCCGGCTGCGCGTACCAGCCCGCGTCGCGGTCCGAGACGTCCGTGACGAGGAAGTCCGCGTTCTTCGCCCCGAGGTCGCCGTAGTCCTTGACGCAACCCGGTGTGTCCGTCTGCCAGTTGAAGCAGGACAGGTGCAGGCCGACGGACGCGTTCGGCGCGTACTTGTGCGTCATCGAGATCAGGCACTGGGCCAGGCCGGTCGCGCTGTTCTCCTGCCAGCCGCAGTCCGTCGCGTTCGCGGACGTCACCTGCGCGGGGACCTGGTGCGGGTTGCCGAGCGACCGCACGTACCCCCAGAAGTCGGGCTCCAGGTCGATCGCGTCGTGCGACGTCCCGATCTTCTGGAGGAAGAAGCGGTAGTCGTTCAGGTACCGGGTGAGCAGGTCGGTGCGGTTGATCGCCTTGACCTCGCCGGGGCCGTCGCCCTCACCCGCCGCGTCTCCCAGATCGCGCAGTGAGTACCACGTCCAGAGCATTTTCTGCGGACGAGGGTTGCTCTTGTACGTCGTCTGCGCCGCCACCGTGTCCCGGTAGGTGATGTACGTGCCGGGGGCCGTGGTGCTGCCCGTCCAGCAGCCCCACCAGCCCGACCAGTCGTCGTGGCAGCGGGTGGCCGTGTAGTAGTCGGACGAGGGTGCCGGCTGGCTGTGTACGTAGGCGTACCGCATGTCGAAGGGGGCGGAGGCGGCTGTGGTGTCGTCCATGGAGGCGCCGATGAGGACGGTGCTGCTGCCCAGGAAACTGCTGCTGACGGGGGTGCCGGTGCCGGTGCTGGTGCCGGTGCTCCCCGTGTTCCCGGTGCCCCCTGTGGTGCCGCCGCTGCCACCCCCGTCCGCCACCACGAGCTGCCACTGCTGGTTCGTGCCGTTCCAGTCGTGGTACTGCGCGATGTGCCCCCCGTCCGCCTTGGCCCCCAGCGGCACCTCCGCCGCCAGCCCGCTGAACCGGTTGATCAGGCGCACATACCCGTCCCCCGAGTCCGCCATCTTCCACTGCTGGTTCGCGCTGTTCCCGTCACTCCACTGCCCCAGCTCGGACCCCTCGGTCTTCGACCACCCGGAGTCGTCCAGCACCTTCCCCGACGCCCGGTTCTGCAGCCGGTAGTTCCCGTCCCCCGAGTCGACGAACTTCCACTGCTGGTTGGTCCCGCCGGTACGGCTCCACTGCGCCACTGGCGCCCCGTCGTTCGTGGCGTACCCGAGGTCCTCCAGGGCCTGGCCTGTACCCCGGTTGACCAGCGTGTACCAGGTGTTCGTGTCGACGGTCTGCGCGGAGGCGGCACCCGCCCCGGCCAAGGACCCGCCGACGACCGCCAGGCCCAGGCCCAGGGCGGCCCAGAGTCTCCGACGCCGGTGCGGGGATGTGTGAGGGAACATGTCGCTGCTCTCTTTTCCGATGCGGGCCAGAGCGGCGGCTTCGAGACACCGGCGTCGTTCATCCGCGTGTGGCCTGGGGGGGGGGAGTCTCCGGTGCTCGGAACGCTCCGATCGGCACCGGCTCACAGGGGCGCGCTTCCACGAGCCCGCCCTAAATATCCACTTCACACGGCAAGCATCGTTGCGTGCCCATTCATGGACATGCGGCACTCTACGTTCGCCCTTGCCTGTTTTCTAGGGGTTGATTTCACAACGAGACAAACCCCCAGCCCCACGGGCCTCGGGCGACGGTGCTTTACGGCACCAACACCCGGTCGAGATACTCCTGAACCGGCGCGTACACCCCACCCGGCACGTACCCGGCAAGCTCGGACCGCGTGCACCACACCACCTCGGCCACCTCATCCTCGTTGGCGACGCACGCCTCCCCCGAGACGACCTCGCAGACGGTGTACGACACAAACCACCCGGTCGCAGGATGCACCCGCCCCCCAAGCCCCCGCACGGCCCTCACC
>DATCQX010000938.1:0-2012 GCA_036569285.1 Streptomyces sp.
TTGACACCATCATTGAGACTCACTCGACCAGGGCGTGAGGCAGGTCGAGTGCGGCAGGATACGGAACCAACAGGGCTCCTGTGCTGCGGAGTTGAGACGTCGAACACCTCCCTCAACGGCACGGGAGCCCTGTCCGTTGCGTACCCCGACCTCCCGCCGCCCCTATCACCCGATCAGTGGCCGCACTGAAAACGCTCATTGTGCCGCGCCACTTGGCCTGGCGAGGCTCTCCCGCGAGTTCACCGTGGCCATGGGTCCCTTCGCTCCTGGTCATCTGGGCGAGCTGACGCAGGTCGTGCCGTTCAAGCTCGTCGACGCGGTCCTGGAGGAGAACGGCCGCGTGCAGCGCCGACTGCGGTACCTGCCCACGCGGGTCGGGGTCTACTTCCTGCTGGCGATGTGCCTGTTCCCGGAGGTCGGCTACCGGCTGGTCTGGAACAAACTCACCGCGGCGCTGACCGGTGCGGGTCTGGACGTCGCCAGGCCGAGCGCGAAGGCCCTGCGGGATCTGCGCCGCCAGGTTGGCCCGGCGCCGGTCCGCCGCCTGTTCGAGGTCCTGGCCGGACCACTCGGGCAGCTGGCCACGGTCGAGGGGGCGGTTCGGACGCTTCCGGACGGTCTCCTTCGACGGCTGCAGCTCGATCAGGCTGGCCGACACCGAGCGCAATGTCGGCTGGTCCGGCCCCGGCAGCCGGGGTGGCTGCCCGATGCTCGAACTGATGACGCTGGTGGAGACCGGCACCCGCGCCCTGATCGGCGCCGTGTTCGGCCCCACCGACACCGGCGAGACCGCCTACGCAAGCCGACTGCTGCACCACCTGCAACCCGACATGCTGCTGTTATGGGACAAGGGCTTCGACGCCAACGCCTTCCTCGCCGCGCTGACCGCAACCGGCGCGCAGTTCCTCGGGCGGATCCGAGCCAACCGCCGCACCCCGGTCCTGGCCCGCCTCGGCGACGGCTCCTACCTGTCCGTGATCGGCGCCGTCCCGGTCCGCATCATCGAGGCCCAGGTGACTGTGGCCCTGGACGACGGTACCTCCTTCACCGGCACCTACCGGCTCGCCACCACGCTGACCTGCGCGAACCGCTATCCAGCAGCCCGGCTGGCCGCGCTTTACCACGAACGTTGGGAACACGAGTCCGCCTACTACGCGCTGCGGCACACCCTGGCCCAGGGCCGCCCCCTGCGGTCCGGCGACCCCGTCGGCGTCGAGCAGGAGATGTGGGCCCAGCTCGCCCTCTACCAGGCGCTTCGCACCGTGATGGTCCAGGCCGCCGAGTCACGGTCGGGCACCGACCCGGACCGCTGCGGCTTCACCATCGCCCTGCAGACCGCCCGCGACCTCGTCCTCCAGGCCGCCGGCATCACCACGACCGCGCGCCTCAGCACGATCGGCGTCATCGGCCAACGTGTCCTGGCCGACCTCCTCCCACCCCGGCGCCCCCGCGTCAGCACGCGCAAGGTCCGCTCGTCGGTCTCCCGGTACGCCGAACGGCAGGACGACGGCCGCCCCGACCGCAGCCGCACCGTCACCCGCCTCGACGTCGCCGTCCTCGAACCCGCCAGCCAGCCGCCCCCGCTACCCACCAGCTCCCGCGACGACCGGAACATATCCCCTGGTCAGCGTCGCCGCCACCGCATCCTCGACCTGCTCCACGAGGAACCCGACCGACCATGGCGGCCCCGCGACATCGCGGCCCGCTTCGGCGACATCACCATGGAAACCATGTACAGACAGCTCAACCGCTGGGCCGCCAACGGTCTCATCCACAAGATCGGCCCTGGCCTCTACACCGCCACCCAGTGGTCAGCAACGCCCTTGCCACCAGCGGAAATACCTTAACTACCCGGCCTTGGGTGAAGCCCCAACCAGCTGCACCACGTCCGCGACCGCACCTTCCACGAGGACGCTTCACATATCCGCACCCGCCACCTACCCCGCGTCATGGCCGGACTGCGCAACCTCGCCATCGGCGTCCACCGTCAAGACGGCCACGCCAACATCGCA
>DATCQX010000939.1:0-24793 GCA_036569285.1 Streptomyces sp.
CCTGGGAACAACGCTTCCCCCTCACCGCCCCCACCCTCTCCTTCGGCACCGCCCTCCTACTGACCGTGGCCCTCGGCGGCTCCCTACCCTGGGCCCTGCTCACCACACTCACCCTGACAACCCTCACCTTCATAGCCCGCCGGCACCTGACCGCCTTCCGCCCCATAGGCGCCGTCTTCATCGTGACCTGCGCGTTCCTGACCTTCCTACCGGTGGTATGGCTGGTGCCCTTCGCGATGAGGGCGGTCGGCTCAGGCGCGAGCACGCTGACCCTCGTCCTGGTCACGACGAACGCCGTCCTGACGATCGTGTGCCTCCCCTCCGATCTGCTCGACGAGATCACCGGCTCCGAGGTACTGCTGCGCTCCCGCTGGCGCAGAGCCGGGGCGGCGGCGCGCCCGCTGCCGGCCGGCTTCGCGCCGATGGTCTCCATACAGGTCCCGATCCACGCCGAGCCGCCCGAGGTGGTCATGGGCACGCTCGACGCGTTGAGCCGGCTCGACTACCCGGACTACGAAGTTGTCGTCATCGACAACAACACCGCGGACGAGAGTCTCTGGCGGCCCGTGGAGGAGCACTGCGCCCGGCTGGGCGAGCGGTTCCGGTTCCTGCATGTGGAGGGGATCACCGGCGCGAAGGCCGGTGCGCTGAACTGGGCGCGGCCTCAGATCGACCCCCGCGCGGAGCTGCTGGGCGTGGTCGACGCCGACTACATCGTGGAGCCCAACTGGCTTACGGACACGGTGGGTTACTTCGAGGACCCGGGCACGGGTTTCGTGCAGTGCCCGCACGCCTATCGCGACTACGAGTCGTCGGCCTTCACCAGACTCGCCAACGCGGAGTACGCGCTCTTCTTCGCCGCGCACATGGTGTCGCTCGACGAGAACGGCGCGGGTCTCACCGTCGGCACGATGTCCGTCATCCGGCTGGCCGCTCTCGACAAGTCGGGAGGTTGGGCGGAGTGGTGCATGACCGAGGACTCCGAGCTCGCCATCCGCATCCACGCGAGCGGGTACGAGTCGGTCTATCTCCAGCACGCCTACGGCCGGGGTCTCGTGCCGGAGACCTGGAACGGGTACAAGAAGCAGCGGTTCCGCTGGACCTACGGTCCGGTGCAGGAGATCCGCGCCCACGCGCACATGTTCCGTCCCGGAGCGGGCCGTTCGTCCTCGCGCCTGAGCGCCGTCCAGCGGCTCTACCACGCCAACCACGGCCTGATCAACGCCCTGCGCGGCCTCCGGTTCGCCGGGCAGGCGGTGCCCCCGGTCATGCTGCTGTCGATGGTCGCGCACGGTGACGTGTGGCCGGTGCCGGTGACCTGGTACTTGCCGTTCCTCTTCGTCATGGCGGGCAGACGGCTGTTGCAGTGGACGGTGTACCGCAAGGTCATGGGCTTCAGCGCACGCGACTTCGCCGGGGCGATCATGGCCCAGCGCGCCCTCTTCTACGTGATCGGGAAGGCGGCACTGTTCTCCCTGCTGAACCGGCCGACTTTGTGGACCCGGACCGACAAGTTCGGCCGGCTCCAGTCCCGGGTCCAGGCGTTCAGCAGCGCCGGCGCGGAGACCGTCCTCGCCGTCCTCTTCCTCGGTCTCGCCGCCCTGGCGATCACCGCGCTCCCCTTCGGCGTCGTCTCGATCGCCATGACCCTCACCCTCCTCTACCAGGCGATCAGCTTCGGCATGGCCCCGACGCTGTCGTATCTGGCGGAGCGGGAGATCCGCAAGGACCGGACCCCGGCCCGCGTCCCGGAACCGGCGTGACCTGACACACCAGGCGAGCCCCCGGCAGCCTCACAGACGACGACGCCGGGCCCCCTCGGAGTTCCGCGCACCCGGCGTCGTCTCCCCCTGGGGCAGGTCGTCGCGGTGGGCGTACAGGAAGACCTGTTCGTCGACGTACACCGCGAAGAAGAAGACGAGGGCGACGCCGAGGCCGATCACGGAGGGGCTGTGGCCCGTGGTGGGCGCCAGGACGGCCGTCATCGCCAGCCAGAGGAAGACGTTCGGGGTGTTCTGCGTGATGAAGAGGTCCCGGCCGAGGCCGGTGTCATGGGGGCGCAGGTGCAGGAAGAGCGTCGTCAGGAGGCGCAGCGCGGCCAGGGCCGCCGCCGTGGCGGACATCACCAGCAGGAGCCGGACGGCCATGTGGACGCTCAGCCCGGTCGACGGTGTGAGGGAGAAGGTGGCGAGCCCGGCCACGGGGACGAGCGCCAGGCCGCCGAGCCAGTTCCAGTTGGTGCTGAGGGCGCCCGCCCGGATCGGATCGCGTCGGCGCAGGGCCTGTGCTCCCAGCCCGGGCAGGACGAGGGCGGCGATCAGGACGGCGGCGTAGGCGAGGAGGGCCGGTTCGAGCCGGCCGAGGGTGAGGGCCGGGGCGGCGCCCGGGAAGGAGAAGGGGAGGGCGAGGCCGGTGAGCAGGATCGCGGGCAGCGCGAGCGAGGCAGCCACGGTGTGCCGTACGGCGAAGAAGTAGTCGCCTCCCCACAGCAGGGAGAGGGTCGGGGCTATCAGGGCGGGCGGCAGGAGCAGGAACAGACCGGCCAGCTCCAGCGGGAGCGAGTGCCCGGCCCAGATGAGGACGAGGCCCAGTGCCAGACGGGGGATCAGCAGGGGCCAGGCCGTGCGGAAGCTGCTCAGGGGGCGGCGCAGCGTGGGCGGGTCCACGCGGAGCATGGCGAAGAAGGAGCCGACGGCGAGGAGGGCGGTGAGAGCGGCGGTGAAGACCGTGGCCGGGACCTGGACGCCGAGTGCGAGCTGGGCCGCGACGCCCAGCGCGGCGGCGGTGGCCACCAGCAGGGGGAGGCGGATCTCCACGATCTCCCCGAGGTCGTTGACGAGTCCCGCCGCGGCGGGGGCGGCGACCGCCCGGCGCAGGTCCTGCTCGGAGAGCGGGCGCGCGTTGGGGATCTTGAAGTCGCGGTACGTGTCCGGGCTCGCGCCCGCGACGACCAGGGCGAACATCTCGACGACGTACTTGTGGGCGACGACCAGCACGGTGCGCCCCTCGCGGGAGGCGGGCAGCAGGACGTCCTCGTAGTACGCGGCGACCCGGTCGTACATCTCCCGCCAGCTCTCGCCGCCGGGCGGGCGCCCGGTCGGGGAGTGGAAGGCCTCGGTGTAGCCGACGAACCCGATCGTCTTCTTCACGAGGCTCTTGTTGTGACCGCTGTAGACCCCGAAGTCCCGCTCGGTCAGCGCTTCTTCGACGGTGATCCGGTCCGGAGGCTGCGGGAGCCGTTCGACGACGGTCCACGCGGTCTGCTGGGCCCGCTGGAGCGTGGACATGTGCACTTCGTCGATGCGGACGCCGCTCGCGGCGAGCGCGGCGACCCGCTCGGCCGCCTGCTCGGCCTGCCGGCCGCCGAGTGCGGTGAGGGGGGTGTCCAGGCGTCCGGCGAACCGGTTCTGTTCGTTCGCCTGGGATTCGCCGTGGCGAAGGAAGAAGAGGGGCATGGGGGTGTCCCTTGTGTGTGTGGGGGGGGTGTGAGCGGCGATCCAATTTGTTTAGGATTCAAGCATATGATGGAGGGTGCTTGTTTTCCGCGGGAAGGCCGTGCGGGAACATTCAGATTTCCTCTCGGCCCACAAACCGGAGAACCGCTCAATGCGGCGAAACCCTGCCGAGCCCGCACAGCCCGGCGCTGTCGTCGTTTTCCTGAGGGGTCGTCACCCGGTCCAGCTCCAGGGTGACGGGCGTGAAAGGGGGAACAACGGTGGCCTCACTCAAGCATCTTGTCGTCGTGGTGCCCGGAATCGGCTGAAGTGTCCTACGGACGGCGAAGGCGGCCGTCCACTGGGACGAGCGCCGGCGCCGGTTCGTCTCCGCGGCCACCCGACCGCACCGGCTGAGCCTGGACGCACATCCGGACCTGGTCCCCGTCGGGCTGATGCCGGACATCACCCTGATCGGCCCCTTCGTCGTCCCCGGATACGACGGCCTGGTGCGCAAGATCCGCAACAGCTTCACCGACGTGCAGGTGGACGTCTCCCTGCCCGGCCGCACGCCGGACAGCCACGCCGACCTGGTCCTCTTCCCCTACGACTTCCGGCACAGCGTCCAGCACGCCGCCGAACGCCTCGCCGCGGATGTCACCGCCCGGCTGAGCGGCGAGCACCCCGGAGCGCGCCGACGACGCGCGATCGTCGTCGCGCACTCCATGGGCGGCCTGGTCGCCCGCTACTGGCTGGGCCCCCTCGGCGGCGCGGCCGACTGCGCCGCGCTGATCACCCTCGGCACTCCGCACCGCGGCGCCCCCAAGGCACTGGACGTCCTGGCGAACGGCCTGAAAGTGGGCCCCAAACGACTGGCCGGCCTCACCGAGGTGCTGCGCCAGTGGCCGTCGGCGTACGAACTCCTGCCGCGCTACCCGGCGGTGGCACAGCCGGACGGCGTAAAGCCGCTCAGGGCCCACGAGTTGACGGAGGAAACCGGAGCGGGGACAGCGGTCGACGCGTCGTTCATCTCCCGGGCGGAGTCCGCCTTCGGCGTTCACCAGGACATCGAAACGGCCTGGACCGACTTGCTCGACAGCCCCAACTGCCCTGAGCTGACAGCGGTGTTCGGCCGAGGGCACGCCACTCTCCAGCAGGCCCTGCTCTCACCTTCCGGCCTGTCGGTGACGAAGGACGCACCAGGCTGGCTCCCCAATCCCGACTGGCTCGGCGACGGCACCGTCCCCGCGATCTCCGCCATCCCCATCGACAGCGGGACATGCGCGCCCGCAGGGCCGTGGCGGAGCGCCACATGGCGCTCGCCTCCTCGTCGGTGGTGGTCGACATCCTGGCCGAGCACGCCGGCGCAGCACTCGATTCCGTACGCGGCGACAAGCCCGACGGCCCCTGGCTCGGACTCGACCTCGACGACACCGCCCTGTCCGGCACCCCGGTCACGGTCGGTGTGACCCTCCACGGCACGCGGGCCGACGAGCGGACACACGTACGGCTCCGGGTCCGCGCACGCGACGGCCGTCAGAAGGCCGCCACTCCGTGGCTGCCGTGCGCCAGGGCCGGTGACGATCGATGGCAGGCGGAGTTCCTGCCGCCGGGCGGGGCCGGGGCGTACTCGGTGGAGGTCGAGGCCACGGGTGTCCCGGTGGTGGACCGTCTTCGCGCCGGGGACGTCCTGGGCGTCGTCGACGCGGGGTACGAGGGAGCGGGCTCGTGAGTACCGCGTGGCGCCGATGGGCGAGCAACGATCCCAAGGCCCTGATCGAGTACGTCCAGCGCGGACGTCCGGGAGCGCACGGAGCACCGGCCGACCTCCTCGGCCCGTCCATGCCCGCCCCCGGGGACGGCCCTCCCGCCGCTCGCGCCCGTGCCTTGTACGAGGCCTTCGCCGGGCTCCGTATCCAGTACGCGGACGAGCCGACCACCAGCGACCCCGGCCGCCAGACCATCCGGCCGCCGGACCAGGTGCTCCGCCGGCCACGCCACGGCACGTGCCTGGACCTCGCGGTCACCTTCGCCGGAGCGTGCCTGGACGCCGGGCTCCATCCGCTGATCATCGTCCTCGCCGGTGCCAGGCCGGGTGATCCGGCGCACGCGCTGGTCGCCGTGTGGCTCGGCGGCAACTGGTCCAACCGCGCGCACCGGGACTACCGCGAGGAGGAACAGGACCCCGACTGGCAGACCCTTCCAGCGGACTTCGCCGACGAGCTCGCCGAGAGCGAGGACTCCCCCGGCACGTTCCTCGCCGTCGACATCACCGGCGTCGCCTCCCGCACCGATACGGCCGACCCTCGGCGACAGCGACAGCAGACCTGGGCCCAGTCGGTCGCCCACGGCGCCACGCTCCTGCGCGAAGCCGCCGAGGACCGCTGGAGCGTGACGATCGACGTCGGTCTCGGCTACGAACACTGCGAGCCGCACCCCCTGCCCTACCAGCCCAGCACCGATGTCCTGGCACCGCCCTATCTGCCGGTGCCCGAGCCGGTGGCGGGCGACGACAGCGGCCCTCTCACGTACCTGTGGGCTCGTCACGACACCATCCACTTCTACCCACGGGACGAACTCGACTTCCTCCAGGACTGGTTCCAGGCCCCCGATCCCCTGGGGCCACGCACCCGGATCGCCCTGCTGCACGGCGTCGGCGGAGCGGGGAAGACCCGTCTGGCCGCCCAACTCGCCCGCCGGCTCTCCGACATCGGCTGGTACGCCGGGTTCCTCGTCCGCGACCCCGACCCCCAGGACCGGGCCTGGCTGAGCAACGTCGCCTCCCCGCTGCTGGTCGTCGTCGACTACGTCGAGGACCGCAAGTCCGGGGACGTCATCAACGTGCTGCGCACCCTGCGCGAGCGCGAGGCGCCCACCTGCCTGCTGTTGACCGCCCGAACAGTCAGCGGCTGGTGGGACGAGGAAATCGCGGTGGCACTCAAGGAAGACGGCCATCCCTACGCCCTGCACGACAGTGCTCTGCAAGCCCGCCACCCCCGCCAGAGGGACGTCTACCGGGCGGCCATCCGCTCCTTCGGCGGCCCGGAGAGCCTCGCCATGGGCAGCAACCCGCCGCCCGACCCCGACTCCGGCAGGTGGACCACCCTCGATCTGGTCATGCTCGCCTGGCTCACCGCCCAGACGGACGACGCCGAAGGCACCCCCACGTCGGAGAAACGCCTGTACGAGAAGATCCTCGACCACGAACTGGGCTACTGGGTACGGGCGTACAAGTCCCGGATCGGCCTGCCTTCGAAGAGGACGAAAGGGATTCTTCGCGAAGCAGGAGCCTGCCTCAGCCTCCTGGCCCCCCAGGAGGAACGGCTCGACCACACCCTCAAGGCCATCAAAGAGCTGACCAAGGACAGCACACGGCGCGACGCGATAGCCGCCCTCCTCTCGGACCTTCTGCCAGCCGCCCCTGAAGACGGCACAGTGGCAGTCCGCCCAGACCCGCTCGGCACCCACCTGGCGTCCAGCGTGTTCAGCGCGGATCGCGCACTGCTCCGCGAGTGCCTGAAGGAAGCCGACGAGGACGAGCAGCTGAACGCGTGCGTAGGCGTCTCACGGTTCGCTTCGTCGAGCGACGAGTCCATCATGGCGGACCTCGCTCAGGCCGCCTTGGACGCCGCCCCCGGCTTGTGGGAGTCAGCGCTCTCGGTGGCCGCGACCCAGGGCGGCGTCTTCGTCAAGGCTCTGGAGAGGTTCGCCGAAGCCGAGGGAACGCCGCTGCCATTGGCCGAACTGGCTGTGACGGTACCGATGGGGCACAGCACGCTTCGCGGTCTCGCGCTTATCGCCGCCGAGCGGTCTGCGCCCGATGGCGTCGGGGATATGTCCGAGGAAGCAGAAGCGGCGCGGGCCTCGTGGCTGAACAACCTCTCCATCCGGCAGAGCGACGTGGGCGACCGCGACACAGCACTCACCTCCATCACCGAAGCCGTCCACCACTACCGCACCCTCACCCAAACCAACCCCACCGCCTTCCTCCCCAACTGTCCCTGTGCGGTCGGCCCAGGGCGCGGTGACGGCATTGCTGCCGTTCCGTTTCCCTGGACCGCCGTCCCGAACCGGACGTGCGTGTTTCCACGCATCCGGCTCTCCACGTGCCTTGCCCGGTGGTCAGCCGTCGTCGGCTGCCGTTTCGATGGTCCACGGAGTTGGAATCTTGGCTCCGCGGTAGCGGTAGCGTTCAATCATGACGCTGGATGCGCCGAGGAACACGGTGCCGCTGTCGGCGAACCTCCATCCTTGGTCACAGAATCCCTTCAACTGGCTGCTGGGGATGCTGTGTTTGCGGCGGAGCCAGATCGCGACGCGGTGCCACGCGTGGTGGTCGACCGCGTTGAAGGTCCGCTTCGCCGCGCCGTGACGGAAGTAGGTCGCCCAACCGGTCAGTGTCCGGTTCAGGCCCTCCAGGAGGGTGGCCAGACTCTGATTCTGGGTGTGTCTGTAGGTTCGTTCCGAGATCCGGCCCCTGACGGCCTTGATGGCCTTCTTCGAGGGCCGGGTGTAGACGACGAGCTTGTTCGTGCCACGTTTCCGCTGGCGGCGGATGTGGTGGCCGAGAAAGTCGAAACCGTCATCGATATGAACCACGCGGGTCTTCTCTGCAGAGAGCCGCAGTCCGAGTGGGGCCAGGACCTCGGCGACCTGCTCGCGCAGGGCCTCGGCCCGGTGAGCCGGGCCGCTGACGAGGACGACGAAGTCGTCCGCGTAGCGGACCAAGCGCCAGTTTCCCGTTCCGGTCTTGCGGCGTTTCTCCCGCTGCCAGCTGGTGCCCATCCGGGTGTGCCACTGGACGTGGAAGTGCTCGTCCAGTGCCGTCAGAGCGATGTTGGCCAGCAGCGGGGAGAGGATCCCGCCCTGGGGAGTACCAGTGGGGGTGTCCTTCGTGAGGCCGTGGTGCATGACCCCGGCCTTCAAGAACGCCTTCACCAGCGCCAGGACGCGCTTGTCAGAGATCCTGTCCCGTAGCCGGTCCATCAGGGCGACATGATCGATGTTGTCGAAACACGCCTCGATGTCGGCCTCCAGGACTACGGAGTAGCCCCGGCGGGCCAGATAGACGATCTCAGCGATGGCGTCGTGGGCTCGGCGGCCCGGCCGAAACCCGTAGGAGACCGGCAGGAAGTCGGCCTCGAAGATGGGCTCCAGGACCGCCTTCAGCGCGGCTTGCACGACCCGGTCCTTCACGGTCGGGATGCCAAGATCACGCATCTTCCCGCTGGACTTGGGGATCTGGGTGCGCCGCACCGGCGCGGGCCGGTAGGCCCGCGCCTTGAGCTCGTTCCTGATGTCCATCAGGAACGGCTGTACTCCCGGCCCGGATTCGATCGCGGCCACGGTCAGCCCGTCGATCCCGGCCGTCTTCGCCCCGGTGTTGCCCGCGACCCTGTTCCAGGCGTCGATCAGGAACCCCGGGTCGTAGAGCAGGTTGTACAGATCATCGAATCGGCGCGAGGCATCTGCCCGCGCCCACTGGTGCAACTTGAGCTGCATCTTCCGTACCGGGACACCCGGCCGCCATGAGACGGCCGTCCCGGCCCCGGCGTTCACCAGGGCGTCTTCGGACATTGCAGTCCTCTCCTTGTCTAACACGCTGCCGCCCTTCCCCGTGCGGCCGGCTTTCCCGGCCCCGGAGTACTACGGCGGCTCCGCCCCGTCCGAGCCCTTCGGCGGGCAACGCGCCTATCCCGTCCCGTGCCGCTGGCGGCGACTCGGGTCGGGAGCAGATCGCGGACGGTTCCCACGTTCACCGCTGATCGATCGACGGGTGAGGCGCCCGGCTATGCCCCTGCGGCATCGCCACGGTTACGCCGTAGACCTTCACCGTGGCCTCCCGGACCCAGCAGGGGAAACCGGCCCGGGAGTTCACCGACAGTCACCGCCCTGGCGGGGCAAGGAGCTGTCGGATACGCGCCGCCCACCAGCCCATATTCACCGGATTGAGTGAGCTGGCACGCTATCGAGAGGCGTAACAACACCGGTTCCTCGCGTACACCTTCCCGTCTCGCTCACCGGGCCCGGCCCATCCGGCGATGCTGAACCGGCCCGACTTCGTCACGACTGCTCGCCGCCCTACCCGGCGTTCCTCCAGGTCAGGCTGTCGTCAGCTTCGTCTGCCCGCTACGACGAGCAGACGGCGGAGTCCTTCCACCTCCGCTCGATCACACGGCGCCTCGTGGCGCACCCCCTCGTAGCGTGGAGTCCGTGATTGCAGGGGAAGTTGGGGTTCATGGGGTCCAAGCAACGGACGTACACGCCTGAGTTTCGTGAGGGTGCTGTACGCATCGTGATCGAGACGGGCCGGCCGATCCCGGAGGTCGCCGAGGAACTCGGCGTGCATTCCGGCACGCTGCACAGCTGGGTGTCGCGGTGGAGGCGCAACGGGTCGGCGTCGTCCGACCGGCCGACCGAGCCCGCGCCGCCGGGTGGACGGATGCGCGAGGCCGAGCGCGCCGAGCTGGAGCGGCTGCGGCGGGAGATGTCGGAGAAGAACAAGCGGATACGCGAGCTGGAGATGGAGCGTGATGTCCTCAAGCGATGCATGGTCCTCTGGGTGAAGTGACCGTGACGGACCCGGCCGCCCTGGCCGCGTTCATCGGTAACCAGAGGACCGCGCACTGCGTCCCGCACCGTCTGGCCTGCCGGGTCCTGGGGGTGTCGGAGTCCTGGTTCTACAAGTGGCGCGACAAGCCCACTACCGCCCGTGAGATCCGGCGCGGGCAGCTGGCGGACGTGATCCGGCAGATCTTCGAGGGCTCCGGCGGCACCTACGGCTCCCCGAAGGTCTGGCTCCTCCTGGTCCGCGCGGGCTGGCGGGTCTCGGTGAACACGGTCGCCCGCCTGATGGCCGAACTCGGCCTGGCCGGACGGAAGGTCCGCCGACGGCGCGGGCTGACCCGGCCCGGCAAACGGCTGGCGGCCCCGGACTTCGTGCGGCGGGACTTCACTGCGGACGCTCCTGACCAGGTGTGGTGCGGCGACATGACTGAGATCACCACCGGTGAGGGCAAGCTCTACCTGGCCACCGTCATCGACCTGTTCTCGCGCCGGCTGCTCGGTTACGCGATGGGCGCACGCCATGACGCCGAACTGGTTGTGGCGTCCTTGAACATGGCCGCAGCCACCCGCGGCGGTGACGTGAAGGGCGTGATCTTCCACAGCGACCGCGGCAGCGAATACGGCTCCCGGCGCTTTCGCCGGGCCTGTCGCCGCTTGGGCGTGACCCAGTCCATGGGCCGCGTCGGGTCGTGTTTCGACAACGCCGTCAGCGAGGCGTTCAACAGCGTGCTCAAGGTCGAGTACGTCTACCGGCACACGTTCGCCACCCGCACCGAGGCCCGGCTGCGGATCGCGACCTGGATCACCGGCTTCTACAACACGCACAGGCTACACAGCGTGTGTGGATATCAGAGTCCGATCGACTACGAGCACGACCACCGGGCCAACTCCGCCTTGGAGCTGGCCGCTTAGAAGATCTCCACAGTTCGAGGGGATTGACACCCGTGCCCTCGGCATCCCGCAGGAAGAACTCCTGCACCGCATGCGGGAGACGACCGACAAACCGCGCCCCGCACCTCCACCACCGACCGCGACGCCCAGGATCGACGACCACCCACCACGAGACACACGGCCACCCCCATCGGCGTTGATGAACCAGACAGCGTCCGCCTCCATCTCCGCCCACTTCTCACAGAACGCGGTCTTCTCCGCCGACATCCGTCAACAAGACCCCGGCATAGGGCTCCTCCTCCCGGCAGGCACCGCCCCGAGAATCCTGTTCGTCTCCGGCGACCCCCGCCCTGGACGCAACGACTTCGGCGCCGAGGCGGCCTGCATCCGGGATGCGGTGCCAGCGAGTTGCATGCCTCTGACCGAAATGGCATCGGTAAGACTCGCCGAAATCTGCCCCGCCCTGGACAAATTAAGGCCGACAGTCCTGCACATCGCGGCACACAGCTCGTTCGGCGGCATCCACCTCACCCAGGACAGCCGAGACCTCTGCGTCGCGTACGAGAACTTGTGCACGCAGATCTCCCGCGTCCGCCACCCACCCCGCCTCGCCGTGCTGAACTTCTGCGGCTCCACCGCCCTGGCCGCCAAGATGGCGCTGACCGTGGCGTCGGTGATCAGCTGGCCCCACACCGTGGACGACGGCCAGGCCCGGACATTCACGGAGCGGCTGTACCGATCGCTGACCATCCGACGCTCCGTGGCGGACAGCTGCGAGGACGCGGAAGCCGAACTGAAAGACCCGTATCCAGACCTGCTACTGCCCCTCATGCACGGCGACGCCACGGCCTACATCTGCTGACCCCCTTGTCAGTCCCAACACGCAGAGGCCCCACCCCAGAACTCGGGGCGGAGCCTCAACGGCCGTTCTCGCAGGCCAGACGCTGTCTCGTCAGCCGCACCGAGCCGAGCGGCGTCCACCCAAGGCCCCGGCGGCCGACGCCGCACCTGTCACCGATTCGCCGGAGTCTCCGCAACCGGCATCCCAGCAACAGATGTGCCGGACGCAAGCCGGTCGCGCAGGTCACGGTGGATCGTGTCGGCCTTGACGGCCATCACACTGAAGGACGTCGCACTGCTGATCCCGTGCCGCCACTCGGTGACGCCGTTGAGATAGACCCCGGCCTCGAAGTCGTCCCGGGTCTCGATCCGGTAGGCGCGGGTGACGACGGGATCGCCGGCGTCGTCCGTGCGCAGGTACTCCTGGAGGGGCCGCAGCGCCGGGGGAATGCGCGGTTCGGTGAACCCGGTGCTCAGCACGACCGCGTCGACGTCGAGGGTCTCGGCCTCGCCGGTGTTCACCTCGGAGAGCCGCAGGGTGACCCCGCTGGGCGTTCCGTCGGAGGTGTGCCGCACGGTCACCTCGGTCACCTCGGTGCGCCGGTGGATGTGCCAGCGGTCGCGGCCGGTGAGGCGGTCGTCGTAGACCGACTGGTAGAGGGCGGTGGAGACGTCGGGGTCGACGGCGGCGTAGTTGGTGGCCTTGGCTCCGGCGAAGACCCGTTCACGCTGGGAGTCGTCGAGGTTGTAGAAGTAGTCGGTCTCCTCGGGGAAGTACACCTCGTTGCTGAAGTGGCCGAGTTCGTACATCCGGAATCCGGCGTTGCGGATGAGCGCGTGCAGTTGGTGGTCGGGGCGCGCCGCCGCCAGGTGCAGCAGGATCTCTCCGGCGCTCTGCCCCGCGCCGATCACGGCGATCCGCAGCGGTCCGTCCGGCAGGAGGGACAGGCGGGGCAGGAGTTCCTGGGCGTGGAAGACCCGTTCGCCCAGGCTGGGCCGGAACAGTTCGGGCACGTAGGGCTGGTGGCCGGTGGATATCGCGATGTTGCGTGCCCGGTGGCGGTGGTGGAAGCCGTCGCGGGGGTCCACGCTGACGACCTCGACGCTGCGGATCCGGCCGTCCGGATCCGGGACGGGCAGTACTTCGACCACTTCGCGGTGGTATTCCACGGGGCGGCGGATCTCGCGGGCGGCCCATTCGATGTACGCGGACCATTCGCGGCGGCTGGCGTAGCCGCCGAGCAGGGTGAACGGGTAGAACCGGCCGGTGCTGACGAGGTAGTTGGGGAAGGTGAAGCGGCTGCGGGGGTCGCGGGGGGTCGCGAAGTCGCGCAGGAAGTGGTGCTGGATGTCGGTGCCCGGAAGCATCATGTTGGGCTGCCAGGCCGAGTCCGCGGCGCGTTCCAGGAACACCGCGTCAAGGTCGGGCCGGCCTGTCGGCTGGGCCTCGTCGTGGTCGACGGCGGCGACGGCCAGGGAGATCCCGGCCGGGCCGAATCCGGCCACCACCAGGTCATGGACCCTGTCACTGCTCACGATCCGTGGCTCCTTCTCGATTTGATCGCGCTCAACCTGATCACGGTTGGCCGGGTTGCTCGGGTGAAAGGGGACCGCTACGCGTCCGTGACCGCTGATTCCACGACGGCGAGGCCCTTGCGCAGGTCTTCGGGTTCGATGTTCAGCGGGGGCATGAGCTTGACGACCTGGTCGTCGCGGCCGCACAGCTCCAGGATCAGCCCGTTGTCGAAGCAGCTCTTCTGGATCCGCTCGGCGCGCCCGGAGTCGGCGACGTCGATGCCCGCGAGCATGCCTCGGCCTCGTACGGTGAGGTCCGTTCGGTCCTCGGCGAAGCGGCGGAGCGTGGTCTGGAGGATCTCGGAGTTCGCGGCCAGCCGTTCGGTGAACTCGGGCTGGGCCCAGGTCTCCAGTGCGGCGGCGCCGGTGATGAACGCCAGTTGGTTGCCCCGGAAGGTGCCGGTGTGGCCGCCGGGTGCCCAGATGTCGAGGTGGGGGGCGATCAGCAGGACCGACAGCGGCAGTCCGAAACCGCTGAGGGACTTCGACAGCGTGATCAGGTCCGGGACGACGCCGGAGTGCGAGAAGCTGAAGAAGTCGCCCGACCTGCCGATGCCGGCCTGGATGTCGTCGAAGATGAGCAGGATCCCGAGGCGTTCGGTCAGGGCGCGCAGGCGGCGCAGCCAGTCGGCGGAGGCGGGGTACACGCCGCCGTCGACCTGGACGGGTTCGACGATGACGGCGGCGGGGGTGGTCACGCCGCCTGCCGGGTCGGCGAGCAGGCGTTCCAGGTAGTCGACCGAGTCGAACGGCCCGCCCGGGCCGTCCTCGTAGGGGACGAACAGGACGTCCTGGAGGTCGACCCCGCCGGCGGTGCGGGCGCTGTGGCTGCCGGTGACCGACAGCGATCCTCGGGACATGCCGTGGAAGGCGCCGGTGAAGGCGACGACCGTGCGCCGTCCGGTGGTCTTGCGGGCGAGTTTCAGCGCCGCCTCCACCGCGTCGGTTCCCGTGGGGCCGCAGAACTGCACCTTGTGCGGCAGGTCGTGCGGGTCCAGGACCCGGCGGTGGAACGCGGAGAGGAAGTCGCGTTTGGCGGTGGTGTAGAGGTCGAGGCCGTGGATCAGGCCGTCCTGGGCGAGGTAGGTCTGGAGGCGTTCCTTCAGGGCCGGCGGGTTGTGGCCGTAGTTGAGGGCGCTGGCTCCGCAGAAGAAGTCGAGGTATTCCCGTCCGTCCTCGCTGTACAGCCACGATCCCCGGCCCCGGGTGAAGACGACCGGGAACTTGCGGCTGTACAGCCGTACCTGGGATTCGTGCCGTTCGAAGGCGGAGGCGTCGTTGGGCGTGACGTCGTGTGCGGGTGTCAGTGTGGTCATGGTGTGCGCGTCTCTCTCTGGAGAGTCTGTGACGGGTTGCTTTCCGGCGGTGCGAAAACCACCAGGGTGTACAGGTCGTCGGTGATGTCGGTGAAGCGGTGGGGTGCCCCGGCGGGTACGTGGAGCACGGAGCCGGGTTCGACGGGGTGGGCCTCGTCCTCGGTCCGCAGGACGGCCCGGCCGCCGACCACGACGTACAACTCCTCCTCGGCGTGGGGTTGTTGCGGGTCGGCTGTGCCCGCGGGCAGGGCGTAGAGCCCGGCGCTGAGGGAAGCGGTGCGCAGGAACTCCAGGTAGCTCTCGCCGGTCTTCTCCTGCCGGACGGTCAGTTCCCCGACCGTGTGGAGCTTCGCGGCGCCGGTCTCGCCGCGCGGCGTGCGGGCTGCCGCCCGTGCGGTGAAGGCGCCCAGGGACAGCAGGGGCAGGGCGAGCGCGGGTCCGGCGAAGAACGACAGCGGCAGGTGTGCGGCGAGCGCCGCCACGCCCTGCCCGCGGTGCCGTGAGCGGGTGCCGGTGACCGCCACGGAGGCGGACACCGCGAGGAACACCGCCAGCGCCATCACGTTGGGCACGGACAGCACGTCGGTGGCGTCGAGCCACTCCCCCGTCACCAGGGCCGCGCCCAGCAGGGCGGCGGTCCCGGCCACGGGCGCCGCCCGGCGCAGGTCGCCGGCCGTGGCGGGGGCGCCGGTCAGCGCCTCGACTCCGAGCCGTGCGGCGGTGGACAGGTTGCGGGCGCAGAACAGGGCGGCGGTCAGGGCCGCGAGGAGGGCGACGGCCCGGCCGGGCCCGGGTCCGAGGTCGGGCAGGACCAGCCCGGGCGCCGCGCGCACCGTGGCGGCGGAGCCCGCCGTCAGCAGTGCGGCGGCGTACACGGCGCCGACCACGGCCACCGCGGTCAGCGGGCCCCGGGCCCGGCGGGCGCCCGTCTTCGCCAGCACGCCCGGGGTGGACTCCCAGCCGACGACGACGAAGAGCTGCAGGACGGCGGCGAGCAGGACGGGCCGCAGGCCGGACGGGGTCTCGGACGGCGCCGGCGCCGTGCCGTCGTGACGGCTGAGCAGGACGAAGGCGCCCAGCAGCAGCACGACGGCCGCGAAGAGAGGCATCGACAGCCTGGCCGGTACCCGCCTGCCGCTCGCCGCGAGGGCTGTCCCGGCGGCGATCACGAGTGCGGCCGGCCACCAGGAGGCGCCGTCTCCTCCCGCCGCCTGGGCGAGGAACCCCGCGGCGACGAGGGCGACGACCGCCTGGCCCGCGCTCACCCCGATCGCGTAGAACGCGCGGACGGCCCGTCCGGACGGCTCTCCCAGGGACCGCCCGGTCAGGGCGGGGGCGCCTTGGTCCGCTCCCGGCCGTGCGGCGACGGCGGTGAGGGCGAGCACCAGGAGCAGGCCCGCGACGACGACGTACAGCCATCCGGCGACGGCCGCCTCCCCGTAGGCCGCGTGGGCGGTCCAGGGCAGGAAGAGCGCCCCGATTCCCAGGACGTTCGCCGTGAGCTGGAGCGTCGTACGGGAGTCGGTGGTGTTCACGGGCGGGCGTGGAACACGGTGGGGAAGCAGGGGGCCAGCCGGTTGCCGGCGGGCACGGTGGGGGTGCCGGGCTCGGGCCACGGGATGCCGTCGAGGGTGGGCGGGATCCCGAGCCTGCGCCGGACCTGTTCGGCCCAGCCGGGGGCGAGCGGCGCGGCGACCGCCGAGAGGACACCGAGGAGTTCGGTGTGTGCCGCGAGGACGGCGTGGGCCTGTCCGCCTTGGTACTCGTGCAGGTCCTGTGCGGCGGTCTCGATCGCGTCGACCACCTGCCGGGCGGCCTCGCGCAGGGAGAAGGAGCCCGGTTCCAGTGCCCGCGCGACGCGGCTGGGGAGTTCGTCGACCAGGGCGCGCACGGTGGCCGGCCAGTCGGCGCGGTCTGCCTGCGGCATCGTGGAGCCGGTCTCCTGGGCGAGGAGGTCGAAGAGTGTGCCGGTCCACCGCTCCAGCCGGCCGGCCAGGACCTCGTTCACGGTCCGGTCGAAGTCGGCGAGCTGGAAGTCGGACCTCTCCTCCTCGGGGTTGGTGAGTGCCAGGTACAGGCGGACCGCGTCGGGGTCGGCCTCCCGCAGGAACTCCGAGCCCCAGATGGCGTGCCCTCGGCTGGTGGAGAACTTCTGTCCTTCCAGGCTGTAGAACTCGTTGCTGATCACGTGCCGCGGTGTGATGTGGTCGCCCAGGCCCAGCAGCAGGGCGGGCCACAGGACGGCGTGCGAGAAGCTGCAGTCGAAGCCGATGAAGTTCACGAGCACGGTGTCGGGGTCCTGCCACAGCTCGCGCCACCGCTCCGGGTCACCGACGGCCTCGCTGTGGCCCGCGGTGGCCGCGATGTAGCCGAAGACGCCGCTGAACCAGGTGTCGAGGATGTGCCCCTGCCAGCCGTCGAGCGGGACGGGGATGCCGTAGTCGGCCTGCCTGCTGATCGGGACGTCCGGCAGGCCGTGCTCCAGCAGTCCGGTGACGAAGTCCAGGACGCGCTGTCTCCACGGGCTGTTCGCGTACAGGGCGGCGAGCCGCTCGGCGAACGGGGCGAGGGGGACGACCAGCCGTCGGGAGGGCCGCTGCTCCGGCGCGGAGCCGCAGGTGATGCAGCGGGCGTCGAGCAGGCCTTCGGGGTCCTGGGCGTATCCGCACTCCTCGCAGTACGTGCCGTCGCTCGGTGCCTGGCAGAAGCGGCAGCGCCCGCGCAGGTACGCCTCGTACAGGAAGTGGTCGCAGGACGTGCAGTAGGGGGTGGGCAGTTCGCGTTCGACGATCACCTCGTTCTTCCACAGCTGGAGGAAGTTGTCCTGGACGAACCGGTCGTGGACCGGGTCGCGGTGCGGGTGGGCGTAGTGGTCGGGCAGGAGGCCGGCCAGGGCGAGGGTCTGCTCGATGCGCCGGGTGTAGTGGTGGGCCGTGCCCCGTGCCGCGAGGCCCAGTTCGGCGGCGCGTCGGGGCACGTAGATGGAGTGGTCGTCGGTGTAGGCGACGTAGGTCACCTCACGGCCTCGGGCGGCCAGGTATCTGCGCAGGACGTCGGCGCCCAGGAAGGGGCCGGAGAGGTGTCCGAGGTGCAGGTCACCGTTGGGGTTGGGCGGAGCGCAGGTGATCAGGAAGCGCTGTGTCATGTGTGATCACTCCTTGGGCGGGTTTCCTGTTGATGTGTCCGGCTGGTACGCGGGAGTCCGGGGGCAGCGAGGCCGTGACGACGGCGCCCGCGCCGATACGGCATCCGGGCCCGATCTCCACGGGGCCGAGCACGCTCGCTCCCGTGCACACCACGACGCCGTCGCCGAGCGCGGGGTGGCGTCTGGCCCCCGGTTCGCGTCGCGCGTCGGTCCACCAGCCCACCGAGCCGAGCGTCACCAGGTGGTAGAGCATGACGTCGTCGCCGATCTCCACGGTCTCGCCGATGACGACGCCGCTGCCGTGGTCGATGAAGAACCGGCGGCCGATCCGCGCTCCCGGGTGGATGTCGATGCCGCCCGAGACGAAGCGGCCGAACATCGCGATCGCGCGGGCCGGGACGCGCCGTCCGCGCCGGTAGAGGATGTGGGCGGCGCGGTGCAGCCACAGGGCGTGCAGGTGCGGGTAGAGCAGGACTTCCCAGGGGCTGGTGACCGCCGGGTCCTTCTCTCTGACGACGTCGATGTCCTCGCGGGCGCGGCGTACGATCGCGCGGACGCGTTTTCCTGACCAGGCCATGTCGTGGCCTCTCACATGTTGAGGTAGCGGGGAGGCTCGGCCGGGGCGGGCCGGCCGGCCGCGAACCGGTCGGGCCTGTAGGGGTCGAGTTCGGGCCGGGTGCCGGCGCCGCTCAGTTCGGCGGCGACGGCGGCGCCCACGGAGGGCGCCACCTTGAAGCCGCCGCCGTTGAACCCGGCGGCCAGGTACAGGCCGGGCACCTGCGCGGTGCGGCCGATCAGCGCGCGCCGGTCGGGGGTGTACCCGTCGGCGGCGGCGATGCCGGTCCTGCGGACGGCTTTCGCCAGTCCGGGCAGGCGGCGGTCGATGAGGGTGCGTGCGGCGGCTTCCCGTTCCGGTTCGGGCGGCCTGTTCGCGTCGTCAAGCTCTGGGTCCCAGCTGTCCAGCGGCACCCCGAACAGGACCAGGTCGTCGAGGTGGGGGCGGAAGTAGGTTCCGGTGAGGTCGTCGATGACCATCGGGAGGGTGGGCCGTGCGGGCAGGCCCGTGCCGTCCGCCGTGATCAGGCCGACCCGTCGGGTGCGCAGCGGCAGGTCCGACGGCAGTCCGGAGCGGGCGAGCACGTCTGCGGACCACGCTCCGGCCGCGAGGACGACGTCGCCGGCCGAGACGACGGTGGAGCCGACGGTCACTCCGACGACGCGCCCGCCGGAGTGCCGAATCCTTCCGCCACCGGCGCCCTTGAGGACGACGGCGCCGTGGTCGCGTGCCCGGTCGGTGAGGGTGCGGGCGGTCCTGGCGGGGTCGGCGTAGCCGCTGCGCGGTTCGTAGGCGACGGCGGCGACGCCTCGCAGGTCGAGACCGGGGTGCGCGGCCGTGAATTCCGTGGGGGACAGGACGGTGGTGTCCACCCCGAACTGGGTGAGCAGTTTGACGTTGTCGTCGAGGAGCCCTGTGTGCTGTTCGCCCACGAGGAAGGCGAAGCCGGTGCGCCGGAATCCGATGTCGCCGCCGATGACGTCGGCCCAGTTCTCGAAGGTGTCGAAGGACAGAGCCGCCAGCCGGGCGTCCGCGGGGTCGCTGTGGTGCAGGCGGACCTGGCCGGCCGAGTTCCAGGTGGCACTGCGGCCGACGGGTCCCTCCTGCTCGACGAGTGCCACGCTCGCGCCGCCGGCCGCGAGGTGGTGGGCGATGCCGGCGCCCACCACTCCGCCGCCGATGACGGCAACGTCCACGGCGAGCTTCGTCATCGGGCGTCCTTCCGCGGGCCGGGGCTGAATTCGAGGGGCAGGCCGCGCAGGCCGCGGAAGGAGAGGTTCGGCTGCCACTCCAGTTCCCCGGCGCCGAGCCGCAGGTCGCGCAGGCGGGACAGGATGGTGCCGAAGGCGATCTCGCCCTCCACGCGGGAGAGTTCGGCGCCGGGGCAGTAGTGGATGCCGTGGCTGAAGGCGACGTGCTTGTTCTCGCCGCGCCGCAGGTCGAGCCGGTGCGGATGCGCGAACACCTCGGGGTCGCGGTTGGCCGCGCCGAGCATCACGAGGACCTTGTCGCCCTTCTTGATGGTGCGCTCCCGCAGGGTGAAGTCCTCGGTGGCCAGCCGGCCCACCAGGTGCAGCGGGCCGTCGTAGCGCAGGAACTCCTCGACGGCTGCGGGCAGCAGCTCGGGGCTGTCCGTGAGGAGGGCCGCCTGGTCGGGGTGGCGCAGGAGGGCCAGCAGCCCGTTGCCGATGAGGTTGAGTCCCGTCTCCAGGCCGGCGAAGAGCGTGGTGATGCAGGTGGCGACGAGGTCGTCGCCCTCCAGCGGGTCCTCGTCGCGGTTGACGAGGGAGCTGAGCAGGTCCTCGCGGGGCTCCGCGCGCCGGGCCGCGCCGAGACTGATGAAGTACTCGCGCATGTTGAGGACGGCGTTCTGTCCGCGTTCCAGGTCGGCGATCGGCACGTTGGCGCCGCCGGCGTTGATGGCGGCGACGAAGTCGGCGGTCCAGCCCTTGACCTTCTCGCGGTCGGCGGCGGGGATGCCGATCAGCTCCGAGTTGACGATGACGGGGATCCGGGCGCCGAGGTCCGTGATGCCGTCCGCGTGTCCCTCTTCGATGACGGCGTCGACGAGTTCGTCCACGACTTCCTGGATGCGCGGGCGCAGCTGGTTGACCAGGCGGACGCTCATGCCGCGCCGTACGGGGCGGCGCAGCCGGGTGTGCCGGGGCGGGTCGGTGTAGAGGATCATGCGGCTGCGGATGTCCGCGAACGGCTGGAAGCGGGCGGCTTCCTCGCCCTGGAGGTGGCCGAGGTAGGCGGAGGTCCGGTCGGAGGACAGCCGCGCGGGGTTGTTCAGGGCGTCCAGGACGTCGTCGTGGCGCAGCAGCAGCCAGGAGTCCAGGCGCTGGTTCCAGTAGACGGGTTCGGTGTCCCGCAGGATGTCGTAGACGCGGTAGGGGTCGGCGAGGACGGCCGGGTTCAGCAGGTCGTCGTGGGGGCGGGCCTCGGTGGTGGTGTCGGCGTGGTTCACGACTGGCCTCCCCACCACAGGGAGAGGAAGACGAGCCGCTGGTCGGTGGTGTTGACCAGGGTGTGCCGGTGGTGCGGCGGGATGAAGATGGTGTCGCCGAACTGGACCGTCCGGTCCTTCTCCCCTTCGATCCTCAGCAGTCCGCTGCCCTCCACGATGTAGAACAGCTCGGACTCGCCGTCGGGGTTGACGTGTTCGGTCATCGTGGTTCCGGGGGCGACGACCACCCAGGCGCCTCCCTCGTAGGGTTCGTCGGCGCCGTCGAGGCGCGGCAGGCGTTGGGCCATGACGTTGTAGTCGGGTTCGGGCCGCAGGTCGGCCGGTTGCCAGCTGTGGACGGGCATGCGGAAGTGCCTTTCGTACGCGGGTGTCGTCGGACAGGGGTCAGGCGGCGAGGGATTTGCCGAGGCTGTCCGCGATGGTGGCGGCGCGCAGGGAGACCAGGCTGAAGGAGCCCGCGTCGCCGAGGCCGTGGGTCGTTTCGCAGACGCCGTTGAGGTGGATCGGCGGCAGGGGTGCGTCCGGGCCGGCCAGGACCCGGTAGTCGCGGCCGATCGACGCCCGGCCGGAGGGGGTACGGCCCACCTGGTGGCGGATCGGTTCCAGCACCCTCGGCAGGAAGTGCTCCCCGTCCTCGCCGGTGAGGTCGGTGAAGCCGGTGGCCAGGATGACGGCGTCCACCTCGATCTCGTCGGTGGTGCCGAGGTGGCGCTCGGTCAGCTCCAGGGTGACCCCGGTGGGGCCCGGCCGGACACCGGTGACGTCCGTGCTGCGGTGGAGGGCGATCTGCTGGCCGCCGTCGAGGCGCTGCTCGTACAGGCGCGCGTGGAGGGAGTCGAGGACGTCGATATCGGCGGCCGAATAGTTGGTGTACCTCAACTGGCGGTCGAGGTCGCTCTTGGATTCCTCGGACGACGCGTAGTAGTAGTCGACGAATTCGGGGAAGTACACCTCGCCGTGAAAGGGGCTGAGGTCTTTCTGGCGGTATCCGAATCCGCGGACGATGTTGTGGATGCGGCCCTGCGGGAAACGGTTCGAGGATTCCAGTACGAGTTCGACCGCGCTCTGGCTTCCGCCGACGACCGCGATCCGGGGGGCGTCGGCCTGCTCGAACTCCGATATGCGGTCGAGATACCGGGTGTAGTGGAAGACCCGGGGATCGTCGACCTCCCGGAACGGGGAGGGGACGAGCGGCGGGCGGCCGGGGGCGACGACCACGGAACGTGCCCGGAGCCGCTGCCCGTCGGCGAGTTCGACCTCGACCAGCTCGCCGTCCCCGGCGGTGTGCACGGCCGTCGCCTCCGCCCCGAACCGCACCCGGCCGGTCAGCTGCTCGGCCGCCCAGGCCACGTAGCGGGCGTAGTCCTTGCGCAGCGGGAACGGCAGGCCCAGGTTGAGGAACGGAACCAGACGGTTCTCCTCGTGGAGGTAGTTGATGAAGGAGTAATGGCTGCGTGGATTGCGCAGGGTGACCAGGTCGCGTACGGGGTGGTGCTGGATGTCGGAGCCGTCCAGCAGCATTCCGGGCTGCCAGCCGGGTTTGTCGCGGTGCTCCAGGAAAAGGGCGTCTATTCCCGGGTGGAGTTCTTCGAGGGCGATCGCGAGGGCAATGTTCGACGGCCCGAACCCGATTCCGATGACATCGGCGTCATAGTCGGCCATGTCCACTCCCATCTGGTGAAGGTAGGGCGCCCGCCGGGAATGTTCCACGAGAGGAGTTCCGGTGTCATTGCGGGATGCCACACAAACCCTAGGGAGCGGAATCGGAAGGCGTCTTCCCGCTTTGGTGGTGTTCCGGGGTCAACCATGGGAGCGGTTCGGAGGCGGCCGGTCTCATCCGGAAGTGGAGGCCTGGTCGACGCCCGCGGGGACGGCCTGCCGTCGCCGTTCCCGGTAGGCGCGGGTCTTCATGCGGTTGCCGCACAGCTCCGGTTCGCACCAGCGGCCACGGCCGGGCTTGGTGCGGTCGAAGAAGATCCAGTGGCAGTCGTCGGCGGCGCAGCACTTCAGCCGGCGCCAGGTCCCGTCGCCCACGGCCTGCACGGCGGCCAGTGCGACCTGCCCGAGCGCCGCCTGGACGCCCGAGCCGGCCACGGTCAGGGACGGCGGCAGGCCGCTCCCGAGGGTGATCTGCACCGGCCAGTCGAGGGGGCCGGGGACGGCGCCGTCCGCCCTGCCGGGTTCGCCCACGGCCGCGCGCAGATGGTCCCGCAGGCGGAGGGCTCTGCGCAGGTCCGCGCGGGTCGCGTGGTCGTCGGCGGAGAGCAGGTCCCGGCCGCGCAGCCAGGAGGTGAGGAGCTCCGGCGAGGCGAGTTCGTCGAGGTGTTCGTGTGTCTCGCCGTGGCGCTTGAAGGCTCTCAGGTCAAGCGTGTTGACGAAGGCGTGGACCAGGCGGGTTCCTTCGGACATCTCCATATTCGACACTAGTAAAGTTCCTTAGGAGGTGTTGATCGTATGGGTGGTCTCCGGCTAGGTTCACATGCTGACAACTGTTGAGGCGACTGTCCCCGCACAAGGAGGAGCCAGGTGAACCAGCCGCTACGGCGGACGATCACGGTGTCGCAAGGAGTGGCCCTCTACGTGGGGGCCGTCATCGGCGCCGGTGTCCTGCTGCTCCCCGGGGTCAGCGTCACCCAGGCCGGGCCGGCCTCCCTGGCCGCCTGGCTGTTCGACTCGCTGCTCGGAATTCCGCTCGCCCTCGCCTTCGCCGCCCTCGCCGCCCGCTTCCCCGACGCCGGAGGCGTGGCGACCTTCGTCCGGGGCGCCTTCGGGCCCGCGGCGGGCATGGTGATCGGGTGGTTCTACTTCGTCGCCTCGGCCACCGCGCAGACCCTGGTGTCACTCACCGGCGCGTACTACGCCTCCGTCTTCGGCCTCGGGCGGGGCGAGACCTTCCTGGTGGCCGCCGGGATCCTGGTGGCGGGCACCGCCGCCAACGCCCGCGGCCTCAAAGTCAGCGGCCGGCTCCAACTGGTCTTCAGCGGCGTCGTCGTCGCCATGCTCCTGCTGGCGATGCTGGTGTCGCTGCCCCGCTTCAGCGCGGACAACTGGACGCCGTTCAACCCGCACGGCGTCGGCCAGGTCGGCAGCGTGGCCATCCTGATCTTCTTCGCCTTCTTCGGGTGGGAGGCGATCGCCCACCTCTCGGAGGAGTTCCGCGACCCCCAACGGGACGTGCCGCGCGCCACCTCCCTCAGCGTCGGTGTGATCACCCTGGTGTACGTGGGTGTCGTGGTGGCCACGATCGGCACGGGAACCTACGGCAGCGGCGAGGTCAACCGCACGGTGATCGCCCGGCTGCTGTCCGACGGCGCCGGGGACTCGGTCGGCGCGCTGACCGCGGCCATCGCCCTGCTGCTCGCGCTCGGCACGGTCAACGCCTTCATCGCCACGACCTCCCGCCTCGGCTACGCGCTCGCCCGCGACGGCGTGTTCCCTCCGGCCCTGGCCAAGGTGACACGCGACGGCGTGCCCCGGGCCGCCGTCCTCGCCGTCGGCGGATACGCCGGTGTCGGCCTCCTGGTGACCTACTTCGCGCACTGGGGGCCGGAGAAGCTCCTCATCGTGCCCAACTCCCTGGTCATCGTCACCTACATCGTCGGGATGGCGGCAGGCGTCCGGCTGCTGTCCGGGAAACAGCGCTGGATGGCCCTCTTCGCCGGACTCCTCTGCCTGGCGCTCGTGCCCTTCAGCGGCGGCGGGTTCGCCATCCCCGTGATCGTGACCCTCCTGGCCCTGGCCTACTACCGCTGGCTGCGCCGCCCCGCGACCACCCCCGACACGACCGCCACCCCACCGGCACCGGACACACCCACGGCCGATGCCGCGTCGTCGGACCACCGGTGACACCACGAGCCTGACGGCGAGGAGCCAAGGAGTACCGCCGCCGACGCCATCACGCCGGTCACCGCCACCTCGGCGGCGACCGGCACAGGCGAACCGGCGGCGTCCGTCCGCCGATTCCGGCACGGTGAAGCGGGAGATCCCGCACCCCTGGCT
>DATCQX010000940.1:0-5076 GCA_036569285.1 Streptomyces sp.
GCGTTCCAGTTCGCCGAGGAGGTGGGAGGTGACCAGGACGGAGATGCCGAAGTCGGTGTGGATGCGGCGGATCAGGCCGAGCATCTCGTCGCGCCCGACGGGGTCGAGGCCGTTGGTCGGCTCGTCGAGGAAGACCAGGCGAGGGTCGTGGACGAGGGCCTGGGCGAGCTTGACGCGCTGTTTCATGCCCGTGGAGTAGCCGCCGATGGGGCGGTAGCGCTCCTCGTACAGCCCGACGTGCCGCAGGGTGTCGGCGGTGCGTTCGCGGGCGGCGGTGGGCGGCAGGCCGGACATGCGGGCCATGTGGACGACGAACTCGGTCGCCGAGACGTCCGGCGGGAGGCAGTCGTGTTCCGGCATGTAGCCGACGCGCTCGCGGATCTCCGCGCCTTTGGTCGCGACGTCGAGGCCGAGCACTTCGGCGCGGCCCTCGCTCGCGGGGGACAGACCCAGGAGGATCTTGATCAGGGTGGACTTGCCGGCGCCGTTGGCACCGACGAGTCCGGTCACACCGGGTCCGATGTCCACGGACAGCCGGTCGAGAGCGGTCACCCTCGGGAACCGCTTGCTCAGGCTTTCGGTCGCGATCACAGTCACAGGTCCGAAGGTAGTGACTCCGCCCACATCGGGTCGTCACCCCGTAGAGCCGTCTTCATACCCACCTTCAGATGTAGGGGACGCCTAAGGGATGCCCTACCTGAGAGGTACGGGCACGGCTGCAACCCGTGCGTCACCCCCTATTGACGGTTTCTCTAACAAGTGCCAGATTCGGCGTGGTCAAGTTACGGACGCGTATCGCAACCACTCGGCGAGGTGGCATGGCAACGGCAGTGACCCTGGACTCCCCGGCCGAACTGCGGGGATTCCGCGAGGTGCAGCGGCTCGCCTACGCGTGCGCGCAGGACGTGGCGTCCCGGCTGACACCGGGCGTGACCGAGCGCGAAGCCGCCCGCATGCAGCGCCACTGGATGCGCGAGCGCGGGGTGCGGGACTGGTTCCACCTGCCGTTCGCCTGGTTCGGCGACCGCACCGCGTTCGCGAATTTCCGCGTCCCCCTCCAGTTCTTCCCCACCGACCGCCGCCTGGAGCCCGGGATGCCGTTCATCCTGGACCTCGCGCCCGTGTACGAGGGCTACACCGCCGACGTCGGCTTCTCGGGGTCGCTCGGCGCCAACGCCGTCCAGGAACGCCTGATGGCCGACCTGGAGGCGCACCGGGACCTGATCCTGGCGGAGGTCCGCGAGCGCAGGCCGCTGCGGGAGATCTACCAGGACGTGGACCGCCTCATGGCCCGCCAGGGCTACGCGAACCGTCATCGCGCGTACCCCTTCGGAGTGATCGCCCACAAGGTCGACCGCGTCACGCAACGCCGTTTCTCCCCGCACCTGTTCGGCTTCGGCGTCCAGTCGCTCAAGGGGCTCGCCTCGGACGCCCTGCACGGGCACCGCGACGGCTGGTCCCCGCTCTGGTCGCCGTACCGTTTCTCCGACCACCCGCCGCAACCGGGCCTGTGGGCGGTCGAACCGCATCTCGGATTCCGGGGCACCGGCGCGAAGTTCGAGGAGATCCTTGTCGTGACGGACTCCAAGGACCAGGCGGAGAGCGCTTTTTGGCTGGACGACGACCTGCCGCACGTGCGGCGCTGGGCGGAGGGGAAGTGACGATGCTCGACGGGGCGCGCGAACGCCGGATCAGTACCGGCGGGATCGAGCTGTGCGTGGCGGAACTCGGCGAGCAGGGGAACCCCGTCGTCGTCCTCGTGCACGGCTACCCGGACACGAAGGAGGTGTGGTCGCCGGTCGCGGCGCGCCTCGCGGAGCGGTTTCATGTGGTGCTGTACGACGTGCGCGGGCACGGGAGTTCGAGCGCGCCGAAGCCGCTGCGGGGCGGGTTCACGCTGGAGAAGCTGACGGACGACTTCCTCGCCGTGATCGACGCGGTCAGTCCGGGGCGGCCGGTGCACCTCGTGGGGCACGACTGGGGGTCCGTGCAGTCCTGGGAGTTCGTGACGGTCACGCGCACGGAGGGCCGGATCGCCTCCTTCACGTCGATGTCGGGGCCGTCCCTCGACCACTTCGGCCACTGGGTCAACCGCCGTCTGCGCAGGCCCACTCCGCGCCAGGTCGGCCAACTCCTCGGCCAGGGCGCCAAGTCGTGGTACGTGTACGCGCTGCACACCCCGGCACTGCCCGAACTGGCCTGGCGGGGACCGCTCGGCAAGCGCTGGCCGGCGATGCTGCGCCGCAGGGAGAACCTCAGCGACCCCGCGTACCCGACCCCGTCGCTGCCCTCGGACGCGGCGCACGGCGCGTGGCTGTACCGGGACAACGTCCGCGCCCGGCTGAGCCGTCCGCGCGCCGACGCGTACGCGCACGCGCCCGTGCAGCTCATCACGCCGCTGGACGACGCCTTCCTCTCGCCCCGGCTGTACGACGAGTTGGAGACGTGGGCGCCGCGGCTGACCCGGCGCACGCTCCCGGCGAAGCACTGGATCCCGCGCACCCGGCCCGACCAAGTGGCTTCCTGGATCACCGAGTTCGTCACCTCCGTCGAGGCCGGGCGGGCGCGGGAGACCGCCGCGACCGGGGAGCACGCGGAGCGGTTCGCCGGGCAACTCGTGCTGGTCACGGGCGCGGGCAGCGGGATCGGGCGGGCCACCGCGTTCGCCTTCGCGGAGGCGGGCGCGCGGGTGATCGCCGTCGACCGGGACACCGAAAGCGCCACGCGGACGGCCGAGTTGGCGCGGCTCGTGGGGGCGCGGGAGGCGTGGGCGGAGACCGTGGACGTCTCCGACGAGAAGGCGATGGAGGAACTCGCCGCCAAGGTCGGCGAGTTGTACGGGGTCGTCGATGTGCTGGTCAACAACGCCGGCGTCGGAATCGCCGGCTCGTTCTTCGACACGACCACCGAGGACTGGCGGCGCGTTCTGGACGTCAACCTGTGGGGCGTCATTCATGGTTGCCGTCTTTTCGGGCGGGCCATGGTCGAGCGCGGGCAGGGCGGTCACATCGTGAACATCGCGTCGGCCGCCGCGTACCAGCCGTCGCGCGCGCTGCCCGCGTACGGCACCTCCAAAGCGGCCGTCCTGATGCTGAGCGAGTCCCTGCGCGCGGAGTTGGCGGGCAAGGGGATCGGTGTGAGCGCGATCTGTCCCGGGGTGGTCAACACGGGGATCGTCTCGGCCACGACGTTCGTCGGCGTCGACGCGCAGGAGCAGGAGCGGCGCCGGGAGCGTTCGTCGCGGATGTACGGACGGCGCAACTACCCGCCGGAGAAGGTCGCCGAGGCGATCGTCCGCGCGGTGATCCGCAACGACGCCGTCGTCCCGGTGACACCGGAGGCGAAGGGTGCGCGGCTGCTGTCGCGGCTGTCGCCAAGGGTGTTGAGGGCACTGGCGCGGTACGAGCCGCGCGGGTAGGGGAGTTGAGCAAGTAGGGGGCTCAGGGCCTCAGTTGCCCAAATGCCGCATTCTGCACGCCAGTTATCCACAGAATCCCCAATTCCCCTGTGGATAACTACGGTTCGTTGTGGATCAAACCTGGGGACGAAAAATGGGTGCGTGATCCACATCTCTCTCCGCACACTGAGGAGATGACCACCGACCATCGCACCGTGAAGGTCTCCAAGTACCTCTCCAAACACCTCCGCCACCAGCCCGACCGGATCGGCCTGCGCCTGGACGAGGCGGGCTGGACGGAGATCTCCGCCCTTCTCGCGGCCACCGCCGCCCACGGCTTCCCCATCACCCGCGAAGAGCTGGACCACGTGGTCGCCACGAACGACAAGAAGCGCTTCGCCATCGACGGCACCCGCATCCGCGCCAGCCAGGGCCACAGCATCCCCGTCGACCTCGCCCTCCCCGCCACCACCCCACCCCCGCACCTCTACCACGGCACCAACCCCCGCGCCCTCCCCTCCATCCGCGCCGAGGGCCTCCGCCCCATGAACCGCCACGCCGTCCACCTCTCCCCCGACCGGGAAACCGCCACCCGCGTGGGCGCCCGCCGGGGCCGCCCCATCGTCCTGACGGTGGACTCCGGGGCGATGCATCGGGCCGGCCACGTGTTCCAGCTCAGCGCGAACGGGGTGTGGCTGACGGAGGGGGTGCCGGTGGAGTACATCCGGTTCGGGGAGGGGCACTGATCGGGGCGGCGAGCCGGTGAGCGCGATGCCGGGCAGGGCGTGTGCGGCGAGGCGGTGGCGGTGCGCGCGTTGATCAGGCCGAACCGCGAGGGCACGGGGCACTTCGTCCCTGTGGCACCGCCGCCGACGCGTACGTCCTGGCCCGCGCCGAACCTTCGGTGCTCCCCCTGACCGCGTTCTCGCGACCCGCCCGCCCAGCACGGCCGGCCGGGTTCTCTGCCCAGCAGCGGCCTCCCAGCCCCCGGCGCACCCTCAGCCGAGCTGCGCGAGCCCCTCCGTCGCGATGGTTTCGAAGACGGTGAGGTCGGTGGCGAAGTCCGAGTCCGGGACGGGCCAGTGGATCACGAGTTCGGTGAAGCCGAGGTCGGCGTGGCGGCCGGCGAAGTCGACGAAGGCGTTGAGGGAGCCGAGGGGGCGGGCACGGTCCGGGGTGAAGCCGGTCAGGAGGATCTTGTCCAGGTCGGAGGTGTCCCGGCCGATGTCGGCGCAGGCCTTGCCGAGCTTGTCGAGCTGGCCGCGGAGTGCTTCGACGGACTGCTCCGGGGTTCCCGTCTCGAAGAGCTTCGGGTCACCGGTCGTGACCCATGCCTGGCCGTGCCGGGCGGCCAGCCCCATGCCGGACGGCCCGGTCGCCGCGACGGCGAAGGGCAGCCGGGGGCGCTGGACGCAGCCGGGGATGTTCCGCGCCTCCTCAGCGGCGTAGAAGGGGCCCCGGGCCGAGACGCGCTCCTCGGTGAGCAGGCGGTCGAGGAGGGACACGAAGTCGGCGAAGTGGGCGGCCCGCTCGCGGGGAGTCCACGCCTCCTGCCCGAGGGCGGTGGCGTCGAAGCCGTTGCCGCCGGCGCCGATGCCGAGGGTGATCCGGCCGCCGGAGATGTCGTCGAGCGTGATCAGCTCCTTGGCGAGCGTCACCGGGTGCCGGAAGTTGGGGGA
>DATCQX010000941.1:0-14344 GCA_036569285.1 Streptomyces sp.
GCCGACCTTCCTCCAGATGGTCGACGGCGCCTCCGCCACCGAGTCCGGGCTGCTGATGCTGCCCATGATGGCCGGCCTCGTCATCGCCTCCATCGTCGCCGGGCAGGTCATCACCCGCACCGGCCGCTACAAGCTCCACCCCATCCTCGGCGGCGCGCTGTCCGCCGTCGGCATGTGGCTGCTGTCCCGCCTGGAGACCGACACCCCCCGCCTGCACTACAGCCTCTGGATGGCCGTCCTCGGCGCCGGAATCGGCCTCGTCATGCCCGTCCTGGTACTCGCCGTGCAGAACTCCGTGCGCCCCGCCGACCTCGGCACCGCCACCAGCGCCAACAACTACTTCCGGCAGATCGGCGGCAGCGTCGGCGCCGCCGTCTTCGGCACCCTGTTCGCGAACCGGCTCACCGACGCCCTGCGCGAGCGCCTGCCCGCGCACACGGGCGGCGCCCCGGGCGGCGCCGAATCGATCACCCCGCAGCTCGTCCACACGCTGCCCCCGGCGCTGCGCGACGCCTACATCCGCGCCTACGCCGACGCCATGCCGAGGATCTTCCTCTACCTCGTGCCGGTCCTGCTCGTCGGCCTGTTCCTCGCCTTCTTCCTCAAGGAGAAACCCCTCGTGTCCCACAACGAGACGGAGACCGAGCCCCTCGCCCTCCCGTCCGCGCGCGTGACCTACACAGCCGGTGTCGCCGTCTGCGGAACCGTGCAGCACCCCGACGGCACCGTCGTCCCGCGCGCGGCGCTCACCCTCATCGACGTCGCCGGGAAACAGATCGGGCGCGGCGCCAGCGGTGACGACGGCAGGTACGCGCTCGCCACCCCCGGCTCCGGCGCCTACGTCATGATCGCCGCCGCGGGCGGCCACCAGCCGCAGGCCGTCGCCGTCACCGTCGGCGAGCGCCCCGTCGACCTCGACATCGTCCTCGGCGGCGCGGGACGCCTCGCCGGGACCGTCGTCACCGCCGACGGCGCTCCCGTGCGCGACGCGACGGTCACCCTCACCAACGTCCACGGCGAGGTCGTCGCCGCCACCCGCAGCGGGCGCGAGGGCGGCTACACCATGACCGAGCTGGTGGCCGGCGAGTACACCCTCGCCGCGAGCGCCCCCGCCTTCCGGCCCGCCGCCCTGCCCGTCACCGTCCAGCAGTCCCGCGAGACCCGCCAGGACGTCGAACTCGCGGGCGGCGCCGTCCTGCGCGGCACCGTGCGCGCGGGCGGCGGACGGCCCGTCGAGGACGCGCGCGTGACGCTCCTGGACGCCGCCGGGAACGTCGTCGACACCCTCACCACGGGCCCCGACGGCAGTTTCCGCTTCGTCGACCTGTCCTCCGGCGAGTACACCGTCATCGCCGCCGGATACCCCCCGGTCGCCACCGTCCTCCAGGTCGCCGGCGGCGGCCGGACGGAACGCGACCTCCAGCTGGGGTACGAGGACTGAGGGGCGCAGGGGGCGCACGTGGACCGCCGGGGCAGCGGGCGAGGCGTCGCGGGGCGTACGAACGCCCTGCCGGGCGGCCCGTGCGCCCGGCGGCGCCCCGGTCGCACCAATTCCATCAATGCCGCACATCCCGGCCCGCGGCCCCCGTACCGTGGTGAGCGCGGGACAGATCTTGCGAAGCTCTGCGGAGAGAGGGCCTGGGCCATGGACCGTGGCACCGAGCGGCACACGCCTCCCGGCCCGGGACGCGTCCCGCTGGCCGTCGTCGTGGTCGACCGCCGCGGCCTCGTCTCCCACTGGAGCACCGGCGCCCGCAAGCTCTTCGGCGTCCCCAAGGACGAGGCGATCGGCCAGCCCGCGCTCGACCTGCTGCCCGTCGCCGGCGCCCTCCCCGACCCCGACGACACCCCCGAACCCGCCGCCTACGACGTCCTCGCCGCCTACGACGGCCACGGCACCCCGCTCGGCACGGAACTCGGCTACCCCTCCGCCGGGCGGGCCCGCATCAGCGTCTTCGGCCAGGGCCGCGCGGACGTCCTGTGGTGGGCCTACCCCCTCGTCGGCCCCGGCGCCGAGCGGCTCCTCGTGCTCGCCGCCGACGCGGCCGTCCTCCACGACGACGCCCCCGAGGACCGGGTGAGCGTCGAGCGGATCTCCCCGGGGTTCGCCCGGCACACCGAGTTCGACGCCGCCGACGACCTCGCCCGCCGGCTCCCCGAGATCCTGCCCAGCATGAGCGTCGGGGAGAGCGCCCGCATCGTCTCCCAGATCCTCGAACTCGGCTACCCCGTCCTGGAGTTCAGCCAGAACGAGAAAGTCCCCGTCACCCCCGACTGGGGCGTCTCCCGGCGCGCCGAGCGCAAGGTCCGCCGCGAACGCGCCGCCCGCGCGGTCGCCCAGGGACTGCCGGTGCCCGACGAACTCGCCGACGACGGCGAGGACCTGGAGTACGTCGCCGTCCGCGAGCGCCTGGAGTTCCTCAACGAGGTCAGCGGGAAGATCGGCACCTCGCTCGACCTCGCGCGCACGATCGTCGAGGTCAGCCGGGCCGTCGTGCCGAGGTTCACCGACGTCGCCGGCACTTATCTGCGCGAACAGGTCGTCGCCGGGGAGGAGTTCGACGAAGGGGTGCCCGACACGCGGACCATGTGGCACCGCGTCGCCCTGGAGCACACCGACGAACCCGGCCGCTGGGACGACGTCGTGCCGGTCGGCGAGGCCATGCCGTTCCCCGCGCACACGCCGTTCTTCCAGTGCATGACCACCGGCGAACCCGTCCTCGTGCCCCGCATCGACGAACAGCTGGGGCACGCGATCGCCTCGCAGTTCGACAAGCGGGACATCCGGCCCCTCATCACCGGCCGCTCGATGCTCGTCGTCCCCCTCAAAGCGCGCAACGTCGTCCTCGGGTTCATGATCCTGCTGCGCCACCCGGAGCGCACCGAGTTCAACGACATGGACCGGGTCACCGGCGCCGAACTCGCCGCCCGCGCGGGGCTCGTCCTCGACAACGCGCGCATGTACACGTTCCAGGAGGCCGTCGCCGAGACCCTCCAGGACAGCATGCTGCCGCACATCCCCGCGCGGATGGCCGGCTGCGACATCGCCACCCGCTACCTGCCGGGCACCCTGATGGGGCGCATCGGCGGCGACTGGTTCGACGCGATCAAACTGCCCGGCGCACGCACCGCGCTCGTCGTCGGCGACGTCATGGGACACGGCCTCAACTCGGCCGCGAAGATGGGCCAGTTGCGGACGGCGATCCAGACGATGGCGGGCCTCGACCTGCCGCCCGCGCAACTCCTGCGCAACTTCGACGACCTCGCGCAGCGGCTCGGCGGCGACTACCTCGCGACCTGCCTGTACGCCGTGTACGACCCGATCGCCGGGGAACTGAACATCGCCAACGCCGGGCACATCCCGCCGGTGCTCGTCCGCGCCGACGGCGGCACCGAACTCCTCGACCTGCCGACCGGGGCGCCCGTCGGGGTCGGCGGAGTGCCCTTCGAGGCGGTACGCGTGCGCGTGCGGCCCGGGGACCGGCTCGTCATGTGCACCGACGGGCTCGTCGAGGTCCGCGGCGAGGACATCGGTGTCGGGCTGCGGACCCTGTGCGAGTCCGCCGCGCACCCGGCCGCGTCCATGGACGACGCCTGCGACACGATCATCCGCGCGCTCAACCCGCGCGGGGGCCGCAAGGACGACGTCGCGCTCCTCATGGCGCGCCTCAACGGCATCGAGCCCGACGACGTCGCCGAATGGCGCCTCGCCCCCGAACCGGCCCAGGTCCGGCGCGCCCGCGCGGCCGTCACCGAGCAACTCCACGAGTGGGGGCTCGCCCGGCTCGTCGACAACGTGGTCCTCATGGTCAGCGAACTGGTCACCAACGCCGTCCTGCACGCGCCGGGGCGGCCGGTCGTCCTGCGGCTCGTGCGGGGCGAGACGCTGCTGTGCGAGGTCGACGACGCGGGGCACGACCTGCCGACGTTCCTCGACGCGGGCGGGCTCGACGAGGCGGGGCGCGGGCTGCGGGTGGTCAGCACACTGGCCCGGGAGTGGGGCGCCAGCCGGTCGGGGGCGGGCAAGAGCGTGTGGTTCGAGGTGACGCTGCCCCGGAGGTGAGCGGCGGGGCGCACGCCGGGGGTACCGGGTTCGGGAGGAGGCGTGAAGGTGTCGTCCGGCCGCTTGTGAGGGCGCGCGCGGCGGGGTAGACCGTACCCGCCCGCCGGGTCGCGGCGGTTCGGTGCTGGAGGCTGGGGGAGAGTCCGTCATGAGCGTGACACAGCGGTACCGGGAGTCGTGGGAAGGGTTCTGGCGGGAGGCGCCCGACGGGGAGGCGGCCGTGTTCTGGGACGCGGCGCCCGACGTGACCGCCGCCGCACACCTGCCTCTGTTCGTGCCGCACCTCCTCGACGCCGGCCTGCCTCTGGTGGACCTCGGCTGCGGGAACGGCACCCAGACACGCTTCCTCGCGGAGCACTTCGCGCGCGTGGTCGGCGTCGACCTCTCGGACGCCGCGCTCGACCGGGCCCGCCGCGCCGACCCCGAGGGCCGCGCGGCCTACCGGTTCCTGGACGCTGTCGAGGAGGGCGCCGCCGAGGCGCTGCACGCCGAGCTGGGCGACGCGAACGTCTACGTCCGGGGCGTCCTGCACCAGTGCGGCCCCGAGGACCGGCAGCCGCTCGTGGACGCGGTGGCGGCGCTGCTGGGGGACCGGGGGCGCGCGTTCCTCGTCGAACCCTCCGAGGGCGCGGGCGCGATCCTGGGCGCCCTCGCGCGCCGCCCCGAGGGGCCGCCCCCCAAACTCGCCCCGATCTTCCACCACGGCATCGCCCCGGCCGCCGTCCCCGACGCGGCCGTCCCCGACTTCCTGACCTCGGCCGGCCTCACCGTCCTGGCGCTGGGCCAGGCACCTCTCACGACGACCGAGCACACGGCCGACGGCACGCCGGTCGTGCTGCCGTCCCAGTGGGTCGTGGCAGGGCGGGCCGACTGAGCCAGGGGGCGTGCGCCACGCTGGCCGCCTCCGCGGCCGGGCGCCCCGTGGACGCCGTGGCGTAACGTGACGCCTCATGAAGATCCTGATCAGCGCGGACATGGAGGGCGCCACCGGGGTCACCTGGCCGGCGGACGTGCGGCCGGGTTCCCCGGAGTGGCAGCGATGCAGGGAGATGTTCACGTCGGACGTCGACGCGGCCGTACGGGGCTTCTTCGACGGCGGTGCCGATCACGTGTTGATCAACGAGGCGCACGCCACGATGCGCAACCTTCTGCTTGAGCGTCTCGACGAACGTGTTGACATGTTGACGGGTCGTCACAAGGACCTGTCCATGGTTGAGGGAGTCCAGTACGGCGACGTCGACGGCATCGCCTTCCTCGGCTACCACGGCGGCGCCGGCATGGAGGGCGTCCTCGCCCACACCTTCCTCGCCAACACCATCACCGGCGTCTGGCTGGACGACGTCCGCGCGAGCGAGGGCCTCCTCAACGCGGCCGTCGTCGCCGAGTACGGCGTCCCCGTGATCCTCGTGACCGGCGACGACATCACCTGCGAGGACGCTCTCGGCTACGCGCCCGAGGCCCTCAAGGTCGCCGTCAAGGACCACGTCTCCCGCTATGCGGCCGTCTGCCGCACCCCCGCCCGCACGGCCGCCGACATCCGCGCCGCGGCCCGCGAGGCGACGGCCCTCGCCGTGCGCCACGACCCGGTGAACGCGGGCCCGCACACGATCGCCGTCGAGTTCGACGCGGAACACCTCGCGTCGGCCGTGACGGTCGTGCCCGGCGTGGAACGCGTGGGGGAGCGCAAGATCGCGTACACGAGCGCGCACATGTACGACGGTATCCGGACGTTCAAGGCGGTCACCACGATCGCCGCGGCGGCGATCGAGGAGAACTATGGCTGACCAGCAGGCGCGGGACGAGGTCGTGGAGTTCACCTCCGGCCTGATCCGCTTCGACACCACCAACCGGGGCGGCGGCGACGCCCGCGAGCGGCCCGCCGCCGAGTACGCGGCGGAGAAACTCGCCGGGGCCGGCCTGGAACCGGTCCTGCTGGAGCGCACGCCGGGCCGCACCAACGTCGTCGCCCGCATCGAGGGCACCGACCCCTCGGCGGACGCCCTCCTCGTCCACGGCCACCTCGACGTCGTCCCCGCCGAGGCCGCCGACTGGAGCGTCCACCCCTTCTCCGGCGAGGTCCGCGACGGCGTCGTCTGGGGGCGCGGGGCCGTCGACATGAAGAACATGGACGCGATGGTCCTCGCCGTCGTCCGCGCCTGGGCACGCGAGGGCGTACGGCCCCGCAGGGACGTGGTGATCGCGTTCACCGCCGACGAGGAGGACAGCGCCGACGACGGCTCCGGGTTCCTCGCCGACAAGCACGCCCACCTCTTCGAGGGGTGCACCGAAGGCATCAGCGAGTCCGGCGCGTTCACTTTCCACGACGGCACCGGACGCGAGATCTACCCCATCGCGGCCGGTGAACGCGGCACCGCCTGGCTGAAGTTGACCGCGAAGGGCCGCGCCGGGCACGGCTCGAAGGTGAACCGCGAGAACGCGGTCACCCGCCTCGCCGCCGCGATCACCCGCATCGGCGAGCACGAGTGGCCCGCCCGCCTCACCCCCACGGTGAGCGCCGCCCTCACCGAACTCGCCGCGCTCTACGGCGTCGAGGCCGACCTCGACGACGTCGACACCCTCCTCACCAAGCTGGGCCCGGCCGCGAAGCTCGTCGAGGCGACCGTCCGCAACAGCGCCAACCCGACCATGCTGGACGCCGGTTACAAGGTCAACGTCATCCCCGGCGAGGCCGTCGCGTACGTCGACGGACGCTATCTCGCGGGCACCGAGGACGAGTTCAGGGCGACGCTGGACAAGCTGACGGGCCCTGACGTCAGGTGGGAGTTCCGGCACCGCTCCGTCGCCCTCCAGGCGCCGATCGACACCCCGACGTACGCCCGGCTCCGGGCCGCCGTCAAGGAGTTCGCGCCCGAGGGGCACACCGTCCCCTACTGCATGTCGGGCGGCACCGACGCCAAGCAGTTCTCCCGGATCGGCGTCGTCACGTACGGGTTCACCCCGTTGAGGATGCCGGTGGGGCTCGACTACCAGGCGCTGTTCCACGGAGTCGACGAACGGGTCCCCGTCGAGGCCCTGCACTTCGGCGTCGACGTCCTCGACCACTTCCTGCGCACCGCATGAACAGCGCCCTGCCGTACGGGACGTGGCCCTCTCCCGTCACCGCCGCTCTCGCCGCCGAGCACGACGGCCGCCCCGACCACGTCGGCTTCGTCGGCGACGAGGTGTGGTGGACCGCGCCCCGCCCCGCCGAGGACGGCCGCCGCACCCTCGTCCGCCGCCGCCGAGACGGCACCGAGGAATCCGTCCTGCCCGCGCCCTGGAACGTCCGCAGCCGGGTCCACGAGTACGGCGGCACCCCCTGGGCGGGCACCGTGCACGCGGGCCGACTCCTCGTGGTGTTCGTCCACTTCGCCGACCAGCGGCTCTACCTGTACGACGGCGGTGAACCCCGCCCCCTCACCCCTGCCGGGCCGCGCTGGGCCGACCCGCTGCTGCTGCCCGAGCGCGGCGAAGTCTGGTGCGTGAAGGAGGAGTCCACCGGCGAGCGGCCCACCGACGTGCGGCGCGTCCTGGCCGCCGTACCCCTCGACGGATCCGTGGCCGTGCGTGAACTCACCGACGACAGGCGGCGGTTCCTCACCGGGCCCAAGCTGTCGCCGGACGGGCGGCGGATCGCCTGGCTCGCCTGGGACCACCCGAGGATGCCGTGGGACGGGACCGAACTGCTCGTCGCCGAGCCCGGCGAGGAGCCCCGAGTCGTCGCCGGAGGGCCCGAGGAGTCCGTCGCGCAGGCCGAATGGGCCCCGGACGGCGGCCTGTTGTACGTGTCCGACCGCGGCGGGTGGTGGAACCTGTACCGGGACGGCCGTGAACTCTGCCCGCGCGACGAGGAGTTCGGCGGGCCGCTGTGGACCCTCGGGCAGCGCTGGTTCGCGCCGCTGCACGACGGGCGGATCGCCGTCCTCCACGGGCGCGGTGCCGCAGGGCTCGGCGTGCTCGACCCCGGCACCGGGGCGATCACCGAACTCGCCGGTCCCTGGACCGAGTTCGCGCCCACGCTCGCCGTGCGCGGGGAGCGGGCCGTCGGGATCGCGGCGAGCGCGAGCAGCGGGTACGAGGTCGTCGAGGCCGACACCGGGACCGGGCGGACGCGGGTGATCGGCGCCGCGCACACGGACGCCGTGGACCCGGCGTACTGCCCCCAGCCGGTGGCGCGGACCTTCGCCGGGCCCGGCGGGCGGGAGATCCACGCCCAGGTGTATCCGCCGCGCCACCCCGAACACGCTGCTCCTGAAGGGGAGTTGCCGCCGTACGTGGTGTGGGCGCACGGCGGGCCCACCAGCCGGGTGCCGCTCGTCCTCGACCTGGAGATCGCGTACTTCACCTCGCGGGGCATCGGCGTCGTCGAGGTGAACTACGGCGGCTCCACCGGGTACGGCAGGCGCTACCGGGAGCGGCTGCGCGGGCAGTGGGGCGTCGTGGACGTCGAGGACTGCGCGGCCGTCGCCCTCGCGCTCGCCGACGAGGGCGCCGCCGACCGGGCACGGCTCGCGATCCGGGGCGGCAGCGCCGGCGGCTGGACCGCCGCCGTGTCGCTGACCCACACCGACGTCTACGCCTGCGCCGCGATCCGCTACCCCGTCCTCGACCCCGCCGCCTTCGCGGACGGCGGCACGCACGACTTCGAGTCCCGCTACCTCGACGGGCTGATCGGCCCGCGCGAACGGTTCGCCGAGCGGTCGCCCGTCGACCACGCGGAACGCGTCACCGTGCCGTTCCTGCTGCTCCAGGGGCTCGACGACGTGATCTGCCCGCCCGCGCAGTGCGAACGGTTCCTGGAACGCGTCCAAGTGCCGCACACCTACCTCACCTTCGAGGGCGAAGGACACGGATTCCGCAAGGCGTCCACCAACATCAGCGCACTGCGAGCCGAACTCGCCCTGTACGCCGAGGCGTTCGGATTCACCAGCGACAAGGAACAGACCCCATGGACGAGTTGACCCGCCCCCGCCGCCTCGCCCCGGGCGCCCGCGTGGCGGTCGTCGCCCCCAGCGGACCGGTCCCCGAGGAACGCCTCCAGGCCGGGCTCGACGTCCTGCGCGGCTGGGACCTCGACCCCGTCGCCGCACCCCATGTCCTCGACCGGCACCCCGAGTTCGGCTACCTCGCGGGCAGCGACGCCGACCGGGCCGCCGACCTCCAGAACGCCTGGTGCGACCCGGACGTCGACGCCGTGCTGTGCGCGCGGGGCGGATACGGCGTCCAGCGCATGGTGGACCTCCTCGACTGGGACGCGATGCGCGCGGCGGGCCCGAAGGTGTTCGTCGGCTTCAGCGACATCACCGCGCTGCACGAGGCGTTCGCCCGGCGGCTCGGCGTCGTCACCCTGCACGGGCCGATGGCGGCCGGCATCGACTTCGTCAAGAACCCGGACGCCCAGCACCACCTCCGGGCCACCCTCATGGACCCCGAGTCGGTGCGGGTCCTCACCGCGACCGGCGGGGGCGCGCTGGTCGGCGGGCGGGCCCGGGGCGTCGTCCTCGGCGGCTGTCTGTCGCTGCTCGCCGCCGACCTGGGCACGCCGCACGCGAGGACCTCCGCGCGCGGCGGGCTGCTGTGCCTGGAGGACGTGCGGGAGGAGACGTACCGGCTCGACCGCTACCTCACCCAGCTGCTGCGCGCCGGCTGGCTGGACGGGGTGCGGGGCGTGCTCCTCGGGTCCTGGGCGGGCTGCGACGACTACCCCGCCGTCCGCGCCATGCTGCTGGAGCGGCTCGGCGGCCTCGGGGTGCCGGTCGTGGAGGAGTTCGGGTTCGGGCACGGGGAAGGGGCGCTGACCGTGCCGTTCGGGGTGGCCGGGACGCTCGACGCGGACGCCGGGACGCTCACCCTGGAGGCGCCCGCGCTGCGCTGAGCGGGGCCGCTCGCCGTGCGGATGCGGCCGGGCGGGCGCACCCTGGTCGCATGAGCCCGAAGACGACCTCCGAGAGCGGGGCGAAGAAGGGGGCCGGCGGCCTGCTGACACCGGGACGGATCGCCGTCGCGGTGCTCGGTGTGCTCGCCCTCGTCTTCATCTTCGAGAACACCCGCGCGACCAAGATCCGGCTGCTGATCCCCGAGGTCACCATGCCGCTGTGGACAGCGCTGCTGGCCACCGCCGCCGTGGGGGCGCTGTGCGGGGCGTACTTCGTGAGACGGCGCCGGTAGAGCACGTCGTACGCTGGTCGGATGCCTCATGACCAGCGTTATCTCGCCGAAGGCCCCCGTGTGGGGATACGGCACTTCACCTACCGGGACGGCGCCGAGTTCACCGCACGCGCGCGGGAGAGCAAGGAACTGCACCAGCCGTGGCTGTACCCGCCGGACAGCGCCGACGCGTACACCGCGTACGCGGCGCGGCTGATCGAGGATCCGACCAAGGCCGGGTTCCTGGTGTGCACCAAGGACGACGGGGCGATCGCCGGGTACATCAACATCAACAACATCGTCCACGGCGCCTTCCAGTGCGGGGCGCTCGGGTACGGGGCCTTCGCGCACGCGGCCGGGCGGGGGCTGATGCGCGAAGGGCTCGACCTGGTGGTGGGGCACGCGTTCGGGCCGATGCGGCTGCACCGGCTGGAGATCAACGTCCAGCCGGGCAACACGGCCTCGATCGCCCTCGCGCGCGGTGCCGGGTTCCGGCTGGAGGGGCTGTCGCCGAAGATGCTCCACGTCGACGGCGCCTGGCGCGACCACGAGCGCTGGGCGCTCACCGTCGAGATGCGGGCTTGACGTTGATCTTCATGGTGTCCAGGTCGGTCACCGTGGACTTCAGGCCGGTGAAGCCGTGGCCCAGCGCCCTCAGCGCCGTCTCCGCGCGGTCCTCGGCGATCGCCCCGGCCATCTCCTCGCCGTCCGCAGCGTCCGACACCACCACGTACCGCATCGAGAAGTGCTTCAGCGGACGCGGCTCGTAGGTCAGCGAGCCCTCCTCGGTGAACCGCATGCTGGACAGGCCGTGCTCCCCGGCCTCGGCGAGCAGCCGCTCCCGCGACTCCTCGCTCAGCCCGTCCCACGTGCCCCGGACGATCACCCGGTAGGTGTGCTGCTCGCTCATCGGTCGCCTTCCCTGTCCGCCGTTCGACCGGCCGACTCTACGGGCGGGGGGCCGGGAGCCCCAGGGAATTTCCGGCCGTCACTTCCTGCAGAGGATCTCGCCGTGCGGGACGGCGAACCACGCGTCCTCCTGCCGCCCCCACTCCCGCCACGCCTCGGAGACGGCCGTCAGCTCCTCGGGTGTCGCGTGGCCGCCCCCGGTCGCGCGGTCGGCGTAGGCGGAGGCCAGGGTGCGGTCGGCCCACAGGCCGCTCCACCAGGCGCGTTCCTCGGGCGTCGAGAAGGTCCAGTTCGCGGAGGTGGCCGTGATGTCCGTGAACCCGGCCGCCAGCGCCCACGACTTGAGACGCCGCCCGGCGTCCGGCTCGCCGCCGTTCGCGCGGGCCACCCTCCCGTACAGGTCGGACCAGGCGTCCATGCCGGCCGAGGCGGGGTACCAGATCATGCCCGCGTAGTCCGCGTCGCGGACGGCGACGAAACCGTTCGGCCTGGTCACCCGGCGCATCTCGCGCAGCGCCCCCACCGGGTCGCCCACGTGCTGGAGCACCTGATGGGCGTGGACGACGCAGAACGTGTCGTCCGGGAAGTCCAGTGCGTGGACGTCGGCGACCGCGAAGTCGACGTTCGTCAGGCCTCGCCCGGCGGCGGTCGCGCGGGCCTGCTCCAGGACGTCCGGGGCCCGGTCGACGCCCGTGACGTGGCCGTCCGGGACCAGCGCCGCGAGGTCCGCGGTGATCGTGCCCGGACCGCAGCCGATGTCCAGGACCTTCATGTGCGGCTTGAGCGAACTCAGCAGATAGGCAGCCGAGTTGGCCGCCGTGCGCCAGGTGTGCGAGCGCAGGACGGACTCGTGGTGGCCGTGCGTGTAGACGGCCGTCTCCCGTGCTTTCGGCATGACTGTGCCCCTTCGCGTCGTCATCTCGGTGCGCTTCCCACCGTAACGCCGAGTGCCGAATCTTGAGACGATACGTTTTGACATGTGGACTGACGGACCGTCAGGTGTTCTGTGCGATAACGGTTTGCCCTGCTGGTCGCGGGGGACGCAGAATGCGTTGCCATGGGACATCTCGAAGCCGCGCATCTTGAGTACTACCTCCCCGACGGGAGGGCGTTGCTCGGCGACGTGTCGTTCCGGGTCGGGGAAGGGGCGATCGTCGCCCTCGTCGGCCCGAACGGGGCCGGCAAGACGACCCTGCTCCGCCTGATCTCCGGCGAGCTGAAACCGCACGGCGGCTCCGTCACCGTCACCGGCGGCCTCGGCGTGATGCGCCAGTTCGTGGGCTCCGTCCGCGACGAGACGACCGTCCGCGACCTCCTCGTCTCCGTCGCCCCGCCGCGCATCCGCGAGGCCGCCGGCGCCGTCGACCGCGCCGAGCACGCCCTCATGACCGTGGACGACGAGGCCGCCCAGCTCCAGTACGCGCAGGCTCTCGCCGACTGGGCCGAGGTGCGCGGGTACGAGGCGGAGACCCTGTGGGACATGTGCACGACGGCCGCGCTCGGGGTGCCCTACGAACGCGCCCAGTGGCGGCAGGTCAGCACCCTCTCCGGGGGCGAGCAGAAGCGGCTGGTGCTGGAGGCGTTGCTGCGCGGCACCGACGAGGTGCTCCTCCTCGACGAACCGGACAACTACCTCGACGTCCCCGGCAAACGGTGGCTGGAGGAGCGGCTCAAGGAGACCCGCAAGACCGTCCTGTTCGTTTCCCACGACCGTGAACTCCTCGCGCGGGCCGCCGAGAAGATCGTCTCCGTCGAGCCCGGCCCGGCGGGCGCGGACGCCTGGGTGCACGGCGGAGGCTTCGGTACGTACCACGAGGCGCGGCGCGAACGCTTCGCCCGCTTCGAGGAGTTGCGCAGACGCTGGGACGAGAAGCACGCCCAGCTGAAGAAGCTCGTCCTGTCACTCCGTCAGGCCGCCTCCATCAGCCATGAGTTGGCGTCCCGCTACCAGGCCGCGCAGACCCGGCTGCGGAAGTTCGAGGAGGCCGGGCCGCCGCCGGAGCCGCCCCGCGAACAGGACATCAAGATGCGGCTCAAGGGCGGGCGGACCGGCGTACGGGCCGTCACCTGCAAGGGACTTGAGCTGACCGGGCTGATGAAACCCTTCGACCTGGAGGTGTTCTACGGCGAGCGCGTCGCCGTCCTCGGCTCCAACGGGTCCGGGAAATCACACTTCTTGAGGCTCCTCGCCGGGGAGGCGGTCGCCCACACCGGCGACTGGAAGCTCGGCGCGCGCGTCGTCCCCGGGCACTTCGCGCAGACCCACGCCCACCCCGAACTCCTGGGCCGCACCCTCCTCGACATCCTGTGGACCGACCACGCGCAGGACCGCGGCGCCGCCATGTCGAGGCTGCGCCGCTACGAACTGACCAACCAGTCCGAGCAGAACTTCGAACGGCTCTCCGGCGGCCAGCAGGCCCGCTTCCAGATCCTCCTGCTCGAACTGCGCGGCTGCACTGCCCTGTTGCTCGACGAACCGACCGACAACCTCGACCTGGAGTCCGCCGAGGCCCTCCAGGAGGGGCTCGAAGCGTTCGACGGGACCGTCCTCACCGTCACCCACGACCGGTGGTTCGCGCGCTCCTTCGACCGGTACCTGGTGTTCGGCAGCGACGGCAAGGTGCGGGAGACGGCGGAGCCGGTGTGGGACGAGCGGAGGGTGGAGCGGGCGCGGTAGGGGGGCGCTGCGCCGGGTTGGGCCGGGGCGGGTACCGGTATCCGCCCAGGCCGGCGTCGTCTGGGGTTTGCGGGGCAGGGCCCGGGGCAGGCGGAGTGACGTGCTTCGGACCGGAGGCACTCGGTGGAGCCCCGCGTCAGGCGGCTCGCGGCACGGCCGACGGCCGCGCGGGACACGCTCCCCCGGTGAACCGTCCAACCCAGAGCACGGCAAGGGAGTTGCGACGCACCATGCCCCAACAAGCGAGCGCGAAACGACATCCGCACGACGACGCCCCCGACACCGCCGACGCCTTCCGTAAACTCGCGGACCTTCCGGAGGGCCACGACCACGATCGCCTGCGCGCCGAGATCGTCGAGGCGTGGCTGCCCATGGCCGACCGCCTCGCCGGCCGGTTCCGCAGCCGGGGCGAGAGCCTGGAGGACCTGCGCCAGGTCGCCGCCCTCGGCCTCGTCAAGGCCGTCGACCGCTACGACCCCGAGCGCGGCAACGCCTTCGAGAGCTACGCCGTCCCGACCGTCACCGGCGAGATCAAACGGCACTTCCGC
>DATCQX010000942.1:0-2225 GCA_036569285.1 Streptomyces sp.
TCCGCCTGAAGAAGACGGGCGACTGACCACGTCCGCCGTCCGCATCCTTGTCGCCACCGCAGTCCCCGCCGAACGGGACGCGGTGGCACAGGCGTTCCCGGACCCTTACGGGGAGACCCGTACGCTTCCGGGGGGAGTGACACTGCGTCACCTCGTGGTCGAGCGGGGCTTGAGCGGCCGGGCGCTGAGTGCCGGGGCCCCGAGTACCCCGGACCTGAGTACTACGGGTCGTACGGGGCGCGGCGCGGATGCCGGGGGTATTACGGGTACTACGGGGCCTGGCGCGGACACCGGGGGCACTACGGGTACTACGGGCCCCACCCCCTCCCCCCGCTACGACCTCCTCGCCGCCGGAGTCGGCCCCGCCCTCGCCGCCGCCTCCACCGCGACCGCCCTCACCGCCGCGGCCCTTGAGGGTGCCCCGTACGACCTGGTCGTCTCGGCAGGGATCGCGGGCGGGTTCGCGCCCGACGCCCCCGTAGCCTCCCTGGTACTCGCGGACCACATCACCGCGGCCGACCTGGGCGCGGAGACCGCCGACGGGTTCCTCCCCGTCACCGACCTCGGCTTCGGCGTCGTCACGCACACCTCGCCCCCCGACCTCGTACGCCGCGCGGCCGCTGCCACCGGGGCGCGCGCAGGAACCGTCCTCACCGTCTCGACGGTCACCGGCACCGCCGGCAGGGCGGACGCCCTGCGCGCACGGCACCCCGGGGCCCTCGCCGAGGCGATGGAGGGGTTCGGCGTCGCGGAGGCGGCCGTTGCCCATGGCGTGCCCGTCCTCGAACTGCGCGCGGTCTCCAACGCCGTTGGGCCGCGCGACCGTTCGGCCTGGCGCATCAAGGACGCGCTGGAGTCGCTGACGGCCGGGTTCGGGAAGCTCGCCCCCGTTCTGGAGAGTTGGAAACCGTATGACCACTGAGCCGGCCTCCGAGCCGACCGCTGAAGAACCGCTGCGGATCGCCTACTCCCCCTGCCCGAACGACACGTTCGTCTTCGACGCACTCGCGCACGACCGCATCGCGGGCGCCCCAGCGCTGGACGTCACGTTCGCGGACATCGACATCACCAACGGCATGGCCCAGCGGGGCGAGTACGACGCCCTGAAGGTGTCGTACGCCGTCCTTCCGTACGTACTTGAGGACTACGCCCTCCTGCCCTGCGGCGGGGCGCTGGGACGCGGCTGTGGACCCTTGGTCCTCACGAGGGAGGCCGGGGTCTCCCTCGAAGGTCGTACGGTGGCGGTGCCGAGCGAGAAGTCGACGGCCTACATGCTGTTCCGGCTGTGGGCGGCGGACACGGTGCCCGGCGGGGTCGGGGACATCGTCGTGATGCCGTTCCACGAGATCATGCCGGCGGTGCGGGACGGGAAGGTCGACGCGGGGCTCGTCATCCACGAGGCGCGGTTCACGTACCAGAACTACGGGTTGCACAAGCTCGCGGACATGGGTGAGCACTGGGAGAGCACGACCGGCCTGCCGATCCCGCTGGGCGCGATCATCGCCAAGCGTTCCCTGGGCGCCGGCCGGCTGGAGCTGCTGGCGGAGTCGATCAGGGCGTCCGTGCGGGCCGCGTGGGACGACCCCGAGATGTCCCGGCCGTACGTCATGGAGCACGCGCAGGAGATGGACCCCGGCGTCGCCGACCAGCACATCGGGCTGTACGTCAACGAGTTCACGGCGGACCTCGGCGAGGCGGGTTACGCGGCCGTGCGCGGGCTGCTCACGCGGGCGGCGGCGGAGGGGCTGGTACCGGCGCTGGCGCCGGACGCCCTGCGGTTCCCCTGAGGTCCGCGGAGGGACCCCTCCCGGGGGTACCCGGGAGTTACGGGGGCTCTCAGGGCCGCCCCCGTAACTCCGGAGTCGTACGGGCGATTTCCCGTACGACCCGTGACCTCTGCGACCCGTACGGCCTACACGTCGAGCTGGTCCGCGACCGCCCTCAGCAATCCGGCGATCTTCGCTCCGGAAGCCTTGTCCGGATAGCGGCCCTTCTCCAGCATGGGCGTGATGTTTTCGAGGACCGTGGTCAGATCCTGGACGATAGAGGCGAGTTCGTCCGGCTTCCGGCGCTGGGCCGCGGCGACCGAAGGAGTGGGGTCGAGGAGAACCACCGAAAGGGCCTGATCGCCACGCTGACCGGCGACGACTCCGAACTCCACGCGCTGGCCCGGCTTGAGTGTCTCGACTCCGTCGGGGAGAACCGAGGAATGGACGAAGACGTCA
>DATCQX010000943.1:0-5630 GCA_036569285.1 Streptomyces sp.
GCCCCGAACACCCCCACCGCCACCCGCGCCACCTCCTCCACCAGCGACACCCCCGCCCCCATGCTCAGGTTCCCGTCGGACAACACCGCCACCAGGTACGACGCGTCCCCCGCCGTCACCCGCCCGATGCTGTTGACGTCCCACAACCCCGTCGCGCTCCGGGGCAGCCACCCGTTCTTCAGCGCCCACCCCGTACCGGCCGCCGACACCCCCCACCGCTGACCGGCCACGACCTGCCCCATCAGCCCCCGCACATACTCCCGGGACACTTCGCTCAGCTCCGACTCTTCCCCGAACACCTGCCGGAGCAGGACGAGTTGATCGGCGGCGGTCGTCTGTGTGAGCCCCCACAGCATCCCCTCCCCGCCCTCGGTCCCGCTCATCCCGAACCGCGCGTTGGCCGCGTCGAGCCCCTCCGCCCGCCCGATGCCGTTCCACAGCGCGGACGCCGAGTCGTTGTCGCTGCTCTCGATCATCGCCGTGGCGTAGGCCCGCTCCTGGGCGGTCAGCCTCCGCCCCGAGTCCTGCGCCTGGAGCAGCAGCGCCGCGAGGATGTCCACCTTCACGATGCTGGCCGTGTCGAACGAGCCCTCCCCGAAGACGGCACTGTCCCCCGAGCCCAGATCGAGGACCCCGACGGACAGGGCGGCCCCCTCGGGCACGGTCACCGCCGCCATCGCCGTCTTCAGCAGGGCGGCGTGATCGGCTTCCGGCTCCCGCACGGGCTCCTCCTCGGTAGGCGCGGCCGGCGAGGACGTCGCCGCCGCGGCCGACGATACGACGGGCCCGCCCCCGCCGTCGTGGGTCTTCAGGTACGCGGTGCCGCAGGCCAGGGCGACGGCGGTGAGAGCGGAGAGGAAGACCGTCGGGCGGCGGACGGCTCTGGAGGACTCCATCCCGCGATGCTGGGGGCGCTGACTGTGCCTCCCATGTGGCGGAGGTTAGACGTACGTCAGGGATTCCTCAGAAAACCGTGAACCCGGTGACCGCCCGGTTACCGGCCCCGCACAACCGCAGCAGCATCCCCCCGATAGGGTCGGTGACCGTGGCGAACAAGAACATTCCCGACCCCGGCTACTCCGACGACGACGGCAGCGCCGACCCGGCCCTGTCCGCCGCGCTCGCCGCATGGTCGAAGGACCGCACAGCCCTCCCCCCGGTCCTGGCGGCCCTGAAGGGCGCCCGCCTCCTGGTCCCCATCGTCGCCGTCCTGGGCGAGGTGGAAGAGGACGAGAACGGCCTCCGCCGCGAAAAAACCAGCGACATGGCCGTCCCCACTCTCAAGGCCGGCCCCCGCAAAGCCCTCCCCGCCTTCACCTCCACCGCCTCCCTGGCCCTCTGGGACCCCACCGCCCGCCCCGTAGCCGTCCCCCTCCACCAGGCCCTCCAGGCAGCGGCCCACGAAAAGGCGGACACGGTAGTCCTGGACCTGGCGGGCCCGGTCCCCTTCGAACTCTCGGGCCAGGTACTCCTGGCACTGGCAGAGGGCCGCACGACGACGGACCCCCTGGAGGACCCGGCCGTACGAGAGGCCGTCCGGACGGCGGTGGCGGCGGAACCGGGGGTGGAGCGGGCGTACCTGGGCCCGGGAGAGTCGGACGGCACACTGGCACTGGTGCTGGCGGAGGACATCGTCCCGACGCAGGCGGTGAAGGCGGTGGCGGAGCGCATCGCGGCGGACGAGACGCTGAGGGCGAGACTGGTGAGGGGCTTGGACTTGGCGTTGCTACCGACGGGAGCAACGCCTTCAGAGCCCCCACTCTTCGAACGCGGCTGACTGTAACGCCCTCAGGGGCGCGGGGAACTGCGCGACCAGCCCCCACCGGGCGGTCAGCCGAAACTCAACCCATCTCTAGCCGTAAACGGGCCCGGTGTACTTCTCTCCGGGCCCCTGCCCGACCTCATCCGGCACCACAGAAGCCTCCCGGAACGCCAACTGAAGCGACTTCAGCCCGTCCCGCAGGGGAGCCGCGTGGAAAGAACTGATCTCCGTCGCGGACGCATCCAACAGCCCCGCCAACGCAGTGATCAGCTTCCGGGCCTCATCAAGATCCTTGAACTTCTCGCCCTCTTCGGTGAGCCCCAGCTTCACGGCCGAGGCACTCATAAGATTGACGGCGACCGTCACGATGACCTCGACGGCGGGGACCTCGGCGATGTCGCGGGTCATTTCGTTGAAGTCGGGGGTGTCACTCATGGGGGACACGATAGGCGCCGCCCCCGCAGTGACCCCGCAGGGTCCCCCACTGCGCCCGGATTGGCCAGCACCGACGCGAACTGTTAACCTCAAAGGACGACCGGCCGGACACAACTGTGCCCGGCCCACAAGTGGAGGCTTCGAACTCCCACCCGACCACCCCTCAGGGGCGGCGGGTCACCGGTCAGACGGCCGCCCCTCGTGGGGGCGCCGCCGTCCGATGAGTACGCCCCGCGATCCCCGCGGCGGTGTTCCGGTAGTTCGAGGAACCCCGCATGTGATCGTTCGGGGCATTTTTTCGTCTCCGACGTGGTTGAAAGTCTTAGAAGAGACAGACGTTACGCGGCGCTCGATCCAGGGAGTCGCGTGGTGCAACCGAGGAGGACTCATCAGCGTCGAGCCCCGCATCAACGACCGGATTCGCGTGCCCGAGGTGCGACTTGTCGGTCCCAGTGGCGAGCAGGTGGGCATCGTCCCGCTGGCCAAGGCACTGGAGCTTGCGCAGGAGTACGACCTGGACTTGGTCGAGGTCGCGGCGAACGCGCGCCCGCCGGTCTGCAAGCTCATGGACTACGGGAAGTTCAAGTACGAGTCGGCCATGAAGGCCCGTGAGGCGCGCAAGAACCAGGCGCACACGGTCATCAAGGAGATGAAGCTCCGGCCGAAGATCGACCCGCACGACTACGACACCAAGAAGGGTCACGTCGTCCGGTTCCTCAAGCAGGGCGACAAGGTCAAGATCACGATCATGTTCCGCGGTCGTGAGCAGTCCCGCCCGGAGCTGGGCTACCGACTGCTCCAGCGCCTCGCGGAGGACGTCCAGGACCTCGGGTTCATCGAGTCGAACCCGAAGCAGGACGGCCGGAACATGATCATGGTTCTCGGTCCGCACAAGAAGAAGACCGAGGCGATGGCCGAGGCCAGGCAGGCGCAGGAGGCCCGCAAGGCCGAGGCGAAGGCCAACCCCGGCCGCTCGCAGAACCCGGCGGACGCCGAGATCGACGAGTCCGAGGTCGCCGAGGCCGCCGAGGTCCCTGCCGAGGCTCCCGCCGAGGCGTGATCCGAGGGGCGTGAGCCCCCTGGGTCGAACCGACAGAACAACGACGCTCCACCCCGTGCCCGGTTTCACGACCGGGCACCGGAGCGCCACCGACGAGGAGAGTACGGCGCTATGCCGAAGAACAAGTCGCACAGCGGTGCCAGCAAGCGCTTCAAGATCACCGGCTCCGGCAAGGTGCTGCGCGAGCGCGCCGGCAAGCGCCACCTTCTTGAGCACAAGTCGTCCCGCGTGACGCGTCGCCTGACCGGCACCGCCGAGATGGCCCCGGGTGACACCGCGAAGATCAAGAAGCTTCTCGGCAAGTGATGTGAGGCGCTTCACCACAAGCGCCTTCCGTCTTCACCGGGACCAATTCGAAACCGGGTCGTGTGAGTCCAACCACGGCCCCGCTACAAGGAGTTAAAAAGTGGCACGCGTCAAGCGGGCAGTCAACGCCCACAAGAAGCGCCGGGCGATCCTCGAGGCGGCCTCCGGCTACCGTGGTCAGCGTTCGCGCCTGTACCGCAAGGCCAAGGAGCAGGTCACCCACTCGCTGGTCTACAACTACAACGACCGCAAGAAGCGCAAGGGCGACTTCCGTCAGCTGTGGATCCAGCGCATCAACGCCGCTGCCCGCGCGAACGGCATCACCTACAACCGCTTCATCCAGGGTCTGAAGGCCGCGAACGTCGAGGTCGACCGCAAGATCCTCGCCGAGCTGGCCGTGAACGACGCGAACGCGTTCGCCGCGCTCGTCGAGGTCGCCCAGAAGGCGCTGCCGGCGGACGTGAACGCCCCCAAGGCCGCCTGAGCATTCAGAGCCTGACTGTACGGACCCGCGGGATTACCTGCGGGTCCGTTCTGCTGATCCGAAGGTGAGCCCCCTATGCCCCCCGTTTCCCCCGACCTCATCTCCCCCCGCTCCCCCCGCGTCTCCGCCGCCCGCCGCCTCGCCAAGCGGAACTTCCGGAGCAAGGAGCGGCTGTTTCTCGCGGAGGGGCCGCAGGCGGTGCGGGAGGCGGCGAAGGGGACGCTCGTCGAGCTGTTCGCGACCGTCGAGGCGGCCGAGAGGTATGCGGACGTCGTCGGGGAGGCCAGGGACGCCGGCGCGCGGGTGCATCTCGCCGACGAGCAGGTCATCGCCGATATCTCGACGACCGTCACCCCGCAGGGGCTCGTCGGGATCTGCCGGTTCCTCGACACCCCGTTCGAGGAGATCCTCGCGGCGAAGCCCAAGCTCGTCGCCGTCCTCGCGCACGTGCGCGACCCCGGGAACGCCGGGACGGTGCTGCGGTGCGCGGACGCGGCCGGCGCCGAGGCGGTCGTCCTCACCGACGCGTCGGTGGACCTGTACAACCCGAAGGCCGTGCGCGCGTCCGTCGGGTCGCTCTTTCATCTGCCCGTGGCGGTCGGGGTGCCGGTCGAGACGGCCGTCGAGGGGCTGAAGGCGGCCGGTGTGCGGATTCTCGCCGCCGACGGGGCCGGGCAGGACGACCTCGACGCCGAGCTGGACCAGGGGACCATGGGCGGGCCCACGGCCTGGGTGTTCGGCAACGAGGCGTGGGGGCTGCCCGAGGAGACGAGGGCGCTCGCCGACGCCGTCGTCCGCGTCCCGATCCACGGAAAGGCGGAAAGTCTGAACCTGGCCACCGCCGCCGCCGTATGTCTCTATGCGTCAGCCCGGGCACAGCGCGCCTCAGGAGGGTGCCGCAGCGTCACCGACAGCTTGTAGGGTGGCGTGCTCGGGGGTCCTCGTCGCGGGAGGTGGGGTACGAGGATGAGTGCGGTCACGAGCGGTACACCGGAAGCCCGAAGGGCCTGGTGGCCGCCCGGGATGGGGCCGGACGAACTGCCGGACGGCCTGGTGGTCGCCGACGAGAACGGCCTGGTCGTCTGCTTCAACGCCGCGGCGCAGCGGATGACCGGGGCCGCCGCGGCGGACGTCCTCGGCAGGCCGCTGGAGAAAGCGCTTCCGTTAGAGGATCTGGACGGCCGCCGCTGGTGGCAGCTCACCGACCCCTACGGCGGCCTCGCCACCCGGGTACGACAACCCGAACGCAACCTCCTCCTGCCCGGCGGGCGCGAGTTCCTCGTCTCCGCCTCCTACGTCCGCGAACGCCCCGCGGGCCCCGTCCGCCAGGTCGTCGTCTGTCTGCGCGACACCGAGGCCCGGCGCCGCACCGAGCGCTCCCACGCCGAGCTGATCGCGACCGTGGCCCACGAACTGCGCTCCCCCCTCACCTCCGTCAAGGGCTTCACCGCGACCCTCCTCGCGAAGTGGGAGCGCTTCACCGACGACCAGAAGCGCCTGATGCTGGAGACCGTCGACGCCGACGCCGACCGCGTCACCCGCCTCATCGCCGAGCTCCTCGACATCTCCCGCATCGACTCCGG
>DATCQX010000944.1:0-3753 GCA_036569285.1 Streptomyces sp.
GAGCGCACCTTCCCGGTGCACACCCCGATCGTCGAGAAGATCGAGCTCGTCACCCGCGGTGACGTGCGTCGCGCCAAGCTGTACTACCTGCGCGAGCTGCGCGGCAAGGCCGCGAAGATCAAGGAGAAGCGCGACAACTGATCTCACGGCGGTCGTCACAGCGGGGCCGGATAGCATCTGGCCCCGATGGACACCGAAGTACGATCAACGCAACGCGACCGCTCACCAGGTCCCGCCGAGCAGGCGGACGACCCGGAGGGCCGGTCGCGTTTCGCATGGGTGCCCGGCGGCCGGCTCAGCGTCGCCCTCCTCCTCTGCCTGGTCTTCCTGCTCCTCCTCAACGCGTTCGTGGCCAAGCCCTTCCAGATCCCCAGCGGATCCATGGAGAACGGATTGAGGATCGGGGACCGGGTTCTCGTAAATAGGTTGGCGTACCGTTTCGGTGGCGAGCCGCGGCGCGGCGACGTCATCGTGTTCGACGGCAGCGGGTACTTCGGGAACTCCGACTACGTCAAACGCGTAGTGGGGGTGGGGGGTGACCGCGTGGTCTGCTGCGACAAGGAGGGGAGGATCCAGGTGAACGGCCGGTCCGTCGACGAGTCGGCGTTCCTCTTCCCGGGCGACAGCCCGTCCTCGGTGCCCTTCGCCGTGGTCGTGCCCAAGGGCACGCTCTTCGTCCTCGGCGACCACCGCAGCCGCTCCAGCGACTCCCGCGACCACCTCGGCTCACCGGGCGGCGGCATGATCCCCGTCGGCGCCGTCATCGGGCGCGCCCAGTACGTCGTCTGGCCCTGGGGCCGGATCGGGCGCGTGCCCGGCGAGGAGGGCGCCTACGCGCGCGTGCCGGAGGGTGCGCATGGGTAACCGCGGCCGGCCGCGCCAGGAACCCGACGGCGCGGCAGCACAGCTCCTGCCCACCGGGTCACGGCGGACGTCCGGGAGGCAGCAGCCGGCGGGCGGACGCTCCCGCGCGGAGCGGCGCAAGCTCCAGAAGAAGGTCAAGCGCAAGCGGCGCCGCTCGGCGATGCGGGAGATACCCCTGCTCGTCGGGGTGGCCGTGCTGATCGCCCTGGTGCTGAAGACGTTCCTGGTGCAGGCGTTCGTCATCCCGTCGGGCTCCATGGAACAGACCATCCAGATCGGGGACCGCGTCCTCGTCGACAAGTTCACGCCCTGGTTCGGCTCCAAGCCGGAGCGCGGGGACGTCGTCGTCTTCAAGGACCCCGGCGGGTGGCTCCAGGACGAGCAGTCGACGACGAAGAAGAGCGACCCCGTCGTCGTCAAACAGGCCAAGGAAGTCCTCACCTTCATCGGGCTGCTGCCCTCCGACAACGAGAAAGACCTGATCAAACGGGTCGTCGGGGTCGGCGGGGACGTCGTCAAGTGCTGTGACGCCAGCGGCAGGGTCACCGTCAACGGGGTACCGCTGGAGGAGGCGTCGTACCTGTATCCGGGCAACCAGCCCTCCAAGGAACCCTTCGAGGTCACCGTCCCCAAGGGCCGGCTGTGGGTCATGGGCGACCACCGGGCCAACTCCGCGGACTCCCGCTCCCACCAGAACACGTCCTACGGGGGCACGGTCGCCGAGGACGAGGTCGTCGGGCGGGCCATGGTCATCGCCTGGCCCGTCGGGCACTGGACGAGCTTCAAGGATCCGCAAACCTTTGCTTCCGTGGCCAAGTCCACGTCTCAGAAGGCCGCCGCCTCCTCGCCGTCGCATAGGGTTGCCCCGGACGATCCGAACAGAACAGTCCGACTCCCGAGCCCTGCGGAACTCCCGCTCGTTATGGGAGTAGTGGGCCTGCGCCGTATGTGGGGCAGGCAGCGGCACAGAGTGAGGAGCTGGCGTGGGGGATGTGGCGGTTGGCGCACGGTCCGGTCAGGACGGCGAGGATCACCGCGGACGTTCCGTGGAAGACGCCGTCCCGGGGACGGACGACGCCGTGACCTCAGGGAGTGAGGGGGCCCCGGCGGCCGTCCCTGGCGCCGGGGACGGCGGTTCGGGTGGCGGGCAGCCACCGGAGGGCGGTGAGGAGGGGGGCGGCGCTCCGAAGGCGAAGAAGCCGCGCTCCTTCTGGAAGGAGCTGCCGATCCTCATCGGTATCGCGCTCGTCCTGGCACTGCTGATCAAGACGTTCCTCGTGCAGGCGTTCTCGATCCCCTCCGACTCGATGCAGAACACGCTCCAGCAAGGTGACCGGGTTCTCGTCGACAAGCTCACACCGTGGTTCGGGTCCGAGCCCGAGCGCGGTGAGGTCGTCGTCTTCCACGACCCGGACAACTGGCTCGCCGGTGAGCCGACCGCCGACCCGAACGCGGTCCAGACGTTCCTGAGCTGGATCGGCCTCATGCCGTCCGCGCAGGAGAAGGACCTGATCAAGCGCGTCATCGGGGTCGGCGGCGACACCATCCAGTGCAAGGGGACCGGGCCGCTCAAGGTCAACGGCAAGGCACTCAACGAGCCGTACGTGTACCCCGGGAACACGCCCTGCTCCATGGACGACCAGGGCGGGCAGTTCACCGTCAAGGTGCCCAAGGGGATGATCTGGGTGATGGGTGACCATCGGCAGAACTCCCGTGACTCCCGGTACAACCAGGGCGACCGCAACCACGGGATGGTTCCCGTCGACGAGGTCGTGGGGCGCGCGATCGTCAAGGCGTGGCCCATCAACCGGTGGGGGACGCTGCCGGTGCCGGACACGTTCGACCAGCCGGGGCTGAGCGATCAGGCTTCGGGGGCGCTGAATGCCGCTCCGCCGGCTGTCGCGCTGGTGGGGATGGTGCCGGTGGTGCTGTGGCGGCGGAGGAAGTGGGCGGGGGCTTCGGGTTCTGCCTCGGCTTCCGGTTCCGCTTCGGTGGTGCGGGACTGAGGGCGCTTCCTGAGGGACCTTGCCTCGGCTGCTTCGCGTGAGAGCCGTGGTTTTCCAGGGCCCGTCGGACACACTTCGTGTGGTCCGGCGGGCCCTGGGCGTTCTGGGGGTGGTTCGGGTTGAGGAAGGGGCTGACCTGGGCCGGTACCGCCGGGTAGGGTGCCGGGTCATGGGTGCTGTGAGTGTGACGGGTACGACTTCGCGCGGCGGGCAGGCTTCGGCGGGCAGTCGGCTGGGGCAGCGGCTGTCCGGGGCGGTGGTCGCGTTGGGGATCGTCATGTTCCTGGGCGGGTTCGCCTGGGCCGCGCTCGTCTACCGGCCGTACACCGTGCCGACCAATTCCATGGCGCCCACCATCAAGGGCGGTGACCGGGTCCTCGCGGAGCGGGTGGACGGGGACGAGATCCGGCGGGGGGACGTCGTCGTCTTCAACGACAAGTCGTGGGTGGAGAACGCGGCTGTCGTGAAGCGGGTTGTCGCGGTGGGTGGGGATACCGTCGCCTGCTGCACCGGGGGGAAGCTGACCGTCAACGGCAAGCAGATCACCGAGCCGTACTTGGCCGACGGGGTTGCCGAGATCACCGGGTTCCCGACGATCACCGTTCCCAAGGGGCGGCTCTTCCTCCTCGGCGATGAGCGGCAGGGGTCTCTGGACTCCACCGCGCACCTCACGGACGCCGCGCAGGGGACTGTCGCCCGTAGCGCGGTCAAGGCTCGTGTGGATGCCGTTGTGTGGCCTATGAACGGGATGTTGAAGAGGCCGACGGGGTTCGAGGAGTTGGGGGTGCTGTCGGAGCCTGGGCCGATTCGGGTGATCGTGGGGTTGGTTGTTGTGGGTGGGGTGTTGGTTTTTGCGGGGGCGGCGTATGGGCCGGTGGCGGGG
>DATCQX010000945.1:0-2229 GCA_036569285.1 Streptomyces sp.
CCCCGCCCGCCCCTGCTCGTCACCGGCGAACGCGGCACCGGCAAGACCACCCTGGCCCGCCGGCTCGCCCCCGACGCCCGGACGGTGGACGCGGCGGAAGGCGAACTCGGCGACGCCCTCGGCGACCTGACGGACGGTCACCCCCTGATCCTGCGGCACGCCGAACGCCTCGCCTCCTCCGACGTCGCCGCCCTCAACTCCCTCCTCGACACCCACCCCGCCGCCCCCCTCTACGTCACCTACACCCCCGGCACACCCCCGGGCCCCTGCCTCCAGCGCCTCCTCGACGTCCTCGCCGCCCGCACGGTCACCCTCCCCGCCCTGCGCGAACGCCCGGACTGCATAGCGGAGTTGATCAAGGCGGTCACCCCGAAACCGGCACCCGGACAGCCCCCGCTCACCTGGTCCCTCGACGCCCTGCGCGCCCTGGAACGCCACCCCTGGCCCGGCAACCTCACCGAACTCACCCACGTCGTCCACGCACTGGCCCACGAACGCCGCTTCACCGGCCCCGTCCGCAGGGCCGAACTCCCCGACGCCGTCAGGGAAGGGCCGGCTCACCGCCCGCTCAGCCCGATGGAGGACGCCGAACGCACCGCCATCCTCCAGGCCCTCGAACGGCACGGCGGAAACAAGGCACGCGCGGCGACGGCCCTCGGCATCGGCCGGGCGACTCTCTACCGAAAACTCCGCAGTTACCGCCTCTGACCCCTCAACTCACCGCAGAAGAAAGGCGGTTCGGAACCAGCCGGTCTTTCCCGAGTCTTGACTCCACACCGGGTCCACCCCGATCCTCATGCGTGAAGATCTTGCGACGGTCATGACAATCCTGCGGAACGGCGACGGGAACGCCGCACAACGGAACGCCGCACAGCCCGGCTCGTCGACCGCGCCCCCCCCGCCGACCCGAGGGACCGCCCATGACCACGGCCAGACGCAGACGTGCCACCCTGCTCACCCTCCTGCTGCTCCTGCTGACGACGGCCCTGGTGCCGACGCCGAGCGCCGCGGCCACGGACTGGTGGAACCCCACCGCCCGCCCCGCCCCGGACGCGCAGATCAACGTCACCGGAGCCCCGTTCACCGGCACGAACGCGGCCGGAGAGGTCCGCGGCTTCGTCGACGCCCACAACCACCTCTTCTCCAACGAGGCGTTCGGCGGCCGGCTCATCTGCGGCAAGGTGTTCTCCGAGGCCGGCGTCGCCGACGCCCTCAAGGACTGCCCCGAGCACTACCCGGACGGCACCTGGGCGGTCTTCGACTTCATCACCCACGGCGGCGACGGCAAGCACGACCCGAACGGCTGGCCCACCTTCAAGGACTGGCCCGCCTACGACTCGATGACCCATCAGGCCAACTACTACGCCTGGATCGAGCGCGCCTGGCGCGGCGGCCAGCGCGTCCTGGTCAACGACCTCGTCACCAACGGCGTCATCTGCTCGGTCTACTTCTTCAAAGACCGCTCCTGCGACGAGATGACGTCGATCCGCCTCCAGGCGAAACTCACCTACGACCTCCAGGCCTACATCGACCAGCAGTACGGCGGCACCGGGAAGGGCTGGTTCCGCATCGTCACCGACAGCGAACAGGCCCGCAAGGTCATCGAGGCCGGCAAACTCGCCGTGATCCTCGGCGTCGAGACGTCCGAACCGTTCGGCTGCAAGCAGGTCCTCGACATCGCGCAGTGCTCCGAGGCCGACATCGACAAGGGCCTCGACGAGCTGTACGCGCTCGGCGTCCGCTCGATGTTCCTGTGCCACAAGTTCGACAACGCGCTGTGCGGCGTCCGCTTCGACGAGGGCGGCCTCGGCACCGCCATCAACGTCGGCCAGTTCCTGTCCACCGGCACGTTCTGGTCGACCGAGAAGTGCACCACCGCGATGCACGACAACCCCATCAACGGCGCGAAGTCCGAGGCCGAGGAGGAACTGCCGGACGGCGTCGAGGTCCCCCCGTACACCGGTGACGCCCAGTGCAACAAGCGCGGCCTCACCGAACTCGGCGAGTACGCCGTGCGCGGCATGATGCAGCGCAAGATGATGCTGGAGATCGACCACATGAGCGTCAAGGCCACCGGCCGGGTGCTCGACATGTTCGAGGCCGCCTCCTACCCCGGCGTCATCTCCTCGCACAGCTGGATGGACCTCAAGTGGACCGAGCGGGTCTACGCGCTCGGCGGGTTCGTCGCCCAGTACATGCACGGCTCCGAGCAGTTCGTGAAGGAGGCCG
>DATCQX010000946.1:0-10594 GCA_036569285.1 Streptomyces sp.
GTCGGGGTCGGCGGAGTAGACCTCGCCGAACATGAAGAAGCCGGGGCGGCCGTGCCGGGCGGCGTAGGCGTCGAGGGCGGTCGCCCACTGCGTCCAGAACTCCATGTTGACGTGCTTCACGGTGTCGATCCGGAAGCCGTCGATCCGGAAGTCCTTCACCCAGCGCTCGTAGATCTTCTCCATGCCGCTGACGACCTCGGGGCGCTCGGTCCACAGGTCGTCGAGGCCGGAGAAGTCGCCGTAGGTGGTGGACTCTCCGGCGTAGGTGGAGTCGCCCCGGTTGTGGTACATCGTGGGGTCGTTGAGCCAGGAGGGGACCTTGGTGACGCTCGCGGTCTTCGGGGTGCGGGGGAACGAACGGGCGTTCACCGGCGGGAACTTGCGCCTGCCGTCCGCGTAATCGGCGTCGTCGAAGGGGCGGCCGTCCTTCGTCAGGTACGGAAAGGCGCCCTTGGAGAGGTAGGTGTAGGACTTGGGGTCGTAGTCGACGACGTCGGCGGTGTGGTTGGTGATGACGTCGAAGAACACCTTCATGCCCTTGGCGTGTGCCTTGGAGATGAGGGTTTCGAGGTCCTTGTTGGTGCCGAAGTGCGGGTCGACCTGTGTGAAGTCGGTGATCCAGTAGCCGTGGTAGCCGGCCGAGACGTCGTTTCCGCTGCCCTGCACCGGGCGGTTCTTGAAGATCGGCGCCAGCCAGATCGCCGTCGTGCCCAACCCCTTGATGTAGTCGAGGCGTTGAGTGAGGCCTTTGAGGTCGCCGCCCTGGTAGAAGCCCTTGTCCGTCGGGTCGTAGCCGGTGCTCAGGCGTGAACCCGTGAGGCCGCCGCGGTCGTTGGCGGTGTCGCCGTTGGCGAAGCGGTCCGGGAGGACGAAGTAGAACTGCTCGCGGGTCGCGTCGTGCCGGGCGGGCTCGGCGGCGAGCTTCGCGTCCGACGGGGGCGCGGGCGGTGCCGGCGGGGTGGTCGCGTGGGCGGCGACGGGCGGGACGAGGGCGGCCGTGAGGGCGGTGAGAACGGCGGCGACGATCCGCCGGGGCCGTCTCGCCGTCACGGACAGCGGCGTCCGGGGCCATCTCGGTGTCACGGGCGGGAACTCCTAGCGATTGCCTGGCGGTTACTGCGGGTCCGACCCCGCGTGACCGTATCGCTCACGCAAGGTTTACAGCAAGAGTCTTGCAACTGTCAGAAAGAAATTGCATCCACTGTCTTGACGTGCCCGTCTCAACTGCCTCAGCCTCACACATTGTTGAACAGTGATCCCTCATGTTCCGGAGCCGCAACATGAACCGACACCACCCCCCAGGTGTCCTCCAGCGCACCGCGCGCCTCGCCGCGGCGAGCGCCCTCGCCCTCGCCGGTGCGATCGCCCTTCCCACCGCGTCCGCCCACGCCGACCCCACCAGGAAAGGCGACGTCATCGCCAACCTGTGGGAGTGGAACTGGGACTCGGTCGCCTCCGAGTGCAAGGACGTCCTCGGCCCGGCCGGGTACGGCGCGGTGCAGGTGGCGCCACCCTCGGAGTCGCTCAAGCAGTCGTCGTTCTACTGGTGGGACGTCTACCAGCCCTACTCCTACAGCCTCAACAGCCGGTTCGGCACGGCCGCGAAGTTCAAGACGATGATCGACACCTGTCACGCGGCGGGTGTGAAGGTGTACACGGACGCCGTCATCAACCACACGGCCGCCCAGACCGGCACGGGCTACAACGGCACGGCCGTCACCGACAAGTACGACACTCCTGAGTGGGACCGCGCCGACTACCACGACGGGTCGAGCTGCCCCACCTCCGACCTCACCATCAAGGACTACGGGAACCTCACCCAGGTCCAGAACTGCGAACTCCTCGGCCTGCCCGACCTGAAGACCGGCACGGACCACGTCCGCACCGGCATCGCGCACTTCCTCAACTCCCAACTCGCCCTGGGCGTGGACGGGTTCCGCGTCGACGCGGCCAAGCACATCCCCGAGGCCGACCTCGCGGCGATCGTGTCGAAGCTGACCAGCACGACTTCCGGGGCCGTCCCCTACGTCTTCCAGGAGGTGTACCCGGGGACGACACCCCAGCCGGCCGACTACTACGCCTCCGGTGACGTCCTCGACTTCACCTACGCGAGCAAGCTGAAGTCGGCGTTCCAGGGCAACGTCAGCGACCTGGAGTCCCTGCCGTCCTCCGGCGTCCTGCCCGCCGGCAACTCCGTGTCGTTCGTGACGAACCACGACACCGAGCGCAACGGCCTGCACCTGTCGTACAAGGACGGCGACACCTACCGGCTCGCGAACCTCTTCCAGCTCGCCTACAAGTGGTCGACGCCGACGGTGTACGCGGGCTGGCAGTTCAGCCAGAGCGACCAGGCGCCGCCGAACGCGGGCGGGTTCGTGACGAACACCGACTGCTCGAACGGCTGGTACTGCCTCGACCGCGACACCGCCGTCCTCGGCATGGTGTCCTGGCACAACGCCACCGACACGGCCGCGGTCTCCGACTGGCAGACCAAGTCGTCGTCCGTGATCGGGTTCGGGCGCAGCGGCGCCGGGTTCTTCGCGCTCAACAACGGGTCGTCCGCGGCGACTTACACGTTCGCGACGGGGATGGCCGACGGGACGTACCGGAACGTCGTCGACGGGGGCAGCAGCACGGTCACCGTGTCCGGTGGCAGTGCGACGCTGACGATTCCGGCGAAGAACGCGGTCGCCTTCTACGCCGGGGGCGGGGGCAGTGGTGGCGGCAATGGCGGTGGCGGCGGTTCCACGACGGTGAACGCGACCTTCAACGCGTACGCCCCCACGCCGTCCGGCACCAAGGTGTACGTCGTCGGTTCCGTTGCCGCGCTGGGGAGTTGGGACACGTCCAAGGCGGTCGCCCTCTCGTCCGGCGGGTACCCGGTCTGGTCGGGCACGGTCGCCGTTCCCGCGAACGCGTCCTTCACGTACAAGTACATCAAGAAGGACGCGTCAGGTGCGGTGACCTGGGAGTCGAACGCCAACAGGACCGGTACGGCGGCGACTTCGGCGCTCACCCTGAACAACTCGTGGAACGTGGCCGACGCGAACGCCACCGACGTGACGTTCAACGCGACGGCCACGACGAACCCCGGCACGAACGTCTACGTCGTCGGCTCGATCCCCTCGCTGGGCTCCTGGAACACGGCGGACGCGATCCCGCTGTCCTCGGCCGCGTACCCGGTGTGGTCGAAGGCGGTGATCGTCCCCAAGGGCACCGCCTTCGAGTACAAGTACCTGAAGAAGGACGCCTCGGGGGCGGTGACGTGGGAGTCGGGGACCAACAGGGCGTTCACGACGGGTAGTTCGTCGGGATACACGACCGGCGACACCTGGAAGTAGCGCGGCAGAAGGCCCGGCCGCCCGCGAGACGCGGGGGGCCGGGCCGTCGTCATGCCGTCAGTTCGCCGTGAACCACACCGTCGTGTCCGCCGGAACGCTCAGCCCGTCGAACTCCCCGCTGGCGAGCAGGACTTGCCCGTACTCGGGAACGCTGACCGGGTCCCCGGTGGTGTTGGCGAAGACGACGAACTCCCCCCGCCGGAAGGCGAGTACGCCCTCGGGGGACGGCAGCCACTCGACCGACTCCCCCGCCCCGAGGTCGGGGTGCTCGCGCCGTACGGCCAGTGCCGCGCGGTACAGCTCCAGCGTCGAGCCGGCCACGCCGGTCTGCGCCTCCACGCTCAGCTCGGCCCAGCTCTCGGGCTGCGGGAGCCAGCTGCCGCCGGTACCGAAGCCGTACGAACTCCCTTCGCGGGTCCAGGGGATGGGGACCCGGCAGCCGTCGCGGAAGCCGTCCTGGCCCGCGGCCCGGAAGTAGGCGGGGTCCTGGCGGGCCTCGTCGGGAAGGTCGACGACGTCCGGGAGGCCCAGTTCCTCGCCCTGGTAGAGGTAGGAGGAGCCGGGGAGGGCGAGCATCAGCAGGGTGGCGGCGCGGGCGCGGCGCAGGCCGAGTTCGCGGTCTCCGGCGAGGCGGAGCTGGGTGCCGAGGCCGGGTTCGTTGCCGAAGCGGGTGGCGTGGCGGGTGACGTCGTGGTTGGAGAGGACCCAGGTCGCCGGGGCGCCGACCGGGCGCATCGCGTCCAGCGTCTCGTCGACGACCTCGCGGAGCTTCTCGGCGTCCCAATAGGTGCTGAGGTACTGGAAGTTGAAGGCCTGGTGGAGTTCGTCGGGGCGGACGTAGTTGGCGGCGCGCTGAAGGGTCGGCGTCCAGGCTTCGGCAACGAAGATGCGCTCGCCGGTGTACTCGTCGAGGACCTTGCGCCAGCCCCGGTAGATGTCGTGGACGCCGTCCTGGTCGAAGAACGGCATGACATCGTTGCCCAGGAGCTTCGCCTGGTCGGCGCTCCCGATGTCGGGGAGTCCGGCCGCCTTGACCATGCCGTGGGCGACGTCGATGCGGAAGCCGTCCACGCCCATGTCGAGCCAGAAGCGCAGGATGGAGCGGAACTCGTCGCCGACGGCGGGGTGTTCCCAATTGAAGTCGGGCTGCTCGGGGGCGAAGACGTGGAGGTACCACTCGCCGTCCGGGAGCCGGGTCCAGGCGGGCCCGCCGAAGAGCGACTCCCAGTCGTTGGGCGGGAGTTCGCCGCTCACCCCCTTGCCGGGGCGGAAGTGGTAGCGCTCCCGCAGCGGCGAGCCGGGCCCTTCCGCGACCGCCCGCTTGAACCATTCGTGCTGGTCGGAGGAGTGGTTGGGGACGAGGTCGACGATGACACGCAGGCCGAGTCCGTGCGCGTCGCGGATCAGCGCGTCGGCGTCGAGGAGCGTGCCGAACATGGGGTCGACGGCCCGGTAGTCGGCGACGTCGTAACCGGCGTCGGCCTGCGGGGAGGCGTAGAAGGGGCTGAGCCACACGGCGTCGACCCCGAGGTCACGCAGGTAGGGGAGGCGGGCGCGGACCCCGGCGAGGTCGCCCATGCCGTCGCCGTTCGCGTCGGCGAAGCTGCGCGGATAGACCTGGTAGATCACCGCTTCCCGCCACCAGTCGGGGCGGTCGGCCGGGGCGGCGACGGCCGAGGGGGCGGAGGTCGGGGCCTGGTCGGCTGCGGAGTGCTGCTGGCTCATGGCGTCCTTAGTCGCTGTGTGACGGAGCTGTGTGACGAAGCTTGGTCGTGTCGCACGGATCGCGGAGAGGCGGTCGCAGGGCCGGCGGGGTCGGAAAGGCCCTGCGACCGCCACCCGCTCATGGCCATGCATATCAGCGCATGGGCTTGCATGAGCGGGAGTTCAGGGGAAATCAGCCCTTCGTACCGCCCGCGGTGAGACCGGTGACCAGGTTCTTCTGTACGAGGTAGAAGAACGCGGAGACCGGGATCGCGATCAGGACGGCGGTGGCGGCCATCAGGTTGCGCTGGGCGTCGTGTTCGCTGACGAAGCTCTGGAGGCCGACGGCGAGGGTGTACTTGTTGTCGTCGAGCATGAACGTCGTCGCGAAGGCGACTTCGCCGAACGCGGTGATGAAGCTGTAGAAGGCGGCGACCGCGAGGCCGGGGCGGGCGAGCGGCAGGATCAGCCGGGCGAAGGTGCCGAACGGGCTGAGTCCGTCGACGCGTCCGGCCTCGTCGATCTCGAAGGGGATGGTGTCGAAGTAGCCCTTGAGCAGCCACGCCGAGTACGGGACGGCCGTCGTGCAGTAGACGAGGATCAACCCGAGGTAGCTGTCGATGAGTTGGAGGTCGGCGAGGATCTGGTACATCGGGACCATGAGGACGGCGACCGGGAACATCTGGGTGAGCAGCAGCAGCCACATGAACTTGCGGTAGCCGGGGAAGCGCATGCGGGAGACGGCGTACCCGGTGGTGGCGGCGACGAAGACCCCGATGAGGGTCGTCCCGAGGGACACGATGAGGGAGCTCTTCAACCAGTCGAAGAAACTGGTGTGCTGGAGGACGAAGCTGTAGTTGTCGAAGGTCATCTTCGACCAGATGCGCCCGGGGTGGAGGTAGTCGTCCTTGTCGGGGCCGAGCGACAGGAAGACCAGCCAGGCGACGGGGAACAGCGCGATCAGGCTCGCCAGGATCAGGGTGGCGTGGGCGGTGAGGGAGGCGAGCGGGCCGCTCTTCCCCCGGGGGCGGGGTGTGGGCACGGTGGCAGTCACGGTGAACTCTCCTCTCAGATCGCGACGTTGGGTTCGTTGCGGTTCAGCCAGCGCCGGTAGAGCGAGGTGAACACGATGAGGATGCCGAGCAGCAGGATCCCGTAGGCGGCCGACTGCGCGAAGTCGCGCGGCTGTTGGCCGAAGCCGAGGTAGTAGGCCCAGGTGACGAGGATCTGCGCGTCGGGCGCGGTGTTGCCGAACAGCAGGAAGATGACGGCGAACTGGTTGAACGTCCAGATGATGCCGAGGAGGACGACGGTGGAGCTGACCGAGCGCAGGCCGGGCAGGGTGACGTACCGGAAGCGCTGCCAGGGGTTCGCGCCGTCCATCTCGGCTGCCTCGTAAAGGGAGGTGTCGATGGACTGGAGGCCACCGAGGAGGGAGATCATCATGAAGGGGACGCCGCACCAGGTGTTGACCATGATGGCCGCGAACCGCTGCCAGAAGGTGTCCTCCAGCCAGTCCGGGGTGGGCAGGTGGAGTGCGTCCAGGGCGGAGTTGACGATGCCGCCGTCCGCGAGCATGAAGCGCCAGCCGAAGACGGTGACGAACGTCGGTACCGCCCAGGGCAGGACGAGGAGCAGCCGGTAGAGGGTGCGTCCGCGGCGCTTCTGGTTGAGCAGGAGGGCGAGGGCGAGGCCGATCGTGTAGTGCAGGGTGACGCAGAGGGCCGTCCAGACGATCGTCCAGATGAAATGGGACCAGAAGCGGTCGTAGGCGGTGTCGCCCCACAGGATGTCGGCGTAGTTGTGGAGGCCGATGAACTTGTAGGTGGCGTCGATGTGGTTGACGCCGATGGTGCGGGCGGTGTTGAGGCTGTTGGCGTCGGTGAGGGTGAGGTAGAGGCCGTAGGCGAGGGGGTAGAGGACGAGGACGCCGAGGACGATCGCGACGGGGGCGATCATGGCGTACGCGTACCAGTACCGGTCGTAGCTGCGCTTCAGACGCCTGCCCAGGCCGGGCCTCGGCGCCGCCGGTTCACCTGGCCTCTTGCGGCCGGTCGCTCGGTCGATGGCGACGGTCATTTCGACACCTTCTGATGGTTCGACGGGGGTACTACGACCTGGGTGGGAGGGGAGCGGGTGGGCCTTCGGGGGTACGGGAAGCCCCGTACCCCTCCAGAGCTACGGCTGACCGGTGGCCGCCGGATCTCTCCCCCGCGTTGCGTGCTCGCGGAGATCCGGCGGCCACGCGGGGCTCACTTGCCGAAGTCGGGGACCAGCTTGGCGATGGCGGTCCGGACGTTGGCGAGGCCGCTGTCGAGGGACTCCTTGCCGCCGGCGATCTTGGGCAGTTCGGTGTCGAGGGGCGTCCACAGGGAGCTGTACTCGGGGAGCGCGGGCCGGGGCTGGGCGGCGGCGAGGACCGTCTGGAAGCCGGCGATGCCCGGGTCCGCCTTGACCTGGGCGGTGTAGGCGTCGTCCCGCGTCGGCAGGGTCGCGTTCTTCAGGGCGATGGTGGACTGGGACCGCGCGGACGTCATGAAGTTGATGAACTTCAGCGCGGCGGTCTGGTGGGCCTTGTCGGAGCCGGCGTACACGGAGAGGTTGTGGCCGCCGGTCGGGGCGCCCGCCTTGCCGGTGGAGCCGGCCGGGACGGTCGCGATGCCGAGGTTGGCCTTGTCCTTGAAGGCGCTGCCCTTGTAGAAGTTGGTGATCTCCCACGGGCCCTGGATGATCGCGGCGACCTTGCCGTTGATGAACGCGTCCTGGATGTGGGCGTACGCGTCGGCGGTGGTGTCGGCCTTGTGCAGGCCCTTGCCGTCGAAGAGGGAGAGCCAGGTGCCGTACCCCTTCTTCGCCGCCGGGGAGTCGACGGTGATCTTCTTCGCGGCGGCGTCGACGGTGTCGGCGCCCTCGCCGTAGAGGAAGGTCTGGGCGTAGTAGCCCTGGGTGGAGCCCCAGTAGCCGTCCGCTCCCGTCTTGTCCTTGATGGTGGCGGCGGCGGTCTTCAGCTCGTCCCAGGTCTTCGGAGCGGCGACGCCCGCCTTCGCGAAGAGGGCCTTGTTGTAGACGAGGGCGAGGGTGTCGGTGACCAGCGGGACGCCGTACGTCTTGCCGTCGTACTTGGCCTGCTCCAGCAGGTTGGGCTTGAACTTGGCCTGGTCGGCGAGGGCTTCGGTGCCGTCGAGGGGCAGGAAGTAGCCCTTCTTGGCGAACGCGGGCGTCCAGCCGACCTCGGAGCGCAGGACGTCCGGGGCGCCGGAGGCCCCGGCGGCGGTGTCGAACTTGTTCTGCGCCTGGCTGAAGGGGACGTTGACGTATCTGACCTTGACGTCCTTGTTCGCGGCCTCGAACTGCTTGATCAGGTCCTGGTAGACCGGCGCCTCGTTCGTGGCGTTCGAGGTGTCCCACCAGGTGATGGTGGTCGGGCCGCTCTTGTCGCTGCCGCTGTCGTCCCCGCCGCACGCCGTCGCCGTGAGGGCGACGGACGCCACCAGCGCGGTGGCCGCTATGCCACGCCGCATGAGTCTCTCCTTGGGTCGAAGCCCGTGCCTGCCGGGCGTCAGGGAACGTAACAAGGCTGTAAGCGATCCGAAAGGTCTTGCAGCAAAAAAGTGCAAGAACCTGGCGAAGTTATCGTGGCGTGACCTGGCGGCGATCCCTGTGAGACCCTTGTTTCCAGGGGACTCACAGGCAGCCCTGCCATATGAAAGACTCTGCAAGCTCTTGCTGACATTTTCCCGAGGGGGCCCGATGACACAGCAGCCGGGACGTGCGCGCCCGCGTCTTTCAGGCCGCCCGGTACAGTCCACCCCTGTGACCACACGGCTGGCCGACATCGCCGCACAGGCGGGGGTGAGCGAAGCGACGGTCAGCCGGGTCCTGAACGGGAAGCCGGGCGTCGCCGCCGCCACCCGCGAATCCGTACTGGCCGCGCTCGACGTCCTCGGCTACGAGCGCCCGGTACGGCTGCGGCAGCGCAGCGCGGGCCTGGTCGGCCTGATCACCCCGGAGCTGGAGAACCCGATCTTCCCGGCGCTGGCCCAGGTCATCGGGCAGGCCCTCACCCGCCAGGGCTACACCCCGGTCCTCGCCACGCAGACGCCGGGCGGCTCGACCGAGGACGAACTGACGGAGATGCTCGTCGACCGGGGCGTCGCCGGCATCATCTACGTCTCGGGGCTGCACGCGGACACCACGGCCGACATGCAGCGCTACGAGCAACTCCGCGCGCAGGGCGTGCCGTTCGTGCTCGTGGACGGCTTCTCGCCCAAGGTGCAGGCGCCGTTCATCTCGCCGGACGACCGGGCCGCGATGACCCTCGCCGTCACCCACCTCGTCTCCCTGGGCCACACCCGGATCGGACTCGCCCTCGGGCCCAAGCGGTTCGTGCCGGTGCAGCGGAAGATCGAGGGGTTCGTGCGGGCGATGCAGGACCAACTCGGGCTGTCCGCGCAGGCGGTGGAGACCGGCCTCGTCCAGCACTCGCTGTACACCCTGGAGGGCGGGCAGGCCGCGGCGACCGCGCTCATCGAGCGGTCGTGCACGGCGGTGGTGTGCGCGAGCGACATGATGGCGCTCGGCGCGATCCGGGCCGCCCGCCAGCTCGGGCTGACCGTCCCCGGGGACGTCTCCGTGGTCGGGTTCGACGACTCCGCCCTCATCGCGTTCACCGATCCGCCGCTCACCACGGTCCGCAAGCCGGTCCCGGCGATGGGGCAGGCCGCGGTGCGGACGCTCCTGGAGGAGATCGGCGGCACGCCCGCGCCGCACAGCGAGTTCGTGTTCATGCCGGAACTCGTCGTACGCGGCTCTACCGCGTCGGTACCGGGGGACCGTACGTCTCGTACCTGAGGGGGAGGCCGGGGCGGTGCGCGCGGCGTAGAACATGCGGGTCCGACCGGCCCGGGGGATGATCTGGGGGACAGCTCTCTTCTGGCAGACTCGTACCTATGGGTGACGTAACCGTGACATCTTCGGAAGGCCGGGGTCCGGCCGCTCCCCCATCCGTCACGGCCAAGTCCCGACGTGTGCGGAGCCCCCGGCGTCCGCGCCTCTGGTTCGAGGTCCTGCTGATCGCGGTGAGTTACTGGACGTACTCGCTGATCCGCAACGCGGTCCCGGAGCAGAGGTCCGAGGCGCTGCGCAACGCCGACTGGATCTGGCGGATGGAGCACCACCTCGGCATCGCGGTCGAGGAGTCGGTCAACCACGCCGTGAACTCGGTGACTTGGCTGATCGTGGGCATGAACTACTACTACGCGACACTGCACTTCGTCGTCACGCTCGGTGTGCTGGTGTGGCTGTACCGCAGCCATCCCGGGCGGTACGCGGCGACGCGGCTGGTCCTCTTCGCGACCACCGCGGTGGCTCTCGTGGGGTACTACCTGTATCCGCTCGCCCCGCCCCGGCTCATGAACGGCGGCGACTTCATCGACACCGTCGTCGTGCACGAGACGTGGGGGTCGATGGCCTCCGGCGACCTCAAGACCATGTCCAACCAGTACGCCGCGATGCCGTCCATGCACATCGGGTGGTCGCTGTGGTGCGGG
>DATCQX010000947.1:0-7687 GCA_036569285.1 Streptomyces sp.
GCTAGGGGCGGCACGGGTGGGCGCAGCGGCACCCCGCCAGCGCGGGTGAGCGACAACGTCCCACCCCAGCCCCCACCGGCCCCGCACTCGCCCACCTCACCCCTGCCCAGCCAACGCATCCACTTGCCCACTCACATGAACCCGCCCCGCCGCCTCACCCCGCCCCTTCTCCCGCAGCTCGAACCGCCCCCCGTCCGACGCGAACACCACGGCCGACGGCAGCAGTACCGGCGCCCGGAACTCCGCTCGTACCCGCACCGCCGCCGGAGTCCCCTGAGCGGCGAGACAGCGAGCGGCGGTCCACATGCCGTGCGCGATGGCCCGAGGAAACCCGAACAGCCGCGCGGTGAAAGGATGGAGATGGATCGGATTGCGATCCCCGGAAGCAGACGCGTACCGCCGCCCGACGTCCCCGGCGAGCCGCCACTCGTCAAGAGTGGGCAACGGAGGCATGTCTGAAGGAACGTCAGTAGCCTTCTTGTGAGCCCCCGTTGTCCGATGCCGAGCGAGATACGTACTCCGCGACTCCCACACAAGACCCCCCTCGCACCGCAACTCCGTGACGACCGAAGCCTCGGTCCCCCGCCGATGCGCCGCCAACCCCTCGACATGCACGCCGAGTTCGTACACCCCGCTCGCCGCAAGCGCCCCGTACCGGCTGATCTCGATGGACGTGTGAACCAGCCCGAGCAACGGCAACGGAAAACTCCGCGCACTCATCAACCGCATGGCGAGCGGAAACCCGAGGACATGCGGATAGGTGACCGGCAACGAGTCGTCCCCGGCGGCGAACCCGCAGACCCGTTCGTACGCCGACAGCCGCGCGAGATCGACCCGCAGCCCGGAAACGACAACCCGCTCACGCACGAACTCGGCGTCGGCACGCGGCCGTTTGACAGGAGACAGGAGCGCACCCCGCACGAAGAACGGGACGAGGGACGGCACCCCGCCCAGGTTCGTCGTAGCCATCAGGCCCCCAGCAGACTCTGCCCGCACACCCGCACGACCTGCCCGTTGACCGCCCCGGACGCGGGGTGCGCGAGCCACGCCGTCGTCTCGGCGACATCACCCGGAACCCCACCCTGCGCAAGGGAGTTCATCCGCCGCCCGGCCTCCCGGATGAACAGCGGCACGGCGGCGGTCATCTTCGTCTCGATGAACCCGGGCGCGACGGCGTTCACGGTCACCCCGTGCCCGGCGAGCGCACGGGGTGCGAGTGCTCGTACCCACCCGGCGATCCCAGCCTTGCTGGCTCCGTAGTTGGTCTGCCCTGCGTTCCCCGCGAGCCCGGCGATGGACGCGGTGGCGACGATCCGCCCACCCGGCCGCAGGGTTCCCTTCCCGAGCAGCACATCGGTGGTCCGCAGCACACTCGCGAGGTTCACGTCGAGCACCGAACTCCACCGCTCGGCAGGCATGTTGACCAGCCGCCGGTCCCGAGTGATCCCGGCGTTGTGGATCAACACGTCCAGCCCGTCCGGAAGTTCGGCGGCGATCCGCTCCCCGGCATCGTCCGCCGTGATGTCCAGCGCCAACACCCGCCCACCGATCCGCTCGGCGAGAAGCCGCGCCTCCTCCTCGGCCTGCGGGACATCGAGGACGACGACGTCGGCGCCGTCCCTGGCGAGGGTCTCGGCGACGGCCGCGCCGATCCCCCGCGCGGCGCCGGTGACCAGGGCGGTCCGGCCGGCGAGGGGTGCTTCCCAGTCCCCCGTGTACGCCTCGCCGGGGCCCACCTCGACGACCTGCCCGCTGACGTACGCGGACTTCGGCGAGAGCAGGAACCGCAGCGTCGACTCGGCGGCCCCGGCGTCGGTCACCCGCACGAGATTCACCGTCCGCCCCCGCCCGATCTCCTTGCCGAGCGACCGAGTGAACCCCTCCAACGCCTGCTGGACGGCGGCCTGTTGATGGTCATCCGGGTCAAGTGGCGTCCCCAGCACGACGATCCGCCCGCTCGCGGCGACGGACCGCACGACGGGGTGCAGGGCGGCGTGCACCTCGGCGAGCGTCTCGACGTCCCGCACCCCGGTCGCGTCGAGGACGACGGCGGCCGGATCGCCGGAGCCGGTGCCAAGTCCCGTACGGGCGAGGACGGGTGGCAGGTCCAGGGTCGAGGTGCCGGCCGTAAGGTGAACCAAGGTGCCGGGGAGGGACGGGTGTTCGGGCGACCAGCGCAGAAGCGCGGCGGGCTGCGGCAGGCCGAGCCGGCGGGTGAGGAACCGGCCGGGTGCGGTGGCGGTGAAGCTCAGATAGCGGTCGGCCATGTACGTCTCCCCAGTTCTTCCACGGCCCGGTGGAATTACTTACTCCGGAGTAAGGTTACCTGGGGTAAGTCTAGGTCAAGGGTGAGGAGCAGGTCGAGATGAGTCCCCTGGAGCTGGTGCGCGACGGCCAGTCGAAGCCCCCGGTCGAGCCCCCGCGTGCCCGCCGGGTCGCGGTGATCGGCGGCGCCCGCACCCCCTTCGCGCGCTCCGACGGCCCCTACGCGACGGCCTCCAACCAGGAGATGCTGACGGCCGCGGTGAACGGCCTCGCCGTCCGCCACGGCCTCGATGTCCCGGGCGTGGTGGGGGAGTTCGTCGCCGGAGCGGTCCTCAAGCACAGCCGTGACTTCAACCTCGCCCGTGAGACGCTCCTCGGCTCGAAGCTGGACCCGCGCACCCCGGCGTACGACATCCAACAGGCGTGCGGCACAGGCCTCCAGGCCATCATCGCCGCCGCGAACAAGATCGCCCTCGGGCAGACGGACTCGGCCGTCGCGGGCGGCGTCGACACCGCGAGCGACGCCCCGCTCGGCGTCAACGACGACCTGCGCCGCATCCTGCTGGAGGTCCGTCGCGCCAGGTCGACGGGCGCCCGCCTCAAGGCCCTCGCGAAGATCCGCCCCGGCCACCTCGTCCCCGACATGCCGCGCAACGCCGAGCCCCGTACCGGCCTTTCGATGGGCGAACACGCCGCGGTGACCGCCCGCTCCTGGGGCATCTCCCGTGAGGAACAGGACGAGTTGGCGGCGACGAGCCACCAGCGCCTCGCGGAGGCCTACGAGAGCGGCTTCTTCGCCGACCTCGTCGTCCCGTTCCGGGGTCTGAAGCGGGACCAGAACCTGCGCCCCGACTCGACCGTCGAGAAACTCGCCGCCCTGAAACCGGTGTTCGGCACTGACGGCCCCAACCCCACGATGACGGCGGGCAATTCGACACCCCTCACGGACGGCGCCGCCGTCGTCCTCCTCGCCTCCGAAGAGTGGGCGGAGATGCGGGGGCTGGAGCCGATGGCGTACCTGACGGCGTACGAGACGGCCGCCGTGGACTTCGTGCGCGGCGATGCGGCCGGAGGGGAGGACGGACTGCTGATGGCGCCCGCCTACGCCGTGCCGCGCATGCTGGAGCGAACCGGCCTGGAAATGGGGGACTTCGACTTCGTCGAGATCCACGAGGCCTTCGCCTCGCAGGTGTTGGCCACGCTGGCCGCCTGGGAGAAGCAGGGGCTCGCGCCGGTCGACCGCGAGCGGCTCAACGTCACCGGCTCGTCCCTGGCGACCGGTCACCCCTTCGCGGCGACGGGCGCCCGGATCGTCGCGACGCTGGCCAAGCTGCTCGCCGAACGAGAGGCTCCCGGACGGGGGTTGATCTCGATCTGCGCCGCCGGGGGACAGGGGGTGACCGCTGTACTGGAGCGAACGTGACACTTCCTCACATATCCTCGATACTGCACAGCCCCGACCCCGGACCATCTCCCGATCCTCACAGGCCCCCCACGACAGCACCGTACGATCGCTTGCTCAACCGCTGGTAACCACTTCCCCGAGGCCCCAAGGCTGAACGCCTCGGCACACCAGGCACGTACGTCTTGCAGCAAGCAGTTTTCCGCTGCACGCCCAGGGAGCCGCCTGTGTCCACCTCGTACCCCACTTCGGCCGACTACGCCGACGGCGTCACCCCTGTGCTCGTCGAGCCCGAGGTGCGGCGGCTCGACGGAGTCGTCCGCGAGGCGGCCGTCCCGGCGCTCGCGCCGACCGTCACCCACGGCTCCCTCGCGGAACTTCCGTACGACAACGCGGCGGTGGCGCCCGACCAGGTCGTCCTCAGCCGACGGGACGCCGAGGGGCGGTGGAGCGACGTGACGGCGAGGCAGTTCGCCGCCCAAGTGCACGCCGTCGCCAAGGGGTTCATCGCCGAGGGCCTCGTACCGGGCGACCGGGTCGCCATCATGGCCCGGACGACCTATGAGTGGACGCTCCTCGACTTCGCCGCCTGGGCGGCCGGCCTCGTGACCGTCCCCGTCTACCCGACCTCCTCCGTCTTCCAGGTCCGCTGGATCCTCCAGGACTCCGGCGCCGTCGCCCTCGTCACCGAGACCCCCGGCCAGGCCGCCGCGATCGGCCCCGAACGCGACCGGCTGCCCGACCTGCGGCACATCTGGGTCATGGAGAAGGGGCACATCGACCGGCTCGCGGAAGCGGGCGCGCACGTCCCGGACGCCGAGGTGGAGATCCGCAGGGGGATGCTCACCCCGGACACCCTGTGCACCCTGGTCTACACCTCAGGTACTACGGGTAGGCCCAAGGGCTGCGCCCTCACCCACGGCAATTTCTTCGCCGAGGTGGACAACGCGATCGAGCTTCTCCACCCCGTCTTCAAGTCACAGGGCATCGAGGTCTCCGTCCTCCTCTTCCTGCCCATGTCCCACGTCTTCGGCCGGATGGTCGCCATCGCCGCCGTCCGCGCCCGGGTCCGCCTCGGCCATGCGCCGAGCATCAAGTCCGAACACCTCCTCCCGGACCTTGCCGCCTTCAAACCGACCTGCCTGCTCGCCATCCCCTACATGCTGGAGAAGGTCTTCAACGTGGCGCGGGCGCGCGCCGAGGCCGGCGGCCGGGTCACCTCCTTCGACCGGGCCGTCTCCGTCGCCCGCCGCTACGGCGAGGCCGTCGAGGCACAGAAGACCGGCACCGGCTCCGGCCCCGGCGCGGCCCTGCGTACCGCCCGCACTTTCTACGACCCGCTCGTCTACCGGCGGATCCGCAATGCCATGGGCGGCAAGGTCCGGCACGCCATCTGCGGCGGCTCCCCGCTCGGCCGCCGCCTGTCCTCCTTCTACCTCGGCGCCGGCATCGAGATCTACGAGGGCTACGGCCTCACCGAGACGACGGGCGCGACGACCTGCATCCCACCCCTCAAACCCCGTCTGGGCACAGTCGGTTGGCCCATGCCCGGCACCCGCATCCGGATCGCGGCGGACGGCGAGATCCTCATCGCCGGCGACCACGTCCTGCGCGGCTACTGGGACCCCGCCGCCGGAGGCGTCGTCCCCGCGGCGCCCGACGGCTGGCTGGCGACCGGTGACATAGGGGAGTTGGACGACGAGGGCTACCTCACGATCACCGGCCGCAAGAAGGAAATGATCATCACGGCGGGCGGAAAGAGCGTTGCCCCGGCCCCACTTGAGGACTGGCTCCGCTCCCACCCCCTGATCTCCCAGTGCATGGTCCTCGGCGACGGCCGCCCCTACGTCTCCGCCCTCATCACCCTCGACCCCGAAGGCGTCACCCACTGGCGCCGGATGAACGGCAAACACCCCGTCCCCATCGAACTCCTCCTGGGCGACGAAGAGTTGGAGTCCGTCGTGCAGCGGGCCGTCGACGAGGCCAACAAGCTAGTCTCCCGCCCGGAGTCCATCCGCAGGTTCGTCGTCCTGCCGGGCGACTTCACCGAGGCCGCGGGGCATCTGACGCCGTCGATGAAACTCCGCAGGGCGGAGATCCTGCGGGACTTCTCCGAGGCCGTGGAGGGGCTGTACCAGTCGCACTGAGCCCTGCGGCTACGACGCGAACCCGCCGTTGCTCATCAGGAGTTGGCCGTTGATCCACTGCCCCTGGGGTGAGCAGAGGAAGTCGACCAGGTGGGCGGTGTCCTGCGGAGTACCCAGCCGGTTCAGGGGAGTTCGGTCCAGAGCCATGGCGCGGATCTCGTCACTCATCCAACCCGTGTCCACCGGGCCCGGGTTGACGACGTTCGCGGTGATCCCGAGGTGCGCCCGCTCGTGCGCCGCGGCCTGCGTGATGCGGTCCAGGGCGCCCTTGCTCGCCCCGTAGGGGAGGTTGTGGACGGTGTGGTCGCTGGTCAGGGAGACGATACGACCCGTGCCGTACGGGGCGTCGAACCGTCGTCCGAACTCCCGGATCAGCAGCCAACTCGCCCTGGAATTCACCGCGAAGTGCCGGTCGAAGCTCTCCACGCTCGTGTCGAGGATGCCCGAGTCGACGCTCTCGCAGTGACACATCACCAACGCGGTGACCGGGCCGAGCCGCTCCTCGACCTCGTCGAAGATCCGTGCCGGGGCCCCGGGGTCGGCGAGGTCCGCCTCCACCGCGTGCACGGCCGCGCCGCGCTCCACGAGCCCTGCCGCGATCGCCTCGGTGGCGCCGGGCTCCCGGCCCCAGGTCATGCGGTCGTCGTACGGCGTCCAGTGCGTGAACGCGATGTCCCAGCCGGACGAGGCGAGTTGAGCCGCGATGCCCGCGCCGATGCCGACGGTCCGGCCGACTCCGGTGAGCAGGGCGAGGGGGCGCGCGGGTGCGGTCTTCATGGTCGCTGATGCTCGGGCAGCTCATGCGCCGCCGCAAACGCTTTTCTATCGGTCAGCAGCTCCGCCAACTCCTCGGCGAACAGCGTGAGTCGGTCCAGCTCCGGCCCGCCCCGCGCCACCCGGAACCCGTGCCGCCTCGCCCAGAACGCGGCCTGCACCGCGTGCAGTTGGGCCCAGCGCCGCAGCCTCTCCCGCTCGATCCCGGCGGCCTCCCCGAAGACGTCCACCACCCGCAACGCCGCCACCCGCAGATCCGGCGCGGCAAGCAGCGAAAACGCCCTCGTCTTCAGGAAGTTCGCCCCGTCGTACCCCGGGTCCCCCACATACCCCTTCGGATCCACCGCGAGCCACGGCTCCCGCCCGGCCCGCAGGATGTTCCTGGCATGCAGATCTCCATGGACGAGGGTGTCGGGCTGACGGCGCCCGAGGTCCCGGATCGTCTCGTGAGCGAAGTCGAGGACGCGGGCGGGCATGCCGTGCGCCAACTCCGCCGCATCTGTGTGGAGTTGAGCCGCCCACTCGTCCGCCCGATCGCTGAGCCGAGGCAGATGCGCGGGCCCGGGAACAGCGAGCCGCCGACTGATCTCCCCGGCCACAGAGGCGATGACGTCCTCGTCGCGCTCCACATCCCCCAACGTCGCCGCCTCGACCCGCTCAAGCAACATCGCGAACCGCGCATCATCCCGCTCATACAGCAGCACGGCTCCCTTCCCGGCCCACGCGGCAAACGCATCCGGCTCATGGACATTGCCCGGATGCGGAAAGGACACCTTCAAAACCGCCCCCGACCGGTCCTCCCGCAGCACAGGCACGACAACCCCAACCCCGCCGTGCGTCACCTCACCACCCTGCACACAGCCCCACTGCTTGATCAACTGGTCCACAATCCCAGGCAGTTCACCAATCCAACGCTCCCCGACCTCCCCCTCGCGCTCGACGGTGATCCGGACGAAGGCTTCAGGCACCTCGATCATCCGGGCACTCTAGCCCCGCCCCCACCCACCTACTCACCTCGCGTAGCTGCGCGCAGCCACGCTGCCCCCACCCGCCCGCACCCCCGTCTCCTTCTCCGCCCTAGCTGCGGGCAGCCGTGCCG
>DATCQX010000948.1:0-3294 GCA_036569285.1 Streptomyces sp.
GGCTCGGGGGGCCCGGCGTGGATCTCGGGTACGAGGGCGTCGTCCGTGGGAAGCCCGGCGTCGAGCGCGAGAGCCCCCGCCTCCAGCGCATAGTCCACCGCCTGCACAGGACACTGGTGCCGGCCCCCCTCAGCGAACGCCTCCCGGTACCCCGCCTCCCCCAACGCCCCGATCGCGGCCCGCTCACACCCCGCATGCTGTTCCGACATCTGCGGCCCGAACGCGTGGATCGAACTGCCCGCGTCCTGCCACAGCGCGTCCGCGAGGCCGAGCAGGCGGGCGGCGCGCTCGTGGGCGCCGCCGGCGGCCGTGGCCCAGGCGAGGAGTTCCAGCATCCGCGCGACCATCGCGTGGTCGGCGAGGCCGCGCATGGTCCGCAGCGCGGAGGTGACGAGGGTCTCGGTGCCCGCCCGGTCACCGAGGGCCCAGGAGTTGTGGCCCATGGCCATCAGGACCTGCGCCCGCCCCCACCGCTCCCCGCCGGCCCGGGAGTCCGCGATGAACCGCGCACCGGTGTCCTCCGCCCGGGGATCGCAGGCGTACGCCAGGACGCAGGCCAGCGACAGCCGCCAGGAGGTGGCCTCACGCTCGTCGCCGAGCGCGGTCATGACGGCCAGGGCCGCCTCGTAGCGGCGGATGCTCTCCTGCGGCTGCCCCCGGTAGTGCGCGCACACCCCGCGCAGACCGTCCGCCTGCGCCCGCACCCACTCGTCGTCCAGCAGACGGCCCAGCTCCCCGGCCTCGTCGAGCCAGCGGTCGGCCGCCGCCAGGTCGCCCTGGGTCTGCGCCACCCAGACGGCGGCCAGCAGCGCGCGGGCACGCTCCACGCAGGGCTCGGGCGCGGCGGCGAGCACCCGCTCGACCTGCCGGCGCCCCTCGCTGAGGAACCCGCCCGCGCACCAGTGCCAGCACAGGGCCGCGACGAGCGCGAGACGGCTGCGGGGGTCGCCTTCGTGGTCGAGGGCGGCCAGCAGGTTGGGGTGCTCCGTGCGCAGCAGGGCCAGGCTCTCCTGCTGGCCGGGGCCGTACCAGTTCCGGTCGACGCGCTGGGCCAGGGCGAGGAAGAAGTCACGGTGACGGCGGTGCGGCCCGTCGGCGTCCGCGAGCCGCTCCCGGCCGTACTCCCGGATGGTCTGGAGCAGCCGGTAACGCGGCCGGCCGTCGATCATGCAGGTGAGGACGACGGACTGGGTGACGAGCCGGTCGAGGAGGTCCAGCACCTCGGTCTCGTCGATGCCGTCCCCGGAGCAGACGCTCTCGGCGGCCTCCAGGCTGAACCCTCCGGCGAAGACGGTCAGCCGGCTCCACAGCAGCCGTTCGGCCGGGGTGCACAGCTCGTAGCTCCAGTCGATCACCCCGCGCAGGGTGCGCTGGTGGGCCGGGGCGGTCCGGCAGCCGCCGGTGAGGAGCGCGAAACGGTTCTCCAGGCGGGCGGTGAGCTGCGGGACGCTGAGTGTGCGCAGGCGGGACGCGGCCAGCTCGATCGCCAGGGGCAGGCAGTCCAGGTCGGCGCAGAGGCGGGCCAGCTCGGCTTCGCCCTCGCCGCCTTCGTCGCCTCCGCCGTCGGAGAACCCGGGCCGGACGGCGGCGGCCCGGTCCCGCAGCAGCTCCACCGCCTCGTCGCGGGCGAGCGGCGCGAGGGCGTGGACGTACTCGCCCGTGACCCCCAGGGTGTGGCGGCTCGTCGCGAGGATCCGCAGCTGTGGGGCGGCGGACAGGAGCGTCCTGACGAGTTCCGCGCACGCGTCGACGACGTGCTCGCAGTGGTCCAGCAACAGCAGCGCCTGCCGTCCCGCCAGATACCCCGCGAGCTGCTCCGTGAACGGCAGCGCCCCGAGGTCGGGCACCCGCAGCGCGCCCGCCGCCGTCGCCGCCACCGCGGAGGGGTCGGACACGGGGGCGAGGTCCACCAGCCACACCCCGTCCGCGAACTCCTCCCGGCACGCGGCCCCCACCTCCAGCGCCAGCCGCGTCTTGCCGACGCCGCCCATCCCGGAGAGCGTCACCAGCCGCCGCGTCTTCAGCAGCCGGCGGATCTCAGCGGCCTCCTCCCGCCGGCCCACGAAACTCGTGAACGCGGCGGGCAGGCCCACGCAATCTGCGAATACCCTGGTCACGTATTCCCTCGTCTCGCGCCCTGCGATCGCGAACGGCCTCTCACCAATTTCTTACGGCCGTCCGGGGATTTTCTTACCGAAGAATTCACACGCCTCGGCGACTGCCGGACACGGACCCCCATCCGCACCCTGACGTGCGCCGAAGAAGCCGGACAGCAAAGGGGGTGCCAGCCGCCTCCCCTATGAGGCCACCGACACCCGGACACCCAGGAAATCCGCTTCTCCTCCACATGGTAGCCGCACCCGAATTCCCCGTCTCCAAAAACTTTCCCACCGCCTCCGAAACCCATCACAGCGAGTTCGGGAATCCCCACGCTCCGCTGAAAGATCGACTTGTCACAGGGGGCGCCCCCTGCCGAAACCCGCCAGCTACGCTGCCTTTTCGCAGAAGTACGGTGCGCCTCGCGGCGCTGTCCGCGGACGGGGGAGGAAACGCCGATGGCGTGGGAAGAGTGGGAGCGGCTCAAAACTGATGCCGCCCAGCGGACCCGGATCGATCACGTCGCCGACCCGGGCGGCGCCCCGGACCTGAAGGCGTCCAAGGGCCCCTGGACCAAGGCGTCCGGCGTGGCGGAAGAACTCCGCACCGCCACGGCCACCGCGCTCACCGACCTCACGACGGCCCACGACGGTGCGAAGGCCCCGGGATTCACCACCTCCGACGCCCTCGCGGAGATCCTCCCCACGCGGGAGAACCGCCTCAAGGCGGTCCGCGACGAGTGCGGCCGGCTCAGCACCGCCCTGGCCAACTTCGGCGAGATCGCCCCGGCGGTCGCGGCCAAGGCGGGCACCGTCGACCCGAACAGGAGATCGCGGGCCCGCTCAGGGACACCCAGAAGGGCGAGGCCCAGACGGCGGCGGAACGGGACCTGGCCCAGCTGGGACGCAACTACCAGTACCTGTACGGCGAATGCGGCCTGATCAGAACCACCCTGAACGCACTCACCGCCGCGCAGAAGAACTTGACCCAGGCCCTCCAGGACGCGGCCGACCCCTGGTGCCCCCGTCCCCCTCCTCCCCGGCACCGGCGAGGCGAACGGTGACCCCGACAAGGGCAAGGCGGAGGACATCGCGGAACGCATAGCGCGAGCCGTGAGCAACGCCGCCGAGACAGACGGCCGTTACGCCAAGACGTTGCGCGCGCTGAAAGCCCCCGAGGGTCTCGCGGTCACCGACG
>DATCQX010000949.1:0-5599 GCA_036569285.1 Streptomyces sp.
CGCACACCGTGTCGCTCGCGACGGCCGGCGCGGACGGCCTCCCGGACGTGCGGATCGTCATGCTGCACGGCGCCGACGAGGACCACGGCTGGTCGTTCGCCTCGCACGCGACGAGCAGGAAGGGACGGCAGCTGGCGGAACGGCCGTACGCGGCCCTCGCTTTCTACTGGCCGTCGCTCGGCCGTCAGGTCCGTGTCCGGGGCCGGGTGACGTCGGCCCCGGAGACGGAGTCCCAGGCGGATCTGCACGCCCGCTCGACGGGCGCCCTGGCCGCCGCGCTCACCGGACGGCAGAGCCAACCCCTGTCCTCCCTCGCCGAGTTGACCACCGCCTCCACGGACGCGTGGGAGCGGGCGGTGCAAAACCCGGAAACCCCCGCCCCCACCTGGACTCTGTACCGACTCGCCCCGGACTCCGTGGAGTTCTTCCAGGGCGAAGAGCAGCGCAAGCATGTGCGGCTGGAGTACCGGCGGGGCGAGGGGGGTTGGGAGAAGGTCCTGCTGTGGCCGTGAGACGGCCCGGACCCCGTGGCTGACGGTTCGTCAGAGTGCGGCCAGTACCTCGCGCGCGACGCGTTCGCCCGACCGTACGGCCCCGTCCATGAACCCCATCCAGTAGACGGACGTCTCCGTCCCGGCCCAGTGGATGCCGCCGACCGGAGCGCGCAACGACCGTCCGTACTGGGTGAGTACGCCCGGTGCGGCGATGGAGACGGGGCCGCCTCGGGTGTACTGCTCGTTGTTCCAGCGGTGCAGGGCGAAGGAGGTCGGGGTGGCGGCCTTGGCGCCGAAGTAGGTGGTGAAGTCCTTGAGGACCGCCGCGCGCACCTCGGCCTCGCTCGCCGCGTCCAACTGCCGTGCTTTGTCAGCCTCGATGAAGCCCATGAGGGCGCCGAAGGAGGCGTCCGGCGGGGAGTTGTCGAACGTCGAGCTGATCACGCCGCTGTCGCTGACGACTTGGCCGTTCAGCCCGTCGGCCCGCCAGAAGGGCGTGTCGTAGACCGCGATGGCCTTGGCGACCGACGCCATCGGCAGGCGCTGGGTGAGCTGGTCGCGGGCGGCGGGCATCAGGGGGTCGTACGTGATGCGCGCGGCCAGCGGCGGGGGCACGGCGACGACGACACGGGACGCGGTGACCGTCACGCCGTCCGCCGAAACGACGTACCGGGAACCGGACTTGGCGATCGAGCGGACCGGCGCGTTCAGGACGACGCGGTCGCCGAGGGTCGCGGCCAGCTTGACCGGCACGGCCTGCGAGCCGCCGACGAACCTCAACTCCTGGGCGCCCTTCGCGGTTTCGGTGAGCCGCTCCAGGGTGCCGGGGTTGTTCGCGTCGCCCGCGCCCGCGATGTAGTACAGGACGAACAGCAGGGAGAGCTCACGGGGTTCGGCCGAGAAGATCGACGTACAGGCTACGTCCAGAAGGAACTTGGCGGACGGGACGACCGCGTTGAGGCGCAGCCAGGTCTCGAAGGTCTGGCGGTCCCATTCGTCGGCCTTGGGCGCGGTCCAGGGGGCGTCGACCGGGACCTGCTTGGCCATGTCGTTCAACGAGGCTTGCACGATGGCCGCGTTGGCGAGTCCGGCGAGGTCGACGGGCGGCACGGAGCCGAGGGCGCCGTCGGTGGCGTAGGGGGTTTTCTTGCCGTCCTTGTACAGGAGGTTGTTGCCGGTGTTGTAGGTCGGGAAGGTCTCGACGCCGAGGGAGTCGGCCAGGGCCTTCATGCGGGTCTGCGTCGGGCCGATGAACTCCCCGCCGCCTTCGGTGATTCCGCCGTTCGCGAGCCTCAGGTTGAGCACCCGCCCGCCGACCCGGTCGCGGGCCTCCAGGACGACGACGGACTTTCCGGCCGCCGCCAGGTCGCGGGCCGCCGTCAGCCCGGCGAGCCCGGCGCCGACGATCGCGACGTCGACGTCGCGGGTGGCGGTCGCCGCCGACGCGGATGCCGTACCGGCGGCCGTCGCGGCCAGGGTGAGGGCGCCCGCGCCCCCGATCAACTTGCGGCGGGAGAAGGGTCTTTCGCTTGCCACGTACGGCCTCCGGGGGCGGCGCAGAGAAGATGAACATTGCTCACGTTCTGCCCGCACATTGTGGTGACCGGCGGCGACGGCCGACAGAGGCCGGACACCGTAACGGCCGCCACATCCGCCACTTGTACAACAGCCGTACTACTGCGATGAGTTGAGGACATCTACGCCTTCAGGTCGCGGGCGATGCGCTTGGCGATCCGCTCCGCGTCCAGCCCCACCTCGCGGAACGTCCCGCTGATCGGCGTGACGAACCCGGTGAAGTACAGCCCGGCCGCGTTCTTCGGCGACCGCGCCCCGTTCACCACCGGACGGCCGTCCTCGGCGAGCACGTCGAGCGGCCCGACGAGCCCTTCCAGCGCACAGGAGTATCCGGTGGCCGCGATGACGGCGTCGGCCCGCACCCGCTGCCCGCCGGCGAGCAGCACCTCCCCCTCCTCGAACCCCTGCACGGCCCCGACGACCTCGACCTTGCCCTTGCGGATCGCGCTGATCAGCCCGACGTCCTGCACGGGGATCGCGCCCTGCTTGGCCCGGCTGTAGAGCCCGGTGTCGGGTCGCGGCAGGCCGTGCTCGGAGAGGTCGGGGATGCTCAACTTGGCCATGGGGCGCGCGAGTCCGTCCACGATGACGGCGGGCAGCCTGCGGACGAGGATGCCCGTGTACTGGGCCGCCCAGCCCGCCGTGGAGCGGCGCACGATGTGCGGGACCGTCCGCACCGCGAGCAGCACCCGTGCCGCGCCGTTCTCCACCAGGTCGACGGCGATCTCGGCGCCCGTGTTGCCGACGCCGACGACGAGGACGTCCTTGCCCTTGTACCGGGCGCCGTTGCGGTACTCGACGGCGTGGATCAGCGGGCCGGTGTAGCTCTCACGTCCTGTCCATCCCGGGAGGTACGGGGTGTGGTTGTAGCCGGTCGCGACGATCACCGCCGAACCGGTCAGCTCGCGTCCACCCGTAGCCCTCAGGAGCCAGCCGCCGCCGTCAGGGGCGCGCTCGACGCCGGAGACCTCGACGCTCGTGACGATGTCGAGTTCGTGGTGCTCGGCGTACTTCTCCAGGTAGCGGACGACGTCCGCGCGGGCCACCCAGCGGCCGAACCTGCGCGGCATCGGCAGCCCCGGCAGAGCGGAGAGCCGCCGGGTCGTGTGCAGATGCAGACGGTCGTAATGGCGGCGCCAGGAGTCCCCGATCCGGTCGGACTTCTCCAGCACGACCGCCCTGATCCCCTTCTCCTTCAGCGCGTACGCCGCGGCGAGGCCGCCCGGTCCGGCTCCGATGATGTAGACGGGGCGGTCGGCCGGGGTGGGGCCGGTGCGCCGGGACTGTATCGGCGCTGTGGATTCGCGGGGTTGGGCCATAGCCGCGAGCGTAATCACGCGATGGGTTGATGGGTATCGGTCAAGACCGGAATTGGTTGCGGATTGATCACGGATGTAAAGGGAGGTGCAACGAGAGCGCCAGGGGTGACCGGAACCGCGTGACGGGAGCGTCGGCCGCCCTCTTGTCAAACCTCAGGACCACCCCTAGAACTGACGTACCGTCAGATTCGCGGCCCCGTTCGCCCGACCTCGCAGGGAGCCCCATGGACACGATCTGGCTCGACGGCGCCCAGTGGCTGGCGGTGCTGCGGATCGGGCTCGGGCTGTGGTGGCTGGAGAGCTGGCGGCACAAGGACAAGAAGACCTGGTTCCAGGGCGGCGGCATCCGCTGGGCGGCGGACATCGCCGCGAAACACCGCTGGCGGGCCGTCCGCAGCGGGTTCGCGGCGACCGTCACACCCCGGCCGCGCCTCATGGCGTACGTCGTCGCGTACGCCGAACTCGCCCTCGGGCTCGGGCTGATCCTCGGCTTCCTCACCCCGGTCGCCCTGGTCGGCGGGCTGCTGCTGAACGCCCTCTACTTCGTCCTCATGATCCACGACTGGGCCGAGCAGGGGCAGAACTCGATGATGGGGCTGATGTCGGTGGTCGGGCTGTTCGGGATGTCGTGGCAGAGCTGGTCGGTGGACAGCGCGCTGGGGTGGTTCTGACAGTGGACAGGACTCCCGGGGTACCTCAGAGGTACGACATACCTGAGGACGACGCGTTCACCCGCCCCTACTGGGAGGCCGCCGCGCGGGGACGGCTCCTGATCCGGCGCTGCACCGCCTGCGGGCGCCCCCACCACTACCCCCGCGAGTTCTGCCCCCACTGCTGGAGCGAGGACGTCGTCTGGGAGGAGGCGAGCGGGCGGGCGAGCCTCTACACGTGGTCGACGGTCCACCGCAACGACCTGCCGCCGTTCCGGGAGCGCGTGCCCTATGTCGCGGCGGTCGTGGAACTGGAGGAGGGGCCTCGGGTGATGACGGAGGTCGTGGGGTGTACCTCTGCGGAGCTGCAACCCGGGATGGAGCTGGCGGTGGTGTTCCGGGAGGGCGTGCCGGTGTTCGGGCCGCACGGCACGTAGGGGATCGCCCGTAGCTCTTGGGGGCTGCCTGGCGAGGGGTGGCTCCAGCGAGGTAGCCCCCGAGAGGTAGCTCCGCAGAGGTAGCCCGCGAGGCGTAGATCAAATGGGGTGCCTCTCCGGAGGGACCCGGTTTCAATGGCCGCATGCCCCCAGCGAACGACCCCCTACCCGTAGACCCCGTACCCGTAGACCCCGTACTCCCCATGGCGGTGGTCCCCCTCCTGCACGGCCACGGCCTCACCCTGCGCTCCTGGGACCCCGCCTCCGAGGCCGATGTGGACGCCTGGCTGCGTGGGCAGTCGGACGACGAGTTCCGGCGGTGGAACACGCCGTTGATGCCGGTGACGGATCCCGGCACGGCACGCGCGCACCTGCGGTCGAAGGTCGAGGCCGCCGCGCAGGGCGCCGGCATGCCGTTCCGTGTCACCGATGCCGGGACGGGCGAGACGCTGGGGCAGGTGGGGCTCAACGCCGTGAACCGGGTCATGCGGTCCGCGCGCGTGGGGTACTGGGTGCTGCCCGAGGCGCGGGGGCGGGGTGTCGCCACGGGTGCCCTCACCGTCGTCAGCCGCTGGGCCCTCGGCGAATTCGGGCTGCACCGGCTGGAGTTGGACCACGCTGACGGGCACGACGTCTCCTGTCGGGTCGCCGAGCGCTGCGGTTTCCGCTACGAGGGGACGCTGCGCGGCGCCACGCTCGCGGCGGGCCGTCACGACGCCTTCCGGGACATGCACCTGCATGCCCGCCTGTCCACCGATCCTGAACCCGACGGGGAGTCCGAATGACCGACGAACAGTGGCGGTTGACCACCGACCTGGCCGAATTCCTGGCGGTGGCACGGCCGTTCCTGCACTCCAGGCCGGTCCACCACACGGTTCCGCTCACCGTGACCGAGAACCTGCGCAGCCGGGGCAGCGCCCTGTACGGCGAACGACCGCCCCTCTTCGGCACCTTGACCGACGCCGACGGCCGGGTGGCGGCGGCCTTCTTCCACACCCCGCCCTTCCCGCTGAACGTCACCGGGCTCACCCCGGACCGGACCGAGTCCCTCGTCGAGGCCCTCCTCGGCCACCGGCACTCGCCGGCCGGGGTCACCTCGGAAGCGGGGACGGCGGAGGCGTTCG
>DATCQX010000950.1:0-10947 GCA_036569285.1 Streptomyces sp.
CTGGACCGGCTGCGTGTGGCCGGTGCCACAGACATTCCGGTGATCGCCGGTGGCATCATCCCCAGCGGTGACGCCGACGAGCTGCGGGCCGCGGGTGTGGCCGCGGTCTTCACCCCGAAGGACTTCGACATCACCGGGATCATCGGCCGCATCGTCGACGAGATCCGCAAAGCGAACCGGCTCGACCCCCTGGAGGTCCCCGCATGACGCCCGTCAACCGCCTGCGCCCCCGCCGCTCCTGTCTCGCCGTGCCGGGCAGCAACCCGCGCTTCCTGGAGAAGGCCCAGGGCCTCCCGGCGGACCAGGTCTTCCTGGACCTGGAGGACGCGTGCGCGCCGCTCGCGAAGCCGGAGGCGCGGCACACCATCGTCAAGTTCCTCAACGAGGGCGACTGGACGGGCAAGACGAGGGTGGTGCGCGTCAACGACTGGACGACGGAGTGGACGTACCGGGACGTCGTCACGGTCGTCGAGGGCGCCGGCGCGAACCTTGACTGCGTCATGCTGCCGAAGGTGCAGAACGCGCAGCAGATCGTCGCCCTGGACCTGCTGTTGACGCAGATCGAGAAGACCATGGGGTTCGAGGTCGGCCGCATCGGTATCGAGGCGCAGATCGAGAACGCGCAGGGACTCAACAACGTCAATGAGATCGCCCAGGCCAGTCAACGTGTCGAGACGATCATCTTCGGTCCGGCCGATTTCATGGCGTCGATCAACATGAAGTCCCTCGCGGTCGGCGAGCAGCCCCCGGGCTACCCGGCGGACGCCTATCACTACATCCTCATGAAGATCCTGATGGCGGCCCGCGCGAACGACCTCCAGGCGATCGACGGCCCCTACCTCCAGATCCGCAACGTCGACGGCTACCGCGAGGTCGCCGGCCGTGCCGCCGCGCTCGGTTTCGACGGCAAGTGGGTGCTGCACCCGGGCCAGGTCGAGGCGTCCAACGAGATCTTCTCGCCGTCGCAGGAGGACTTCGACCACGCGGAGCTGATCCTCGACGCGTACGACTACTACACGTCCGAGGCGGGCGGGAAGAAGGGCTCGGCGATGCTCGGCGACGAGATGATCGACGAGGCGAGCCGCAAGATGGCGCTGGTCATCTCCGGCAAGGGCAGGGCGGCGGGCATGACCCGGACGTCGAAGTTCGAGATCCCGGAGGCGTGAGACAGATGCAGTTCGGGCGCACCTACGAGGAGTTCGAGGTCGGGGCGGTGTACAAGCACTGGCCCGGGAAGACGGTCACCGAGTACGACGACCACCTCTTCTGCCTCCTCACCATGAACCACCACCCGCTCCACATGGACGCCAACTACGCCGAGAACACGACGGACTTCGGCAAGAACGTGGTGGTCGGGAACTACGTCTACTCCCTGCTGCTCGGCATGTCGGTGCCGGACGTCTCCGGCAAGGCGATCGCCAACCTGGAGATCGAGTCGCTGAAGCACGTGGCGCCGACGTTCCACGGGGACACGGTCTACGGGCAGACGACGGTGCTGGACAAGTGGCCGTCGAAGTCGAAGGACGACCGCGGGATCGTGCACGTCGAGACCAAGGGCTACAAGCAGGACGGCACGCTGGTGTGCGTGTTCCGCCGCAAGGTCCTGGTGCCGACCGAGACGTACATCAAGGAGCGCGGGGGCGAGCAGCCCGGCCGCCCGGAACTTCAGGAGGGCTGACAGACCATGGCACGCCTCGCGCAGACCGCCGGCCTGACGGACGTACAGGCCGAGATCCTGTCCACCGTCAGGGACTTCGTCGACAAGGAGATCATCCCGGTCGCGACGGAGCTGGAGCACCGGGACGAGTATCCGCAAGCGATCGTGGACGGGCTGCGGGAGCTCGGCCTGTTCGGGCTGATGATCCCGGAGGAGTACGGCGGTCTGGGCGAGTCGCTCCTGACGTACGCGCTGTGCGTGGAGGAGATCGCCCGGGGCTGGATGTCGGTGTCCGGGATCATCAACACGCACTTCATCGTGGCGTACATGCTGAAGCAGCACGGCACGCGGGAGCAGAAGGAGCACTTCCTGCCGCGGATGGCCGCGGGGGACGTCAGAGGGGCGTTCTCGATGTCGGAGCCGGGTCTCGGCTCCGACGTGTCGGCGATCACGTCGAAAGCGGTCAGGGACGGTGACGAGTACGTCCTGAACGGTCAGAAGATGTGGCTGACGAACGGCGGAACGTCGTCCCTGGTGGCCGTTCTCGTACGAAGTGACGAAGGACACCCCGAGGGCACAGCGCCCCACAAGTCGATGACGACCTTCCTGATCGAGAAGGAGCCGGGCTTCGGTGAGGTGCGGCCGGGGCTGACGATCCCCGGGAAGATCGACAAGATGGGGTACAAGGGGGTCGACACGACCGAACTGGTCATGGCCGACCTGCGGCTTCCGGCCGACCGCGTGCTGGGCGGGACCACCGGCCGAGGTTTTTACCAAATGATGGACGGAGTCGAGGTTGGCCGCGTGAATGTGGCGGCGCGTGGCTGCGGCGTCGCCCAGCGTGCCTTCGAACTCGGGGTCCGGTACGCCCAGCAGCGGCACACCTTCGGCAAGCCGATCGCCCAGCACCAGGCGATCCAGTTCAAGCTCGCGGAGATGGCTACCAAGGTCGAGGCCGCCCATGCGATGATGGTCAATGCTGCACGCAAAAAGGACTCGGGGGAGCGAAACGACCTTGAGGCCGGGATGGCGAAGTACCTCGCCTCCGAGTACTGCAAGGAGGTGGTCGAGGACGCTTTCCGGATCCACGGCGGCTACGGCTTCTCCAAGGAGTACGAGATCGAGCGCCTGTACCGCGAGGCGCCGATGCTCCTGATCGGTGAAGGCACCGCCGAGATCCAGAAAATGATCATCGGCCGAAGGCTGCTCGAAGAGTATCGGTTCCACGGCTAGATATACCGGTTGGGGGTGTTTTCTTCGAGAAGAAGGTCACACCCCGTCAATCGCTCTCAGCCGCCGACTCGTCTTCCTGGCTTACCCAGTTGTGGTCGTGAACCGCTACGATCGCCGGAAAGCCGCCGTCCCCCGTTCAGAGCGCGGCATCATCCGCTACGAAGGTCATCCATGCCCCACAGCCAAACCTCTGCACCTCGCGACAGCCTCGCCGGCGTACGCCTTGCGCGCGGAGCATCGCCGTGGCTTCTCCCGACCGTCGCCACCGCAGCCGTCAGCCTCCTGCGTGCCCGCCGCTCCGGCGCCGCGAAGGCCGTCGCCGTGCCCGCCACCGCGCTCGCGGCGGGCATGCTGTGGTTCTTCCGCGACCCCGAGCGCGAGATCGCCTCGGGCCGGGTCATCTCCCCCGCCGACGGCGTGGTGCAGAGCATCATGCCGTGGAAGGACGGGCGGACCCGGGTCGCGATCTTCATGAGCCCGCTCAACGTGCACGTCAACCGCGCGCCCCTGGCCGGCACGGTGACCTCCGTGGAGCACGTCCCGGGCGGCTTCGTCCCGGCGTTCAACAAGGAGAGCGAGCACAACGAGCGGGTCGTCTGGCACTTCGACACCGAGCTCGGTGACATCGAGATGATCCAGATCGCCGGCACGGTCGCCCGCCGCATCGTCCCCTACGTTCCCGAGGGCACGAAGGTCGAGCAGGGCGAGCGCATCGGTCTGATCCGGTTCGGTTCGCGCGTGGACGTCTACCTGCCCGAGGGCATCGAGACCGCCGTCGAGGTCGGGCAGAAGACCGTGGCGGGGGTGACTCGACTTGACCGTGATTGACCCTGAGACGCAGACCGGCTGGGTGCCGGAGGCCGACGAGGCGGACGACGAGGAGGAGATGCCCCTCTCTCTGCGGCTGTCGATAGCGGACGCCCTCACCCTCGGCAACGCGACGTGCGGCTTCATGGCGGTGTACTTCACCACCACGGGCATCCTCATCCCGCACCTCACCGGCAGCCAGGAGACCGGCATGGCGCGCAGCAGCGCCGCCACCGCCGTCATCCTCATGCTCTGCGCGGCCGTCTTCGACCTGTTCGACGGCCTCGTCGCCCGCAAGCTGCGCTCGTCCCCGATGGGCGCGGAGCTGGACAACCTCTCCGACCTGGTCAGCTTCGGTCTGGCCCCGGCGTACTTCGTCCTGGTGTACGGCATGGTCGCCAACGACGCGCACCAGCGGGTGGCGGCGGTCGGCGCGGTCGTGGTGCTGCTCGCGGTGGTGCTCAGACTCGCGCGCTTCTCGTGCGTGACACCCGCGAACGGCATGTTCCAGGGCATGCCGTCGCCGTTCGGCGCGCTGACGGTCGTCGCGATCGTCCTGCTGGAGCTGCCGTTCGTGGCGACGCTTCTGGCGATCCTCGGGACGGCCTGGCTGATGGTGAGCCGCGTCGAGTACCCGAAGCCGCGCGGACCGCTCGCGGGGGCGATGCTCTCGTGGATCGTGCTGTCGATGGGCATGCTCGCGGCCTGGGCGTTCGGCGCCCCCGGCGGCCAGCTCCTCCTCCAGACGGGCTGCGCGCTCCAGCTCGTCATGGGCGCCGTCATCCCCCTGTTCGCCACGGCCCGCCGGGTGAACAACTTCCGCGACAACCGCCGCGAGGCGCGGACGGCACAGCTGCCGTAGCCGCTTCCCGTACGGACGACGCTGAAACGCCCCGGACCCCTGAGGTCCGGGGCGTTTCAGCGTTCCTGGGGCGCGGGGGCGCTGAGGCTGCCGAGGATCTCCAGGAGTTCGGCGCTGCGGCTGCCGGGGGCGGCGTGGAGGACGACCAGGGACAGGCCGTCGTACCCGTCGACCGTGAGCTTGTGCTTGTACAGCTCCAACTCGCCGACGAGGGGGTGGCGCATCCTGATCGCGTACTCCATCTGGCGCTGGACCTGGTGGCGTGCCCACAGCGCGCGGAAACGGTCGCTGCCCCGGGACAGTTCGTCGACCAGGGCGTGCAGGCGGGGGTCGTCGGCGTCGGTCCTGGCCCGGAGCACGGCCACGGCGTCCTCGGTGATCCGCTCCCAGTTCCCGTCGTGTTCGGCCGGGCCGAGGAACAGCGAGCGCAGCAGGTTGCCGCCGACCTCGTACTTCGGGGCGAGGGCGGCGGCCAGCGCGTTGACGGCGAGGATGTCGGTGAGCCCGTTCTGGACGTAGGCGGGGTGGCGGTCCCAGGTGCCGAGGAGCTGCCGCAGGCCGTCGGGGACCCGCTCGACGGCCGGCCCCGCGGCGCGGCTGCGGGGCCGGGTCAGGCCGAGGAGGTAGGCGGTGGTGTCGGCGTCGAGGCGAAGCACCCGCGCGAGGGCCTCCAGGACCTGCGCGGACGGGTTGCGGTCGCGGCCCTGCTCCAGGCGCAGGTAGTAGTCCGCGCTGATCCCCGCGAGCAGCGCGACCTCCTCCCGGCGCAGCCCCGGCACCCTGCGCAGCCCGCCGCCGGGCAGCCCCACCTCCTCGGGCCGCACCAGCGCCCTGCGGGCCTTCAGGAACTCGCCGAGCGCGTTGTCGTCCATGCCCCCACCGTACGGCCGTCCCGCGCGCCCGTGCCTGGTCCTGTCACCCCCAGGAACAGCGGGGCGTAACCACGTCCGGGCCCGGCGGCGCAGGCTCGTCGTACCGAAGACGGACGTAGAAACAGGTGAACCGGCATGCCCTCCACTCCCCTGCCCGGCGGGACGATCACTCCCGCCCCCGGCCTGACCCTGTCCCGGATGGGATACGGCGCGATGCAGCTCGCCGGACCCGGTGTCCTCGGTCCGCCGAAGGACCGTGACGCGGCGATCGCGGTGCTGCGGACGGCCGTCGACGCGGGCGTCACCCACATCGACACCGCCGACTTCTACGGCCCGACGGTCGTCAACGAGCTGATCCGCGAGGCCCTCCACCCCTACCCGGCCGAGCTGCGCATCGTCACGAAGGTGGGGTGCAGGCGAGGCCCCGACGGCTCCTGGAACCTCGTCCGCGACCCCGCTGACCTGCGTAAACAGGTCCACGACAACCTGGAGCACCTCGGGGTGGAGGCCCTCGACGTCGTCAACCTGCGGCTCGGTACCCAGGAGGGTCCCGACGACCGGTCCCTCTCGGAGGCGTTCACCGCGCTCGCCGAGCTGCGCGAGGAGGGGCTGATCCGGCACCTCGGGTTGAGCACGGTCACGTCCGCGCAGCTCACGGAGGCACAGGGGATCGCGCCCGTCGTGACCGTCCAGAACCTGTACAACGTGGCCCACCGGGAGGACGACGCGCTCGTCGACCGGTGCGCGGACGAGGGGATCGTGTACGTCCCCTACTTTCCGCTCGGCGGGTTCACTCCGTTTCAGTCGCGGACGCTGGCGGACGTCGCGGCGCGGCTCGGGCTCTCGCCGCAGCAGGTGGCGTTGGCGTGGCTGCTGCGCAGGTCTCCGGCGATCGCGTTGATCCCGGGGACGTCGTCTGTGGGCCATTTGCGGGAGAATCTGGCGGCCGCGGGGGTGGTGCTGCCTCAGGAGGCGGGGGTGGAGCTGGACGGGATCGGGTGATCCCCTCCCCTCAGCCCAGCAGGTCCCGCGCGATCCGCTGCGCCACCCTCTCCAGGATCGGCCCCGCCTCCGCGATGCACCGGGACACGTCGGGTTCGACGTCGGTGAGCGGGTAGGCGCGGCGGATGCCCGCGCCGGTGAGGGCTTCCGGGGTGAGGGCGAGGCGACCGCAGACGGCGACGACGTCCTTCCCGGCGGCGCGGGCCGCGGCGGCGACGCCGGCCGGGGCCTTGCCGTGCAGGGTCTGCGTGTCGAGGGAGCCCTCGCCGGTGACGACGAGGTCGGCGCGGGCGAGGGCCGGGGCGAAGCCGAGGACGTCGAGCATGACCTCGATGCCGGGGCGGAAACGGGCGCCGAGCAGCAAAGCGCCGTAACCGATCCCTCCGGCCGCTCCGGCGCCGGGCGCGGTGGCGTGGTCCAGGGCCCGGGGGCCGACGGCGGTCTCCAGGACCTCCGTGAAGCGGGTGAGGGCGGCGTCGAGGGCCCGGACGTCGTCCGGGGAGGCGCCCTTCTGCGGGCCGTAGACGGCGGGGGCGCCCTTCGGGCCGGTCAGCGGGTTGTCGACGTCGCTGGCGAGGATCAGGTCGACGTCCTTCAGGCGGACGTCGAGGCCGGTCAGGTCGGCGCGGGCCACACCGGCGAGACCGCCACCGCCGGGGGCGACGGGCTCGCCGTCCGCGTCGAGGAAGCGGGCACCGAGCGCGGTGAGCATGCCCGCGCCGCCGTCGGTGGTGGCGCTGCCGCCGACGCCGAAGACGATCGTCCGGGCGCCCGCGTCGAGGGCGGCGCGCAGGAGTTCGCCGGAGCCGTGGGTGGACGCGGTCAGGGGGGCGAGGACGCCGTGCGGGAGCCGCTGGAGGCCGCTGGCCTCGGCCATCTCGACGACGGCGGTGTCACCGCGCAGCGCGAACGCGGCGTCCACCTCGTGCCCGAGGGGGCCGGTGACGCGGACCTCGTGGCGCTCGAAACCGGCCGCCAGCGCCGCCGCGACGGTGCCGTCGCCGCCGTCCGCGACGGGCAGGGCCTCGACCTCGACGGCCGGCACGACCGCGCGCAGGCCTGCCGTGACCCGCTGGGCGACCTCCACGGCCGTCAGCGAGCCCTTGAACTTGTCCGCCGCGACGAGCACGCGCGGCGCGCGCCGCTCCGAAGGCTCGGCCACCTGTCTCCCATCCCCGCACCGGTCAACGCCGCAGTGACCTTAACCGGCGGACGCGGCCCGCGTCATGCGGCGTCCGAAGCCTGGATCGGGGGTGTGACCTCGGCTTCGGTGCCGGAAGAACCCGGAGAACGGTTGCGCGGGGGCGCCGTGGACACGAACTTGTCGGGCGCGTGCGGGAGTTCGCCGCTGGATACGCTTCCGGGATGAGCACCTCTGACTACGCCGCGTACATCGCCTCCTTGCCCCGTGTCCTCGCGGGCGCCGCCGCGCTCTTCCGGGACGCCGAGGGGCGGGTGCTGCTCGTCGAGCCCAACTACCGTGAGGGGTGGGCGCTTCCGGGTGGCACCATCGAGTCGGACACCGGCGAGACCCCGCGCCAGGGCGCCCGTCGCGAGACCCTGGAGGAGATCGGGCTCGACCGTCCGCTGGGACGTCTCCTCGCGGTCGACTGGGTTCCCGGCGCGGCCCGTCCGCCGCTGGTGGCGTACGTGTACGACGGTGGCGTGCTCGGCGAGGAGGAGCTCAAGTCGATCCGGCTCCAGGAGGAGGAGCTGCTGTCCTGGAAGCTCGTCCCCCGCGAGGAGCTGGCGGCGCACCTTCCCGGCGAACTCGGGCTGCGCATCCTGGCCGCGCTGGACGCGCTGGCGCAGGGCGCGGGCACGGCCGAGCTGGAGAACGGGCTGCCGGCGGCCTGAACTCCGGTGCGTGCTAGCCCTGTTGGGTGTGGGGCCTGATCTCGACCTCGCGCAGGGCGTCGTCCCGTTCGGCGACGCGTGCCTCCGTGCGGTGGCCGCGCTGGATGTAGTCCCGCAGGACCAGTTCGACGGCGTCCTGCGGGGTGCCGACCCCGGCCAACACCATGGCCTCGACGACGAGTTCGGCGTCGAGGGAGACGGAGACCTTTGCCATGGCGTGACGTTATCACCGGGGTCGGGGAACCGGGAGAGCTGCGGGCGGGCCCGGATATCCGTTCGCCCGCCCCGGCCTCGCGACCTACGCTCGGCCTCATGACCAAGCCCCTCGTCGCGATCCTCACCGGTGCCGGTGTCAGCACGGACTCCGGAATCCCCGACTACCGCGGGCCCAACGGGCTTTGGCGGCGGGATCCCGAGGCCGAGAAGCTCGTGACGTACGAGTACTACATGGGCGATCCGGAGATCCGGCGGCGTTCCTGGCGGATGCGGCGGCGCAGCGAGGCGCTCACGGCGCAGCCGAACGCCGCGCACCGGGCGATCGTCGACCTGGAACGGTCGGGCGTACCGGTGCGGGTGCTCACGCAGAACGTGGACGGGCTGCACCAGCTCGCCGGGCTTCCCGCCCGCAAGGTCCTCGAACTCCACGGCACCGCACGGGAGTTCGTGTGCACGCGGTGCGGTGTGCGGGGGCCGATGGCGGACGCCCTCGCCCGCCTCGACGCCGGTGAGGACGATCCGCCGTGCCTGGAGTGCGGCGGCATCCTCAAGTCGGCGACGGTCATGTTCGGCGAGCATCTCGACGAGGGCGTCCTGGGGGATGCCCTCGCCGTCGCCAAGGCGTGCACCGTCTTCTACGCCGTCGGCAGCTCCCTCAAGGTCCACCCCGCAGCCGGTCTGGTCGGCGTCGCCGCCGAGCACGGGGCGCGGCTGACCGTCGTCAACGCCGAGCCGACGCCGTACGACGAGGTGGCGGCGGAGGTCGTGCGGGAGCCGATCGGGACGGCGTTGCCGCGCCTGCTCGGGGAGTTGGGGCGGGCGGGGTGAGCGCGGGGTGGCCTCCGGCAGGTTCGTTCAGAACAGTGCCGTGCCCCGTTCGAAGTCCAGGAGGCGGCGTTTGCGGTCGAGGCCGCCGCCGTAGCCGGTGAGGTCGCCGGAGGCTCCGATGACGCGGTGGCAGGGGACGATGATGCTGATCGGGTTCTTGCCGTTGGCGAGGCCTACGGCCCGGGAGGCGCCGGAGTTGCCCAGGGCGTCGGCGAGTTGGCCGTAGGTGCGGGTCTCGCCGTAAGGGATGGCCAGGAGCTGGGCCCAGACCGTCTTCTGGAACTCGGTTCCGTTCAGGCGCAGTTCGACGGTGAACTCCTTCAACTCGCCCGCGAAGTACGCCTCCAGTTGGGCTTCCGTCTCGCCGAGGCCCGTGTCGTCGCGGGGGCCGAAGCTCTCCTCGGGCGGGCGGTGGCGCTGGTCGACCATGTAGAGGCCGCACAGGACGCCGTCGTCGGCGACGAGGGTGAGCGGGCCGTAGGGGCTGTCGATGACCTTGTGGTGCTTCACAGGAACATCCTTACGCAGGCAGGAAGTTGATGGGGTGATCGTCGGTCGCCCACAGGTATTGGACGGCGTAGGCGCGCCAGGGTCGCCAGGCGGCGGCGTGGGCGGTGAGGGCGGCCGGGGTGGCGGGCAGGCCCAACTGCTGGGCGGCGCGCCGGACTCCGAGGTCGGTGGGGAGGAAGGCGTCGGGGTCGCCGAGAGCGCGCATGGCGATGACGTCGGCGGTCCAGGGGCCGAAGCCGGGGAGGGCGAGGAGCCGTTCCCTGGTCTCCGGCCAGTCGCTCTCCGGGCCCAGGTGGAGCGTGCCGTCCGCGAGTCGCGCGACGAGTGTGGTGAACGTCGTGCGGCGGGTGCGGGGCATCGCGAGCGTCTCGGGGTCGAGGGCGGCCAGCGCCTCGGGGGTCGGGAAGAGGTGGGTGAGGCCGCCCTCCGGGTCGTCCACGGGGTCGCCGTGGGCGGTGACCAGGCGGGCGGCGTGGGTGCGGGCCGCCGCCGTCGAGACCTGCTGGCCGAGGACCGCGCGGACCGCGAACTCGGCCTCGTCCACCGTGCGGGGCACCCGGCGGCCGGGGGCCTTGTCGACGAGGGGGGCGAGGACCGGGTCCGTGCGGAGCTGGCCGTCCACGGCGACCGGGTCGGCGTCGAGGTCCAGCATGCGGCGGCAGCGGCTCGTCGCGACGGTCAGGTCGCGCAGGTCGCTGAGGGTGAGGCGGCAGGCGATGTGGTCGGGGTTCGGGGTGAGGGCGACGACGCCGTGGCCGTACGGGAGGCGCAGGGTGCGGCGGAACGCGCCGATGGGGGTACCTCCCACGCCGTTCGGGCTGTGGGGGAGCCACTCCTCCACGCCGGGGACGGCCGTCGCGGCGAGGTGGCCGAAGAGGTTGTCCGGGTTGAGGGGGGCGCGGAACGGCAGCCTGAGCTGGAGCGCTCCGGGGGTTGCCTTCGCCGACTTCGGTGCGCGGTACCGGAGTTCGGTGGGCGAGAGGGCGAAGACCTCGCGGACGGTGTCGTTGAAGGTGCGGATCGAGGAGAAGCCCGCCGCGAACGCGACGTCCGCCATGGGAAGTTCACTGGTCTCGATCAGGATCCGGGCCGTCTGGGCGCGC
>DATCQX010000951.1:0-6054 GCA_036569285.1 Streptomyces sp.
GGTTGTGGTGGCCTCCTCGTGGGTGATCGACTCACCGTCGGACACGGAGTGCGCCCCTCTCGCGGTCGGCGGGTGTGCGCGCCAGGTCGGCGCAGGGGGACGCTACCCGTGCGCCTGCTTCCGCAACCTCTGCTCCAACGCTGGTGAGGACGGGGGCCGACGGGAGCGGGTGGTGGGGGTTCTCCTCGGAACCATGAGTGCCCCCTCACCTCCCCAGTACCACCGTCCCCGACGAGCAGAACCACCCACCCGTCCCCGACGCCACCCCCAACCGAGGCAAGTCCCCGTCCCGGGTGCGGACTTGCCTGCCCTCTGCCTCGCCGCGAAGCTGCCGGACCGCTTCGACGAGGAGGAACAACCCCCGCATGCCGGGGTGTTGGGCCGACAGCCCACCCCCGTCCGTGTTGACCGGCAACTCCCCGCCCTCGACAAGGAGTCGGCCCTTCTCGACGAAGGAACCGCCCTCGCCCTTCGCGCAGAACCCGAGGTCTTCGAGGGTCACCAGCGTCATATAGGTGAACGCGTCGTAGATCTCCGCGAAGTCGACGTCCGAAGGCTCAACTCCAGCTCGCTCGAAGGCGATCCGTCCGCTCACCGCAGCGGGCGACACCGTGAAGTCGGCCCATTCCGACATGCTCGCGTGCGACACGTGCTCTCCGCTGCCGAGCACCCACACCGGCGTCGAACGACAGTCCCGCACGTACTCCTCCGCAGCGAGCAGCACTGCCGCCCCGCCGTCGGAGCGGATGCAGCAGTGCAGCTTGGTGAACGGATCGGCGATCAACTCCCCGCCCAGGACGTCTGCTTCGGTGATCGGCGTCCGGAACATCGCCTCGGGGTTCAGGGCCGCGTTGGCGCGGGCCTGTACCGCCACCGAGGCCAACTGCTCGATGGTCGTGCCGAATTCGATCATGTGCCGCCGGGCGGCCATCGCGTACTTCGAGATCAGGGTGTGCCCGTACGGCACCTCGAACTGGTTCGGCCCTCGGTTTCCGAAGGACAGCGTGCCGGTGCGCCGCCCGGCCCGGACGTCCGCCCGCGCCGTCGAACCGTACGCGAGGAGGACGACGTCGGCGTGCCCGGCGGCGATCGCGTCGGCGGCGTGGGCGGCCATGACCTCCCAGGTGGAGCCGCCGACGGACGTGGAGTCCACCCAGGTCGGCCGCAGCCCGAGGTAGTCGGCGACCTCGACCGGCGCGAGCGTGCCGAGTCCGGCCGAGGCGAAGCCGTCGATCAGGTTCCGGTCGAGCCCCGCGTCGGCCAGCGCGCGGCGGGCCGCCTGGGCGTGCAGGGCGTAGGGGGTCGTGTCGTCGAGGCGACCGCAGTCGGAGAGGGCGGCGCCCACCACAGCTACCTTGCGCGTCATGGAATCTGACGGTATATCAGATCAACTCTCTTCTCTATGTGTCAGCGCTTTGATATGACGGGTCGTCAGATATTGAGCCCTGGGGGACCCATGGACGCCGGCCTCACCGCCGAACAGCACGAGATCCAGCGCACCCTGCGCGAACTCCTCGGGAAACGCTGTGGATCCGCCGAACTGAGAGCGGCGGTCGAGACCTCCGCCGGGTACGACCCCGCCCTGTGGAGCGCGCTCTCCGCCCAACTCGGGCTCCCCGGCCTCGCCTTGCCGGAGGCGTACGGCGGGGTCGGCTGCGGGACACTCGAACTCGCCCTCGCCGGAGAGGAACTGGGCCGCGCGCTGGCGCCGTCCCCCCTCCTCGCGACCAGCGTCCTCGCCGGGCCGCTCATCGGCGCCCTCGGCAGCGCCGGGCAGCGGGCGGCTCTCCTGCCCCGCATCGCAGCCGGGGACCTCACCGCCACGCTCGCCGCACCGGTCGCTGCTCTCGCCCTGACCCGCGGGAACGACGGGGACTGGGCGGGGGGCGGGCGTTCCGGGGGAGTGCAGGCCCGGCCCCAGGGTGACGGCTGGCGGCTCTACGGCGAGGTCGTGCGGGTCCTCGACGGGCACAGCGCCGGGCTGCTGGTCGTCGCCGCGCACTGCGGGGGGTTCGCGCGGTCGCGGGTGCGGCTGTTCGTCGTCCGAGGGGACGCGGTCGGGCTGACGCGGTTGCGGCATACCGCACTTGACGTCACCCGGCCACTGGGGCGCGTCCAACTGAGGGATGTTCCCGCCGACTTGCTCGGGAGCGACGTCGATGTGCTGCCCGCGCTCGCCTCGGCCGGGGATCTGCTCGCGGCGCACCTCGCCTGTGAGGCCGTCGGGGCGGCCGGGCGCGTGCTGGAGATGACCGTCGAACACGTCAAGCGGCGTGAGCAGTTCGGGCGGGCGATCGGGTCCTTCCAGGCGGTGCAGCACCGGCTCGCGGACGTGTACACGCAGGTGCAGGCCGCCCGTTCGGCCGCGTACTACGCGGCTTGGGCGGCCGGGCGGGAGCGAGTCGGCGGACTTGCCCTCGCGCGGGCGCTGGACGCGCTGCGGTCCGCTGCCGCCGAGGGGATCCAACTGCACGGCGGGATAGGGTTCACCTGGGAGCACGACGCGCACCTGTACTTCAAACGGGCGGTCGGCGACGAGTTGCTGTTCGGGCCGGCCCACCGGCTCCGGGAGCGGGCCGCCGACGCCGCAGGAATCTTCCGGCGACAGGAGGTCACCGCGTGACCGGCATCGGCATGCGACTCATTCAACGTGTGTCCTCCACGCGGGCGTTCGGCAAGGTGGGCCCGCACCTCATCCCCGCGCTCGACCGTGCCGTCCACCGGCTCACGCGGGGCAAGGTGCTGCTGAGCGCGCAGATGCTGCCAGGGGTGATCCTCACCTCTACCGGCGCCCGCAGCGGGCTGGCCCGGCGTACGCCGCTCGCCTGCATGCCGGAGGGCGATGGGAGTTGGCTGCTCATCGGCTCCAACTTCGGCCGCCCGGGGCATCCTTCGTGGACCGCGAACCTCATCGCCCACCCGGAGGCCTCGGTCAACTGGAAAGGCGCCGAAGTCCCCGTCACCGCGCGGATGTTGGCGGGGGAGGAGCGGGCCGAGGCGTGGCGGGCCGCGCTCGCCTTCTGGCCGCCGTACGCGACGTACCAGGCGCGGATCGACCGTGAGATCCGCCTGTTCAGGATCACCGCCGGGAGCGGCCCCGCCGCCGGGTGACGGCAACGGGCGATGGCCCACCCAGGTGAACCACCGCCCGCTGAGACAGGACGAGTCAGGTCTGCACGCCTACTTCGTCGGCTTCTTGCCGGTGATGCCGAGGTGCACCAACAGCGCCAGATTCGGCTTGAGTTCGGCCTGCTTCACGCCCCAGGTGGTGAACCCCTTCTGGTGCGAGGCGACAGCCGCGAGCATGGCGACGAGGGAACCGGCGACCGCCGCCGGGTTCACGTCCTTGTCCACCTTGCCCTTGGACTGCAACTCGGCTACCGCGTCCGAGAGGGAGTTGTTCACCGAGTTCAGGATCTTCATCCTGAGCTTGTAGAAACGCTTGTCGCCCTCGGCCGCGCCGAGGTCCACGACACGCAGGATCGCCTCGTTCTTCCGCCAGAACTCCAGGAAACCGTCCACGAGTTCCTGGGCGGTCTGCCACCCGGCCTTGCCGACCCACGAGCGGCCTTCGAGGAGTTCGGTCAACCCCGCGCCCTCGGCGGCCATTTGCTCGGCGATCTCCAGGACGGCGCCTTCGACGTCCGGGAAGTACTGGTAGAAGGTCGCGGGCGAAGTGCCCGCCTTCCGGGCGACATCGATGACCTTGACGTCCCGGTAAGGAGAGGAGCTGAGCATCTCGCTGAGGCAGTCCAGCAGCTTCTGCCGCGTGGCCTGCCCACGCCGACCGGCTACGCGGCCGTCGACGGTACGCACTTGTCCTGTCATGCCGTCAGCTTACCGAGGGGTGATCGGAGCGCGATTCGGCCGATCCAAATGGGGTGCACCTTGCTCTGGAGGAGGGCCTCGCTGGTCTGCGCGGTGCGGGCCGCGCCGTTACTTTGAGCACATGGCCGAAAACAGGGCGTCGGAGTACGGAGAGGGCGGCGTCTCGCGCGCGGGCGCCTACGGCGAGGGCGTGCCCTGCTGGGTCGACGCCCAGCTCGCCGACCTCGACGCGGGAAAACGTTTCTACGGTGAACTCTTCGGGTGGACCTTCACCGAGCCCGACGACCCCGGAATGGCCCACGGAGGCTCCCTGTGGGCCAGAAAAGACGGGAAAGCGGTTGCCGCGCTGTCCCCGAAGTCGGACGGCCGGATGCCCACCGTGTGGACCGTCTACTTCTCCACCCCTGACATCCGCCGTACCACCGGTCGCATCGTCGCCGTCGGCGGCCAGGTCGTCATGGCGCCCTTCCCGGTCGGCCGGCTCGGCACCGCCGCCCTGGTCACCGACCCTGAGGGGGCCGTCTTCGGACTCTGGCAGGGGGAGCGGCACCCCGGCTTCGGGGCCCGTCATACCCCTAGTACTTTCGTCTGGGCCGAGCTGTACGCCCGGGACATCGACGCCGTGAACTCCTTCTACGGCGGGCTCTTCCACGAGGCCCTCTTCGGCCCGGGCGCCCGTCCCGACTTCGGCCGGGCCCCCGTGTCCGACGTCTTCCCCGCCGAGATGCCCCCGCACTTCGTCGTCCACTTCGGGGTGGAGGACTGCGCCGTCGCCGTCCGGACCGTCCAGCGCCTCGGCGGGCGGGTCCAGGCGGGGCCGTTCCCGACGTCCTACGGGGTCGCCGCCGTCGTGACGGACAATCAAGGGGCGTCCTTCGCGTTGTTGCAGCGGTGAGAACCACTGTTTCGGCGTCGAAACGGCGTGAAACGACGTCGGACCGAAGGCGATCCGGCGTTGATTTGCCGGAAACCTTCCGGTAGATGAATTAGCGCCCTATTTTTCACCGGGTTCGCAACCAGCCGTCCGGCCAGGAAGAATCGGGGGTGCGTGCCGCCATGGCGGTGCGGTGGTGAGACGCTGCACGGGGTCGCGTGGAAACGTGGCTTGCGCGGCCCGTACGGGGAGGTGGCAGGCAAGTGGTGGATCAGCTGACGCAGCACGATCCGCGGCGGATCGGGCCGTTCGAGGTGCTGGGACGGCTGGGGGCCGGCGGCATGGGGCTGGTCTATCTGGCGCGCTCCGCGTCGGGCCGGCGCGTGGCGATCAAGACGGTGCGCACGGAACTCGCCGAGGACCAGCTCTTTCGCGTGCGGTTCACGCGCGAGGTCGAGGCGGCCCGCGCGGTAAGCGGTTTCTACACGGCAGCCGTCGTGGACGCGGATCCGCGCGCGGCCGTCCCGTGGCTGGCGACCGCGTACGTCCCGGCGCCCTCCCTCGAAGAGATAGTGAACGACTGCGGGCCGATGCCGGCCCAGGCGGTGCGGTGGCTGGCGGCCGGGGTCGCCGAGGCGCTCCAGTCCATCCACGGCGCGGGTCTCGTCCACCGCGACCTCAAGCCGTCGAACGTCCTCGTCGTCGAGGACGGGCCCCGGGTGATCGACTTCGGTATCGCCTCCGGGGTGTCCAACACCCGCCTGACCATGACGAACGTCGCCGTCGGCACGCCCGCGTACATGTCGCCGGAGCAGGCGAAGGACTCGCGGAGCGTGACCGGGGCGAGCGACGTGTTCTCGCTCGGGTCGATGCTCGTCTTCGCGGCGACCGGGCATCCGCCGTTCCACGGGGCGAATCCCGTAGAAACCGTTTTCATGCTGTTGCGGGAAGGGCCCGATCTGGAGGGGCTGCCGGACGAGCTCCGGCCGCTCATCGAGTCGTGCATGCAGATGGAGGCCACCGCGCGGCCGAACCCCGCCGACCTTCAGGCTCAGCTCGCGCCGCATCTGTTCGGGTCCGGGTCCGACGACAGCGGGACGGCTTCGGCCTGGCTGCCGGAGAAGGCCGTGGCCCTGATCGAGTCCCGTAGGGGTGGGCGACCGCCGAAGCCCGCGGGGGCGCCTGGGCGCAGTGGGGGTGGGGGCGGGGTCAATCTGGGGTCCCGGCCCGCGTTGCCGCCTCCGCCTGCGCACGATCCCGTAGTACCCGGAGGGGGCGGTGGGGTCGGCGGAGCCGCTGGGGCCGGCGGTGGTCCTGGCGGGGCCGGCGGCGGGCCCGGTGGGGGTCCCGTA
>DATCQX010000952.1:0-6032 GCA_036569285.1 Streptomyces sp.
GCCCCCCCCGCCCCTGACCCCGCGGCCCTCCCGGCGGCTCCCGCCCTCCCGGCCGCGCCCCAACTCCCGGTGACCCCACCGCAGTTGCCCGCCGCCCCCGCGCTCCCGGCCGCCAAGTCCGGTGCCGAGAACGCCGACAACGCGGCGAAGGCGGACGACGACAGCAAGCCCGGCGGCCCCGGCGAGGCCGAGGCCGCGCTCAGGGACGTCAAGGACGACGCCCTCGCCGCCCTGCAAGCAGCCGTGGCGAAGCTGGTCGCGGCGGCGACGTCCGGTGACCCCGCCGCCGTCGCCCCCGCTGCCACGGGCACCGTCCTCGCGCTGGTCAACTTCGTCACGGCGACCCTCCTCGGCGGCGGCCTGCCCGCGCCGAACCTGCCCGGACTGCCACAGCTCCCGGTCGACCCGGCGGCGCTCCCGGCGACCCCCGCCCTGCCCGCGACCCCCGCCCTCCCGGCGACTCCGCCCGCCCCGCAGCTCCCGGTAGCCGCGCCCCCGCTCCCGCCCGCTCCCCAACTCCCCGTCGCGGCGCCGCAATTGCCGTAACCGGCGAACGGGTTCCCGAGATGTCCGCACCCCGGTCCCACGGCCGGGGTGCAGAAATTTCTGCGTCGCGTATTCCGGCGCGTTTCCGGGGCGCGAGGAAATCGTTAGGCAAGGCGTCGCGATTGCCGACCCGTGATTGCCGACTCCCTCTCAGCCGTCCATGAAAAGGAACCCGATGAAGTCCCTCAAGGTCGCCGCTGTCGTTGCCGGAACCGTCGCCCTCGCCGGCGTTGCCGCGCCCGCGTTCGCGCACACCCCCGCCGACCTCACGCCCACGAGCCTCACCGGCGCGGTGAACACGCTCACCTCGGGGGGCCTCACCGCGGACGACGTGATGCCGCTCCAGCACCAGAACGACTCCCTCAACACGGAGAACGCCGACTCCCCGCTCTCCACCGTCAAGCAGGCGGCCGGCGCGCTCAACACCCACAACCCCCTCCTGGGCGGGCTCCCGCTCCAGAGCTGAGCGGCGGGCACCGAGGACCGGTCCCGCGCACCCCGGGGCCGGTCCTTTCGTACGACCGGAAAAGGCCCGGCGTCGACCCCGGACACCGTCCGTCACTCGTGCGGGTGGCGGACCCGTCCGGCGTCCTCCGCTCGGGTGAGGACACGGCCTGACGGGGCGTCGGCCGCCGCTATGGTCGCGCGGTGACCTCAACTAGCGAAACCCGCCCCTTCCGTGTCGCCGACCTCGGCACCCTGGTCGTGATGCCGTGGAGCGGCGAGGCCCCCGACGGCAGTGACATGCCCTACCTGCTCGCCTACTCCCTCGGCGACGCGGGGCCCGAGGTGACCGCGAGCGCCATCGAGCGGTTCCTCGCCGACAACAACCTGCCGGTCGGCGGCGACCTCGTCGACGGCACCGAGCGGCCGAGCCTGCCGGTCAGCCTGCTCGTCCAGTCGGGCCAGGCGGTGCTGAACATGCCGGGCCTCAACGCGCAGTGCGTGCCGCCGCCGGAGTGGCTGGCCGCCGTCGAGAACCGCGGATACGCCTACCTCGTCTTCACCACCCGCCCGTGGCCCGAGGCCGAGCCGGGCAAGCCCGTCGAACTGGAGGCGCTCGCCGCGTTCGCCGGGTCCGACGACACCCTGAACGCGGCGGCGCACATCGTGCTGCCCGCGCGCAGCCTCCGATAACACCTCGACGCGTACGGCTGGGCGGTCACCCCTTCGAGTGACCGCCCCGCCGCTTTAGTCGTTCGATTCCCGCGTCCGGGGGAATTGTGAACCGCCCTCGTTTCCAGGGTGCTCGCCCCGCTCGTTACTGGGTACGCAGAGCGCGTCTCCCGTAATCCGAAAGGGCTTGTACCCGAGATGAAGTCGACCACCCGAGGAACCCTCGCCGCCGTGCTGATGGCCGCTGCCGCCGGTGCCGCCGCCGCGACCCCCGCCGCCGCGGCCGAGACGGTCCCCGTGCCCGTCCCGCTGGAGGGCGCCGAGACCGCGCTGGGCATGGAACTGCCCAAGGTCGGCGGCGAGTTGCCCCTCCCGATGCCGGGCGCGCCCGACGGCCCCCGGTACGTCACGGGCCACCTCGTCCCCGACCGCGCGCTCCCGCAGCTCCCCGTCGACGCGGCCCTCCCCGGCCTCGGCCTGCGGACGCCGCTCCCGCAGCTCCTCGGCGAGGAGTTCGACCACGTCGGCGTCGAGGCCCCCGCGAACGACCTCCGCGCGCTCGGCCCCGGCGCCACCCTCGACCTGCCCCTCACCCCGCCGAACCCCGACAACTTCGGCCTCCCCGAGCCGAAGCTCCCCGCGGCCGGCATCGTCACGCCCGCCCTTCAGGCCGTTCCGGTGGCGGACCTGGGGCTGGGCCAGGGCCTGTAGGGACGGCTCGTGGATCGCGGACGACGGCCCGGGGCAGTGGGTGCCCCGGGCCGTCGTCCGTACTCTTTTCAGGTTTCGGCGGTGACTCCCCGGCCCTCCGCGCGGTTACCGGGGTGACAGCGGAACCGGAAGAGGAGTCGAGGATGACGGTCGTCGGTGTGGGCGCGGGTTCGGTGGCGGCGAGACCGGGGCGGCGGGCGCTGGTGCGGGGGCTGCTCGGGGTCGGGGCGATCGCCGCCGTCACCCCGCTGCTCGTCGCCTCCCGGGGGTTCCGGAACGTCGACCCCGGCCCCGGGTTCGACGAGATGTACCGGGGCCGGCACCTCCAGGGCATGCCGGCGACGACCAGCCGCTCGGGGGAGTCGTCCTGGCAGGTCACCGTCGACGGACGGCCGTTGCACCTCATGCGGCGCGCCGACGGCACCTGGCTGAGCATGGTCGACCACTACCGCTCGTACGACACCCCGCTCGCCGCCGCCCGCGGCGCCGTCGACGAACTCGGCCCGGGACAACAGCTCAAGGAACGCACGGGGGGACACCATGGCCTACACGCGTAAGGACGTCAGCACGCTCACGGCCGCCGAACGGAAGCGGTTCGTCAAGGCGCTGCTCGAAGTCAAACGCCGGGGCGAGTACGACGAATTCGTGCGCATGCACATCGACTTCTACGTCTCCGACGGCGAGGACGGCCTGCGGACGGCCCACATGGCGCCCTCCTTCCTGCCCTGGCACCGGCGCTTCCTGCTGGAGCTGGAGCGGGCGCTGCGCAAGGTCGACGACTCGGTGACGGTGCCGTACTGGGACTGGACGCGCGACCGCACCCCCAAGTCGGCGCCCTGGAGCGCTGATCTGCTCGGCGGCAACGGCCGTCCCGGCGACCGGCAGGTGACGACAGGGCCGTTCGCGTACGCCTCGGGCAACTGGACGCTCCACGAGAACATCACCGACGAGGAGTTCCTCACGCGCGACCTCGGGCGCGCCCGCGACCCCATCGAACTGCCCACCAAGGACGAGCTGGAGTGGGCGATGTCGGACTCCCTCTACGACTCCGCGCCCTGGGACTCGACGGTCACGAAGGGGTTCCGCAACAAGCTGGAGGGGTGGGGGACCGGGCGGGGGAGTGTCTCCTGGCGCAACCACAACCGCGTGCACCGGTGGGTGGGCGGGGTGATGCTGGGCGGGGCGTCCGTCAACGACCCGGTGTTCTGGCTGCATCACGCGTTCATCGACCTGGTCTGGTACCGGTGGCAGAAGCGGCACGCCCAGCACCGGTACCTCCCCGCGTCGGGGGACGGGCGGGGGCGGGTCGTGGCGCGCGGGGAGAAGCTGCCGCCGTGGGACATGACGCCGGATCAGCTGGAGGACGTCAGCCGCATCTACCGGTACGCGTAAGGCGGTTCGGGACAACGGGAAAGCCCCGGCGCTCGGAGGAGCCGGGGCTTTGCCGCGCGGGTACGGGAGACGACGTGACGTCAGTCGCCGTAACCGCCGTAGCCGCCACCGTGCTTCGGGCCGTGGTCGCCGCCCTTGTTGATGCAGGTGTTGCCGAAGGCCGGGTTCAGCAGACCGATCACGTTCACGGTGTTGCCGCACAGGTTCACCGGGACGTTGACCGGGATCTGGACGACGTTGCCGGACGCCACACCGGGCGAGCCGACAGCCGCGCCCTGCGCGCCCGCGTCCGCCATGGCCAGGCCGGCGCCGCCGATGACGACGGCGGACGTGCTGAGCACGACGGCCGCGGTCTTCGCGATGCGAGACATCACGTTCTCCTCACTGACTGGGTACGTACGGCGGCAGGTTTCGCCGACCGCACTCCCCGTTAACGTCAGCGGCGCGCACGGGTCACGGCGCGTCGGGCTGGATCACCCGAGTGACGAACTCCGCCAGGGTCGCGACCGACTCCAGGCTGTCCAGACTGAGATCGAGATCGGCGACGTCCACGCCGTACCGCTTCTTGACCGAGGCGAGGAGGGCGACACCGGCGAGGGAGGTCAACGCGATCTCGGGGCCGAAGAGCTGGGTGTCCGAGGGGAGGGCGGCGAGATAGGCCGGGTCGAGGCGGGTGGCCTCGGCGACCATGGCACGGATCTCTTGTTCGATGGGGGTGGTCATGCCGTCTCTCTGCTGTCTCTGACGTGGAGGTAGGCGGGGGGCCGGGGGAGCTCCCCGCCGAGGGAACGGGTGAGGACGGGGGGCTCGGTCTGGGGGGTCGTCCGGCGCAGCCCCGCCTGCCGCAGCAGGATGCGCATCTCCAGGTTCGCGTCCGTCGGACGCAGGGTGACGGAGAAGGTGCGGACGGCCTTGTCGCGGGCCTCTTCCATGAGGCGGAACAGGAACGCCGCCGCCGCGCCGCGTCCGGCGACCCGGCAGGAGAGGGCGAGGAGGGGGACCGACCAGGTGCCCGGCACGGAGTGGTCGACGAGGGCGGCGCCGATGACGCCGTAGTCGCCGAAGCGGTCGGACATGCGGGCGGTGTGGAGGGTGTGTTCCGCGTCGGCCAGCAGTTCGCGCAGGGCGTCCGGGGTGAGGCCCGAGGAGTTCAACCGGTGTGTGCGGGCGGCGAGTTCGAGGGCGCGGGGGATGTCGTCCGGGGTCGCGGGGCCGACCGTGAGGCGCATGTCGCACCAGGCGAGGAACTCCTCGCGGGTCCCCTCGAAACGCTCGCCCTCCGCGCGGCGGACCGCTTCCGTGCGGTAGCGGTCGACGCGGGCGCGGGACTCCGGGGTGACCTCGCGGCCCTCGAACTCCGCGAGCAGCAGCGGGACTTCCTCGGGGGCGAGGGTGGTCACGCCGGGCAACAGGGCCTCGACCTCGGCGCGTTCGTAGGGGGAGTCGTCGACCAGGAGGAGGGAGTTCGTCGCGATGCCGAGTTCCTCCGCGATGCGGCGCAGGGACTCGCTCTTGTCCTGCCAGGACACTTGGGGGGACAGGAAGCGGTCGTGCAGCGCCGGGAGGCCGCTCGCCATGCGGTCCAGGACCGTGGGCGCGCTGCGGCTCGCGACGCTGCTGAGGACGCCGTGGGCCGCGAGGGTGTCGATCGCGGTGAGCATCTCCGGGCGGGGGGTGGGGAGTTCGTCGGTCGCGGTCTCCACGGCGACGTCGTCCCACAGGGTGCCGTCCAGATCCCAGACGACGCACTTGACGTGGTCGTAGGAGGTCATCGGGGGCCGCCGCCTTCGAGCTTCAGCTTCATCGTCAGGCTCGTCGGGTCGAAGCCGAACTGGCGGTAGACCGTGCGCATCGGGACGTTGCCGACGTGGACGCGGCCGGTGACCTCCTTGATGCCGTTCGCCGCGCAGAACTCCAGCCCCGCGGTGAGGAGGAGTTCGGCGACGTCCGCCCGGTTGTCGAGCGGGGAGACCGCCAGGGAGCGGAAGTTGGCGTAGCGGTCGCCGGTCATCGCGTTGGTGTTGATGCTGATCCAGCACCAGCCGACGGGGGCGCCGCCCGGGGCCGACGCGACGATCATGCCCTCCCTGTTCTTCTCCATCGCCTTGCCGAGGCGGGCCGTCCACACCGCCGGGTCGTCGATGGCGTCCTCGCCGAAGGAGACACGGGCGATCTCGGCCTCGAACTCACCGATCGCCGGGAGGTCGGGTTCGGTGGCCTGGCGGGTGAGGTAGGGGGCGGCGCGGTGGGTCAGGGCGGTGCGGGAT
>DATCQX010000953.1:0-5458 GCA_036569285.1 Streptomyces sp.
CGGTGCTCGTGCAGCGACAGCGTGCACGCCTCCGCGATCCAGCCCGCCTCCAGGGCGTCCTCGATCGTGCAGGGGGACGGGCGGGTGCCCGTCACGACCTCGGTGAACGCGGTCAGCTCCGCGCGGTACGCCTCCGTGAACCGGTCCATGAAGAAGTCGTGCGGGGTGCCGGCCGGGAACGTCACACCGGGTTCCACCGAGCGCAGCGGAAGCTTGTCCTCCAGCCCTACCGCGATGGAGTCCGTGAAGCCGTGGATCTCCATGCGGACGTCGTAACCGCGGCCGTTGTGACGGGAGTTGGAGACGACGGCGATGGTGCCGTCGTCGAGGGTGAGGATCGCGCCGGTCGTGTCGGCGTCACCCGCCTCCTTGATGTAGTCGGCGCCTCGGTTGCCGCCGACGGCGTACACCTCGGTGACCTGGCGGCCCGTCACCCAGCGGATGATGTCGAAGTCGTGCACGGAACAGTCCCGGAAGATCCCCCCGGACGCGGCGACGTACGCGGCGGGCGGCGGAGCCGGGTCCAGCGTCGTCGAACGGACCGTGTGCAGCTTGCCCAGCTCACCCGCCTGGACGGCCGCCCGCGCGGCGACGAACCCGGTGTCGAAGCGCCGGTTGTAGCCGATCTGGATCGGCACCCCGCTGTCCTGCACGGCCTTGAGGACCTCGACGCCCTCGGCCATGGTCTTCGCGACCGGCTTCTCGCAGAAGACCGGGATGCCGGCCTCGACGCCCGCGCGGATCAGCGCCGGGTGCGCGTCGGTCGCGGCGGCCACGACAATGCCGTCCACACCTGCCGCGAGCAGCGCCTCGGGCGAGTCGACGACGTCCCCGCCGAACTTCTCGGCGGCGGCCTTCGCGGCGTCGGCGAACGGGTCGGTCAGGACGAGGGAGTCGACGGCGTCGAGTCCGGAGAGGGTCTCGGCGTGGAAGGCGCCGATGCGGCCGAGGCCGAGGATTCCGATGCGCATGGGGGTGCAGCTCCTAAGGGTGGTGCCAAAAACAGGGGGAGGTGTCATATGTCATACAGCGGTCTAGTCGAGGCCGCCGAGCACGTTCTGGTCCCAGTCGATCACCGAACCGGTCACCACGCCCGACCGGTCGGACAGCAGCAGGACGACGAAGTCGGCGATCTCGTCGGGCCGGCCCAGCCTGCCCATCGGCAGCTTCGCGGACGCCTCCGCGAGCCACCCGTCCCCGGCGCCGTGGAAGGCCCGCTGGGTCGCGTCCTCGCCCTCCGTGGCCGTCCAGCCGATGTTCAGCCCGTTGATCCGGATCCGGTCCCAGCGGTGCGCGTGCGCGGCGTTGCGGGTCAGCCCGATCAGGCCCGCCTTGGCCGCGACGTACGGCGCGAGGAAGGGCTGACCGCCGTGGGCCGAAGAGGTGATGATGTTGACGACGGTCCCGGGCGCGCCCCGCGACACCATGTCGGCGACGGCCGCCTGCATCGCGAAGAACGGCCCCCTGAGGTTGACCGCGATGTGCGCGTCGAACAGCTCGGGGGTGGTGTCGAGGAGCGTGCCGCGTGACGTGAGGCCCGCCGAGTTGACGAGGCAGTCGACACGGCCGTACGCGTCGACGACCGTGCGGACGGCGGCCTTCGCCTGTTCGGCGTCGGAGAGGTCCGCTCTGATGTAGAGGGCCTTACCGTCCAGCTCGGCCACCAGCGCCTCGCCCACCTCGGGGCGGCGCCCGGTCACGGCGACGGTCGCGCCCTCACGGACGGCCGCCCGCGCGACCGCCGCGCCCACGCCCTGGCTGCCGCCGTTGACGAGGACGATCTTGTCCTTGAGGAGTGCTGTACCGCCGTGGGGTGCCGGGCCGTCGAAGGGGGCCGGGTTGTCGAGGGGCGCGGTGCTCTCGGAGGGTGTCATATGGCGCGCCCTCTCTCAGCTCTCGCGCCGCACAGCGCCGGCCCGCAGCTCGTCCCGCAGGGTCCGCGTGGTCCACTTCTCGGCGAGGGCCCGCCGTACGACGTCCGCCTGGGAGGGCGGGGCCATGCCGTCCACCGGCGGATCCCGGTCGAGGTTGGTGGGGAAGGCGTAGCCCTCCGCACTCGCGGCGATCACCCGCTCCACCCAGGCGGGGTCCGAGGTGTGCTGTACCAGTGCCGGGTACACCGCGTTCGCGATCGCCTCCCGGTCGACCGTCTCCATGGCCCGCCCGAACGGCGACGACACCTGGAGGAGGTTGGCTATCCGTCGTACGTCGAGCGTGCGGTTCGTGCCCGCCGCGTGGAACACCGCCGGGTTGAAGAACACCGCGTCCCCCTTGGACAGCGGGAGCTGGACGCGGTGCTCCTTGAAGTACGCCTGGAACTCCGGCCGGTGCCACGCCAGATACCCGGGCGTGTACGTCTGCGAGTACGGCATGTACAGCGTCGGCCCCGACTCCACCGGCATGTCGCAGTGCGCGACCGCGCCCTGGAGGGTGAGGACGGTGGACAGCCGGTGGACGTGCTCCGGGTACGCGGCGACGGCCCGCGCCGACAGGAACCCGAGGTGGTAGTCCCGGTGCGCGGTCTGCGCGGCTCCGCCCGGGTTGACGACGTTGACCTGCGAGGTGATCTGGTAGCCGGGCCCCAGCCACGCCCGGGAGACGAGCGCGACGACCGGGTTCGCGTAGTAGTCCGCGAACGCCGACGGGTCGTACAGGGCGGCCTTCTCCAGCGCGTTCCACACCCGTTCGTTCGCGCCCGGCTTCGCGAAGTGGTCGCCCATGGGGGCCTCCGCCGCGCGCTGCTCGTTCAGCAGGGCCTCGAAGACGGAGGTCAGCCGGTCGACGACCGCAGCGTCCGGGAAGGCGCGCCGGAACAGGACGATGCCGGGGCCGTCGGTGAAGGCCCGCACGAGTTCGGAGCGCAGGCCGGCGGCGAGGGCTCCATGGTCGTCCCCGTCGTACGCGTTGCTGTCGTACACGAGGACGTTGTCCTCGACCGAGGCCGCGTGCGGGTACTCGGCGGGGTCGGTGGTGCGCTCCACGAGCGCGCGGAAGGCGTCCAGGTCGCAGTCCTGGTCGGTCAGCCAGGCGGCAGGCGCGGGAGCTTCGGGAGTGAAGGACATCCTCGTCCTTTCGGTGCACAGGAGGGCGACTTCGGACACGTCGTACGGGGGCTCTGCCATTCTTGTCAGTACAAACCCCTCGAACAACTGGCAGCGGTCCATCAAAAACCCCTCAAGGGCCGGTGCCGGTGAGGTCTTAGGAGTCAGCTGTGGGCCACCCCTTCCCGATCCGTGAGATCGCCCGCCAGGCGGGGCTCAGCGAGGCCACCGTCGACCGCGTCCTCAACGGCCGCGGGGGCGTGCGCGCCTCCACCGAGCAGGAGGTGCGCCGGGCCATCGCCGACCTCGACCGGCAGCGCACACAGGTCCGGCTGGTCGGGCGGACCTTCATGCTGGACATCGTCATGCAGGCGCCGGAGCGGTTCACCAGCGCCGTCCGCTCCGCTCTGGAGGCCGAGCTGCCCGCCCTGCACCCGGCGGTCCTGCGCTCCCGTTTCCACTTCCGCGAGACCGGCCCCGCGCGCGAGACCGTCACCGTCCTGGAGCGCATCGCCCGGCGCGGCTCCCAGGGCGTCATCCTCAAGGCCCCCGACGCCCCCCAGGTCACGGACGCGGTCGGACGGCTCGTCGACGCGGGCATCCCCGTCGTCACCCTCGTCACCGACCTGCCCGCGAGCGCGCGCCTGGCCTACGTCGGCATCGACAACCGCGCCGCCGGGGCCACCGCCGCCTACCTGATGGGCCAGTGGCTCGGCGAACGGCCCGGGAACGTCCTGACCAGCATCAGCAGCGGGTCGTTCCGCAACGAGGAGGAGCGGGAGATGGGGTTCCGCAGCGTCATGCGGGCCCGGCATCCCGCGCGGGCGCTGGTCGAGGTCACCGAGGGGCAGGGGCTGGACGCGACGCAGTACGAACTGGTGCGGGCGGCTCTGGAGCGGGACCCCGAGGTGCGCGCGGTGTACTCCATCGGGGGCGGCAACAACGCGACGCTCCAGGCGTTCACCGACCTCGGGCGGGAGTGCGCCGTGTTCGTCGCGCACGACCTTGACCAGGACAACACGCGGTTGCTGCGGGAGCAGCGGATCTCCGCCGTGCTCCATCACGACCTGCGGCAGGACATGCGGGAGGCGTGCCACACGGTCATGCGCGCGCACGGGGCGCTGCCGCCGGCGGGGCCGGTGCTGCCGTCGGCGATCCAGGTCGTGACGCCGTACAACATGCCGGTGGGGAGGTGAGGTGTGGGAGGGGGCGAGGCCGGTCGTTGTGAGGGGGCGGTCGGCTCTTGTCCGACTGCCCGCCCGTCCGGCCTCGCCCTCATATCCGGACGACCGTGCCGCGGGCGGCACTTACTCCCGGCGCGCGACCACCCGGTACGCGTTGGACACCCGCCACCGCCGCGTCAACGGGCGAATGGCGATGCGGTCCAGGGTGGTTGCCGCGAGGAGGGCCGGAATTCCCGCGAGGAACACGGCAGTTCGTGTCGCCCGGCGCAGCGCGCTCGGCGGCTCGGGGAGCCAGGGCGTGTTCTCGGGCGGCGAGATGCGGCCCAGCGCCAGCCAGACGGCGGCCACCAGGTCGATCGCCGCGTGGGGCTCGGCGTGTTCCTCGGAGACGACGGTGAACCCCAACTCCTCAAGCCGGGCCCGCAGGTTGGCGACCGGCATGAAGTGCAGGTGCTGCGGCTGGAGCCAGGGCAGCCACCACCGCCCGAGCACCCGCGACAGCCGGCTCTCCGCGTCGGGCACCTCGACCAGCAGGTGCCCGCCCGGGCGCACCACCTGCCGGGCCGCGCGCAGCTCCCGGTCCGGGTCGGCGGTGTGCTCCAGGTAGTGATACATGCTCACCACGTCGTACTGACCGGCGAGTTCACCGGCCAGCGCCGGGAAACTCCCCCGGAAACCGCGCTCCACGCGCTTCTCCCGCTCGGCGATCTCCACCCCTTCGGTGAAGTCGAGCCCGTCGAAGGAGGTGTCCGGCAGGAGCCCGTCCCGCACGGCCGCGCAGAAATGCCCCTGCCCGGTCCCGACGTCCAGCCACCGCTTCGGCGCCGGATCGTGCGCGGTCATGGAGCGCGCCCGCCCCAGATACGCCGTGTTCTTCCCGTCGAAGAGAGACTCGAGCTGCTTCTCGCCGAGCCCGTCGTAGAAGTCCCGGTAGTAGAACTCCAGCCCCTCCTCGGTCAGTTGGGGGTTCTGGAAGGTGTGCCCGCAGGTCTCGCACCGGTCGAGCACGAACTGTCCCGGCTTGTGCTGCAACAGGTCGGTGGTCCGCAGTCGCGTACTGAGCGACTCGTTGCCGCACCAGGGGCAGTCGGTCCGGCGCGGTGCGAAGAACCGCTCCGTCCCGTCCGCCAGGTCCCGCTGGTAGCGCGGTCGCAGCTCGGTGATCCGCCGCTCCCGCTCGTCCTTCGCCTCACTCACGCACGGCTCCTCTCGGCAAGCTCTTCGAGATGGACG
>DATCQX010000954.1:0-12374 GCA_036569285.1 Streptomyces sp.
GATCCGTACGTTCCGGATCCTCGCCCAGCCGTTCACCGAGGAGCACGGCCTGCTGACGCCGTCGCTGAAACTGAAGCGCAAGGCGATCGAGAACGCCTACGCGAAAGAGGTCGAGGCGCTGTACCGGAAGTGAGCCGGGACACGGGTTCCCGCAGGTGGAATGCGCCGCGTACCGTGATCGTTGACTATGGAAGCACCCATGACGGACAACCGAAGGATCGAGAGCTCGTGAGCAGCAAGGTCCCCCCGATCATCCTCAACAACGGCGTCGAGATGCCCCAGCTGGGCTTCGGCGTGTGGCAGGTGCCGGACGACGAGGCGGAGCGCGCGGTCGCCACCGCACTGGAGGCCGGGTACCGCAGCATCGACACGGCCGCGATCTACGGCAACGAGGAAGGCACCGGCAAGGCGCTCGCCGCCTCCGGCGTGGCCCGCGAGGACCTCTTCGTCACCACCAAGCTGTGGAACTCCGAGCAGGGCTACGACTCGACGCTGCGCGCGTTCGACGAGTCCCTCGGCAAGCTGGGCCTCGACTACGTCGACCTGTACCTCATCCACTGGCCGACCCCGGCCCGCGACCTCTACGTCGACACGTACCGGGCGTTCGAGAAGCTGTACGCGGACGGCCGGATCAAGGCGATCGGCGTCTCCAACTTCCACCCGCAGCACCTGGAGCGCCTCATCGCGGAGACGTCCGTGATCCCGGCGGTCAACCAGATCGAGCTGCACCCCCACCTCCAGCAGCGCGTGCTGCGCGAGGTGCACGCCGAGCAGGGCATCGCCACCGAGGCGTGGTCGCCGCTCGGCCAGGGCAAGGGCCTCCTGGAGGTCCCGGCGATCATCGCGATCGCCCAGAAGCACGGCCGCACCCCGGCGCAGGTCGTCCTGCGCTGGCACCTCCAGCTCGGCAACGTCGTGATCCCCAAGTCGGTGACCCCGTCGCGGATCAAGGAGAACATCGAGGTCTTCGACTTCTCCCTGGACGACGAGGACCTGGCGGCGATCAGCGCGCTGAACGAGGACCGGCGGATCGGGCCGAACCCGGACGAGTTCAACGCGGCCTGACAAGCGGTGAGTCGAGGGGGTGAGGGTCATACGATCCCCACCCCCTCCGCGCTAGACGGGCTGCCCGATCGGCCTGACGACGACGGTGTTGACGTCCACGCCCTCGGGCTGCTCCATCGACCACACCACCGAGTCCGCGATCTGATCCGCCGTCAGAAGGTGGCCGGGCGGCAGGCTTCCGTAGCTGTCCCAGAACGGCGTCTCGGTGCGCCCGGGCGCGATCAGGGTGACGCCGACGCCCCAGTCGGTGACCTGGCGGCGGGTGTTCTCCGCCAGCCCGGTGATCGCCCACTTCGTGGCCCCGTACAGGTTCCCGGGGCCGTGCACGAACCCGGCGACGCTGCCGACGAGCACGATCCGGCCCTTCGTCTCCTTCAGCGCGTCGATCGAGGCGCGGATCAGCAGCGCCGGGCCGAGGACGTTGGTGAGGACCATCTCCGGCCAGCCCGCCGGATCGCCCTCGGCGACCGTGTCGTGCGTGGCCGTACCGGCGTTGGCGACGACGGCGTCCAACCGGCCGTACGTCTCAAGGGTGTCGGTGACGGCGTGCTGGACGTCCGTGTACTCGGCCGCGCTGCCGGGGAAGGTCAACAGCCCTTCAGGGTTGCCGAGTTCCTTCGCGAAGGAGCTGAGGCGTTCCTCGCCCCGGCCGGTGACGGCGACCTTCCAGCCCTTGGTGAGCAACTGGCGGGCGACGGCGGCGCCGATGCCGCTGCCGCCGCCGGTGATGAGAGCGACGCGTGAGTCGTTCATGGTGGACCCCCTTGGTTCGATGGGGAGTTCACCACTTGGAGCGCTCTCGATGTCAAGCTACGCGGGGCGCACGGCGGTGTGGACGGTGTGGGCCGCGAGGACGTACAGGTCGGGCCGGCGCTGAATGCTCTCCGGGTCCTGCGGGTCCAGCAGACGGTCGACCGTCGCCCGGTCCTCCTCGTCGAGGTGTTTGCCGATGCCGTCACGGACGCGGGTGAACTGCTCGGTGGCGTACGCGCGGGCCCTCTCGGAGGCGGGGGCCGGGAGGTCGAGGAGGAAGCTGCGGGTGCGGGTGTGCTTGAGGCCCGCCGACGCCAGCAGGGCCGCCCAGTCCTCGCGCTCGTCCACCGCGCCGGGCAGGTCGGCGCGCATCCGGGCGAACCAGTCCTCGGTGAGCGCCTCGATGCGGGACTCCAGACCGGGGCGGCCGAAGCCGGGGTCGCGGGGGAGGAAACGGGTCGGCAGGCCGCCCTCCATCAGGGCGAGCGTGCCGCCGGGGGCGAGGCGCTGCGCGCAGGCGGCGAGCGCGGCGCGCTGGTCGCCGAGGTGGTGCAGGCTGCGGCCGGCCCACAGGAGGTCGGCGGGGTAGTCCAACTCGGTGAGGCTGCCGGGGAGTTCACCGGGGAGGGTGCCGAAGCGGTCCGCGTAGCCGAGGCGTCCGGCGCGGTCGCGGGCGCGGTCGAGGAGCGGCTGCGAGCCGTCGGCGGCGATCACGCGGGCGCCGGGGAACGTCTCCGCGAGCAGTCCGGTGACGACGCCGGGGCCGCTGCCGACGTCCACGATCAGGCCGGGCTCGGTGATCTCCTTGCCGAGCCAGGTCAGGGCCCGCTCGTACCAGGGCGCGTACAACTCGGCCTGGGATTCGAGGTGGTGGGCCATCGCGGCCCAGTCGATGTCGGTGTCGCTCTCGTGGTCGGTGCCGTGGTGGTGGTGCTGGTGTGCCATGCCGGTCAGCCTCTCTTCGGTGAGGCCGCCAGCGTGCGCCGCCGCACCGGGAGGGGGCCAGTTCTCTTGCCGGGACGGCAAAAAATGCCGTCCCGGCGAGACCGGCTCATCTGGGTCCCGCGTCCGCCGGAGTGGTACCTCACACATCACACCCCGGCGGGCGCGCGACGGGGAAGTCAGCTGAGCGGCGGGTAGGCGTTCTGCATCAGCTGCTGGAACTGGGCGGAGAACCAGTGCCCGGACAGCGGCGCGTTGGGCATGGCACCCGACAGGTTGTTGTTGTTGCGCGGGTTGCCGGTGTACGTCGGGTCGCACATGCGGTCGAAGCCCTTGCCCTCGTCGTTCGGGACGGCCGAGGAGGCGCCGTCGGACTCGCCCGGCGGCTTCATCCACACGTACGCGTCGATCCCGGAGGCGGGAGCGGCCTTCGGGCGTTCCCCGAGCCCGGCGCCGGCCTGGTTGCACCAGTTCCCGACGTGGATGCGGCGGTCGTAGCGCCCGCCGTCGACGTACGTGTCCACGCTGGTCTGCGGTCCGGGTCCGGCGGGCCGCGCGCTGCCGCCCCAGCCGTTGCGGGAGGTGTCGATCAGCATCCCGATGTTGGACCGGAACCCGACGCTGACCAGCTGATTGCGCAGCGCCTGCGCGTACGACAGCTCGTCCGTGTACCGGTTCCAGTCCACCCACTTCGACTCGCGCACCGACTTGCCGGCCACGGTGTCGTTGATGGAGAAGTTGTTCTCCTTCAGGGCGCTGTAGTTGGCCGTGTTGGTGATGAAGCCGTGGACGTCGTCCACGGTCGCGCCCTCGGCGGTCGCGGCGTCGTGGAGGATCTGGGAGGTGGGGACGAAGTTGTCGTCCCAGCCGAGCCAGCCGTGGTGACCGGCGTCCACGTAGTTGTAGACGTTGGGGATCGCGCCGAGCTTCTTGAGCGCGTACCCGACGCCCTTCACGTAGTTGCCGTTGGCCTTCATGGTGTCGCAGGCCGGGACGGCGGTGGGCCGGCTGCCCGTGTTGGTGACGAGGTTGGGCAGCGAGTCGATCTCGACCGCGGTGACGATCCGCAGCGACGCGTACTTGGGGTCGGCGAGGATCGTGGCGATCGGGTCGATGAACTGCGACTTGTACTTGTCGATCTCCGTCGGGCCGAGTTCCCCGTTGGAGGCGAGCGCGGAGCAGTCACGGCCGGGGAGGTCGTAGACGACGAGCTGGACGACCATCTCGCCGCTGCCCTTCTGGGCGAGCGCGGCGTCGAGGTGGGCGCGCAGGCCGCGTCCGGTGCTCGTGCCGGTGATCGCGGCGATCCGGTCGAGCCAGATACCCGTGGGCTGGTTGGAGACCCGTGAACCGCCGGGCTCCGCCGCCGCGTTGGCGGACCAGTCCGGGTTCACGTACACCTTGGCGCCGGCGTAGGGGTTGTCGACGCGCGAGCCGGGTCCGGGGGTGCCGGGGTCGGTCGGGCCGGTGGGACCGGTAGGCCCGGTGGGACCGCCGTCCACGTTGCAGGTGACGCCGTCGAGCGTGAACGTCGCGGGTAAGGCGTTGGTGCCGCTGTAGGACGCCTGGAACCCGAAGCTGACCGAACCGCCGGTCGGCAGCGAGCCGTTGTACGTCTCGTTGGCCGCGGTGACGGCCGTCCCGGACTGGGTGACCTTCGCGTTCCAGCCGCTGGTGACCTGCTGGTTGCCGCCATAGGACCACTTCACGGCCCAACTCGACTTGGCGGCCGAGTTGTTGGTGACGGTGACGTTGGCGGTGAAGCCGGTGCTCCACTGGTTCTGCACCTTGTAGTCGACGGTGCAGGGGATCGCGGCGAGCGCCCCGCCGTCCGGGACCATCGCCAGCGCCGTCCCGGAGGCGCCGGCGACGAGCGCCAGGGAGGCGAGCATCGCTGTTTTGCTACGGCTCATGAGTGCGGGTTTCCTTCTCTTCTTCGGGGGTGCGGGTGCTTCTCGTTTCCTCGGGGGGCCGTCCGCGGCGCGGGAGGCCTCGTGGCCGGGGCGCGGACACGCGGGGCCGGCGGGTGTGGCCGGCGCCGGGGCTGTCGCGGAGGTCCAGGGCGGTTCGACCACGGGCGTCCTGCCGTGCGCCAGGGCCGGCGGCGGCTCAAACAACTGAACGCGGAGGGTGTCGCATGAGCGACTCCTTGCAGCTCAGGGCGCCATGACCTGACGCACCGTCTGATGGAACCGCTCCCACTGGTGTCAACGAAGCTAGCGGCAAGCCCCGGTAAAGAACAGGGGGCCGCTGACTTTCCCTCAATCGACGCGCGTCGAATCTTTTCGACTCTTCAAGCGCCTTGACCTCCGACACCCCCATCCCCACTATGGGAGCGCTCCCACTGGTTCAAGGCTTGTTGCTCCGCCCCCACACCCCGAGCACTCCTCCCCACGAGCCGCAAGGAGGAACCAGCACATGGACCCACAACGCAGACGCCGAAGGACGCGGCGCCTGTGGACCGCCGCCCTGGCGGCCCTCGCGCTCCCCCTGGCAACCCTGTCGACGCTCTCGACCACCGCCCAGGCGGCGGCACTTCAGTGCAGCGTCGACTACAAGACGAACGACTGGGGAAGCGGTTTCACCGCCGACCTGACGATCACCAACCGGGGCACCGACGCCATCAGCGGATGGACGCTCGGCTACTCGTACTCCGGCAACCAGAAACTCTCCAATGGCTGGAACGGCACCTGGTCGCAGTCCGGCACCTCGGTCTCCGTGCAGAACGCCCCCTACAACGCGAACATCGCCGCGGGCGCGGCGGTGACCACGGGCGCCCAGTTCACCTACAGCGGCACCAATACGGCGCCGACGAACTTCACCATCAACGGCACCTCGTGCGTCGGCGCCCACCAGCCGCCGATCACCGTGCTGACCAGCCCCACCGCGGGCGCGATCTACACGCAGGGCACCGCCGTCCCGCTCGCCGCGACGGCCGCCGCCGCGGACAACGCGACGATCAGCAAGGTCGAGTTCTACGACGACACGACCCTGCTCGGCACGGACACCACCGCGCCGTACACGTTCTCGGCGACCTCCCTCGCCGTCGGCGCGCACTCGCTGGTCGCGAAGGCGTACGACAGCCTGGGCGCGGCGGGGACCTCGACGCCGGTCGGCATCACCGTGGCCTCGGGCCCGTCGGTCGTCGCGTCGGTGACCCAACTCGCCGTCCAGCAGGGCAAGACGGGCACGTACACGCTGCGCCTGTCGACGCAGCCGTCGGCGAACACGACGGTGACGACCGCGCGCGTCTCCGGCAACACCGGCCTGAGCGTGACCGGCGGCGCCTCGCTCACCTTCACGCCGGCGAACTGGAGCACCCCGCAGACGGTGACGATCACCGGCGACGCGACCGGCACCGGAGCGGCGTCCTTCGACTCGACGGCGACCGGCCTCACGAAGGCGACGGTCACCGCCACCGAGATCGCCGGGCAGAAGACGTACGACGCCCGGTTCCTGGACCTGTACGGGAAGATCACCAACCCGGCGAACGGCTACTTCTCGCCGGACGGCATCCCGTACCACTCGGTGGAGACGCTGATCGTCGAGGCGCCGGACCAGGGCCACGAGACGACGTCCGAGGCGTACAGCTATCTGCTGTGGCTCCAGGCGACGTACGGCAGGGTCACCGGCGACTGGTCGAAGTTCAACGGCGCGTGGGCGCTCATGGAGAAGTACATGATCCCCACCCACGCCGACCAGCCGACGAACTCCTTCTACAACGCCTCCAAGCCGGCCACCTACGCGCCCGAGCTGGACACCCCGAACGAGTACCCGGCGCGCCTGGACACCTCGGTGTCGGTGGGCCAGGACCCGATCGCGGGCGAGCTGAAGTCCGCGTACGGCACGGACGACATCTACGGCATGCACTGGCTGCAGGACGTGGACAACGTCTACGGGTACGGCAACGGGCCCGGCAAGTGCGAGGCGGGACCGACGTCCACCGGTCCGTCGTACATCAACACCTTCCAGCGCGGCGCGCAGGAATCGGTGTGGGAGACCGTGCCGCAGCCGACCTGCGACCAGTTCAAGTACGGCGGCACGAACGGCTACCTGGACCTGTTCACCGGTGACAACTCCTATGCCAAGCAGTGGAAGTTCACCGACGCCCCGGACGCCGACGCGCGCGCCGTGCAGGCCGCGTACTGGGCGGACGTCTGGGCGAAGCAGCAGGGCAAGGGCGCGGACGTCGCCACGTCCGTCGGCAAGGCCGCGAAGATGGGCGACTACCTGCGGTACTCGATGTACGACAAGTACTTCAAGAAGATCGGCAACTGTGTCGGTCCGTCCGCCTGCCCGGCCGGGTCCGGCAAGAACTCCTCCGCCTATCTGATGTCCTGGTACTACGCCTGGGGCGGCTCGACCGACACCAGCTCCGGGTGGGCCTGGCGGATCGGCTCCAGCCACAGCCACAGCGGCTACCAGAACCCCCTGGCCGCGTACGCGCTCAGCTCGTACGCGCCGCTGAAGCCCAAGTCGGCGACGGGTTCGGCGGACTGGGCGACCTCGCTCACCCGCCAACTGGAGTTCTACCGCTGGCTCCAGACGGACGAGGGCGCCATCGCCGGTGGCGCGACCAACAGCTGGGCGGGCCGGTACGCCACTCCCCCGGCCGGCAAGTCGACCTTCTACGGCATGTACTACGACGAGGCGCCCGTCTACCACGACCCGCCGTCCAACCAGTGGTTCGGGTTCCAGGCGTGGTCCATGGAGCGTGTCGCCGAGTACTACCAGCAGACCGGCAACGCGCAGGCCAAGGCCGTCCTCGACAAGTGGGTGAGCTGGGCGCTGTCGCAGACGACGGTCAACCCGGACGGCACCTACCGGTTCCCGGCGACGCTCTCCTGGTCCGGGCAGCCCGACACCTGGAACGCGTCAAGTCCCGGTGCCAACGCGGGACTTCACGTCAGCGTCGTCGACTACACCAACGACGTCGGCGTGGCGGGCGCGTACGCGCGGACGTTGACCTACTACGCCGCCAAGTCCGGTAACGCACAGGCCAAGACGGTCGCCAAGGCGCTGCTCGACGGCATGTGGTCGCACTACCAGGACAGCCTGGGCATCGCGACGCCGGAGACGCGCGCCGACTACAACCGCTTCGACGACAGCGTGTACGTCCCGAACGGCTGGAGCGGCAAGATGCCGAACGGCGACACCATCAACTCGTCGTCGACGTTCATCTCGCTGCGGTCCTTCTACAAGAACGACCCCAACTGGTCGAAGATCGAGGCGTACTTGGCCGGTGGCGCCGCGCCCTCGTTCACCTACCACCGGTTCTGGGCCCAGTCGGACATCGCACTGGCCCTCGGAGCGTACGCGGAGCTGCTCGAATAGTCCCCGCTGGGCCCTGTCGCCGGGCTGGCGGCAGGGCCCGTGGCTTCGCGTATCACGCCGGGCGACCCCTACCCGCACAGGGGGTCGCCCGGCCCACGCCCCGCGCCGGAGATGACGTTCACCCTCTCCCGCGCGGGGCAGGCGCACCTTCCGCACATGGCCGCACGAGGAAGGAACCCCCACCGTGCGAAGAACCCGCATCCTGACGACCGTGCTGGCGCTGTCCGCCGGTCTGCTCACGGGCGCGCAGGCCGCGTCGGCTTCGGCTTCGGCTTCGATCAAGGCCTCGTCCACGCTCGCGCCGGAGTCGTACACCTGGAAGAACGCGCGGATCGACGGGGGTGGTTTCGTCCCCGGGATCGTGTTCAGCCGCAAGGAGAAGAACCTCGCCTACGCGCGGACCGACATCGGCGGGGCGTACCGCTGGCAGGAGTCGACGAAGACCTGGACGCCGCTGCTGGACTCGGTGGGCTGGACGGACTGGGGCCACACCGGCGTCGCGAGCATCGCGGCGGACCCGGTCGACGCGAACAAGGTGTACGCCGCCGTCGGCATGTACACCAACAGCTGGGACCCGGGCAACGGGGCCGTCCTGCGCTCCGGCGACAAGGGCGCGACCTGGCAGAAGACGGACCTGCCGTTCAAGCTGGGCGGCAACATGCCGGGCCGGGGCATCGGCGAGCGGCTCGCCGTCGACCCGAACCGGAACAGTGTGCTGTACCTCGCGGCCCCGAGCGGGAAGGGGCTGTGGCGTTCCACGGACTCCGGGGTGACGTGGAGTCAGGTGACGGCGTTCCCCAACTCCGGTAATTACGCGCAGGATCCGACGGACACGAGCGGGTACGCGAGCGACAACCAGGGCGTCCTCTGGGTCACGTTCGACGAGTCCACGGGCAGCGCGGGCAACGCGACCCGCACCATCTACGTGGGCGTCGCCGACAAGGACAACGCCGTCTACCGCTCGACGGACGCGGGCGCCACCTGGTCCCGGCTCGCCGGGCAGCCGACCGGATACCTGCCCCACAAAGCGGTGTTGGCGAACGGCGGCCTGTATCTCGCCTACAGCGACAAGGGCGGCCCGTTCGACGGCGGCAAGGGACGGCTCTACCGGTACGCGACCGCCTCCGGCACCTGGACCGACATCAGCCCCGTCGCCGAGGCGGACACCACCTACGGCTTCAGCGGCCTGACCGCCGACCGGCAGAAGCCGGGCACCCTCATGGCGACCGCGTACAGCTCCTGGTGGCCGGACACCCAGATCTTCCGGACGACGGACAGCGGGGCGACCTGGACGAAGGCGTGGGACTACACGTCGTACCCGGACCGCGCGAACCGCTTCACCATGGACGTCTCCTCCACCCCCTGGCTGACCTGGAACGCGAACCCGACGCCCCCCGAGCAGACACCCAAACTCGGCTGGATGACCGAGGCGTTGGAGATCGACCCGTTCAACTCCTCGCGCATGATGTACGGGACGGGCGCGACGATCTACGGCACCGAGAACCTGGGCAACTGGGACAGCGGCGGCCGGATCACCGTCAAGCCGATGGTGCAGGGCCTGGAGGAGACGGCCGTCAACGACCTCGCCTCCCCACCGGCCGGCGCCCCGCTGCTCAGCGCGCTCGGTGACGTGGGCGGGTTCCGGCACACGAGCCTGACGGCCGTGCCGCCGATGATGTTCACGCAGCCGAACTTCACGACGACGACCAGCCTCGACTTCGCCGAGACCGACCCGAACACGGTCGTGCGGGTCGGGAACCTCGACTCCGGTCCCCACGTGGCCTTTTCGACCGACAACGGCGCCAACTGGTTCGCGGGGACGGACCCTTCGGGGGTGAGCGGCGGCGGCACGGTCGCGGCGAGCTCCGACGGGAGCCGGTTCGTGTGGTCCCCCGCCGGTACCGGCGTGCAGTACACGACCGGGTTCGGGACGTCCTGGCAGGCGTCCAGAGGGATTCCGGCGGGCGCGCTCGTGGAGTCCGACCGGGTCGACGCGCGGACCTTCTACGGGTTCAAGTCCGGCACGTTCTACGTCAGTTCGGACGGCGGCGCGACCTTCACCGCGTCCGCCGCGAGCGGGCTGCCCAGCGGTGACAGCGTCCGGTTCAAGGCGCTGCCCGGGGCGAAGGGTGACATCTGGCTGGCTGGCGGTGCGGCCGGGTCCGCGTACGGGCTGTGGCACTCCACCGACTCCGGGGCCACCTTCACCAAGCTGCCGAACGTGGAGGAGGGGGACGCGGTCGGGTTCGGCAAGGCGGCGGCCGGTGCTTCGTATCAGACGCTGTTCGTCAGCGCGAAGATCGGTGGGGGGCGGGGGATATTCCGGTCCGTCGACAAGGGGGCGACGTGGGTGCGGGTCAACGACGATGCGCATCAGTGGGGTTGGACGGGGGCGGCGATCACCGGGGATCCGCGCGTGTACGGGCGGGTGTATGTGTCCACCAACGGGCGGGGTGTGATCTACGGGGACACGAGCGGGGGCGGCGGGGGTGATCCGACGCCCACCGGCGCCTGTTCGGTCTCCTACACGGTCACCGGGCAGTGGTCCGGGGGGTTCCAGGCGGACGTGAAACTCACCAACACCGGGACCAGCGGGTGGAGTTCGTGGACGCTGGGGTGGTCTTTCCCCAACGGGCAGGCGGTGTCGGCCATGTGGAACGCCGAGTACACGCAGTCGGGGGCCGCCGTCACCGCGAGGAACGCCGCCTGGAACGGCGGTGTCGCGGCCGGGGCCGCCGTGAGCTTCGGGTTCCAGGGGAGCTGGTCGGGGACGAACGGGAAACCGACGGGGTTCAAGGTGGGGGATCAGAGCTGCGCGGTGAGCTGACCGAGTTGCGTGGGGGCTTGATCGCCCATCAGGAATGAGTACAGCTACTCATGAGGAGGCGGTGGCGCGTGCCGCAGGCTGGTCGCATCCACCGACCAGGGAGCTTGAAATGTCACGCCACCGCCTTCTGCCGCTGCTCGTCCTCACCGGACTGGCCGGCACCCTGCTGACCGGCTGCGCCTACGAGGAGTCGATCTGCTCCGACGGCGAGTACCCGGTGCTGGCGGTGGGCGGCGCGGGCAGCGCCTGCGTCAAGAACGGCCAGGAGCCGGACAAGGGCTGGTCCCGCTACCCGGCGGGGAAGGTTCCCGAGAAGGTCGGCGACAAGTGGGACGAGTACTGGCAGACGCGGACGCTGGACGAGAACGGCAAGGTCATCCCGGCGCCGTCGGTGCAGTGAGACAGAGGGGGCCGGCGGGGGGGAGTTGCCGGGTCACGCGGGATTCTCTACGGCGCCTTTCTGAACGCCCTCAGCCTGAACTCGGGTTCGGGGCGCGGGCGTTCCTGGTCCGGCAGCGCCGCGAGACGTTCCTCGAAGCCAGGTGCGAGGGGGTGCCCCGGAGGCAGGGTCATGAACCAGCCGCGCCTGAGGTCCGTGATGGCGCGACGCGGGCTGCGGCCCTGACCCCTGCCGATGAACCGGGTCTCCCCCACCGGACTCAGCCCCGCCTCAGCCGCGTACGCCTCGACCAGCCCCGATGCGTCCGGAACCGGGGAAGCGGGGCGGGCCGCCATGACGGCATCGATGTCACTGCCCACGTTGTGGGAGGGCCCCTTGTCGACCGTCGTGACGTACACCCCACCTGGCCTCAACAGACGCGCACACTCGGCGACCGTGCGGCGGACATCCTCCGGGACGGACAGGAGGTGCAGCAACCACACACTGGTGACGGCATCGAACGCGCCCTCCCTGAAGGGGAGTTGCCGACTGTCGGCGAGCACGATCGCGCCGGGGAGCCGCACCGCCGCATGCCGCGCCATGCCGTACGTGAGATCAGCACCGGTCACCCTCAGCGCCGGACGCGCCGCTGCGAGGCGGCGGGTGACGATGCCGGTACCGCAGCCGAGGTCGAGGAGAGTGCGGGCGGTGTCGGGGACCAGGCGGAGAACGGCGCCGGCGGCGGCTTCGGCACGGGGCTCACCACCTCGGAGGGCGTCGTAACGTTCGGCTTCTTTGTCGTAGTCGAGCATGGGCGTGGGCGTTCTCCTTTGGGGTGGGGTGTGATGTGTGATGCACTACACGGCGCGGTGACGTGGGTGGTGTGTGATGCACTGCCTGGCGGCGTGCGCGAGGTGTCATGTGTGATGCGTGAGGTGCTACACAGCGTGGCGTCGCGGGTGAGGTGCGGCGCGTGATGTGTGAGGCGTGATGCGCAATGTGTGAGGCGTGATGCGCAATGTGTGACGTGTGAAGCGCGATGTGTGACACGTAAGGCCCTACACAGCACCATGC
>DATCQX010000955.1:0-6858 GCA_036569285.1 Streptomyces sp.
GACCGGAAGCCGCAGCGGCCCGCGACCTCGTCCACCGAGTAGTCGGACGTCTCCAGCAGCCGCTGCGCCTGAAGCACCCGCTGGGTGATCAGCCACTGCAACGGCGCGCTGCCGGTCAGCGAGCGGAACCGGCGGTCGAAGGTGCGCCGGCTCATGTACGCGCGCGCGGCGAGCGTCTCCACGTCGAACTGTTCGTGGAGGTGCTCCAGTGCCCAGGAGACGACCTCGGCGAGCGGGTCGGCCCCGATCTCCTCTGGTAAAGACCGGTCGAGGTAGCGCTCCTGACCGCCCGAGCGGCGCGGCGGCACGACGAGTCTGCGGGCCAGCGCGCCGGCCGCTTCGTTGCCGTGGTCCGTGCGCACGATGTGCAGGCACAGGTCGATCCCGGCCGCCGTACCGGCGGAGGTGAGGACGTCGCCGTCGTCGACGAACAGCTCTCTCGGATCGACGTGCACCGACGGATAACGCTTCGCCAGAGTCGGCGCGTACATCCAGTGGGTGGTCGCCGGACGGCCGTCCAGCAGCCCTGCGGCCGCGAGGACGAAGGCGCCCGTGCAGAGCCCGACGATGCGGGCCCCCTCCTCGTGCGCCCGGCGCAGCGCGTCGAGCGCGTCCTCGGGCGGTGGCGCGGTGATCGAGCGCCAGGCCGGCACGACGACCGTCCCGGCGCGTGAGATCGCCTCCAGGCCGTGTGGCGCGGTGAGTTCGAGTCCCCCTGTGGTCCGCAGGGGGCCGTCCTCGCCGGCGCACACCAGGAGGCGATAGCGCGGTACGCCTGCGTCCTGGCGGTCGATGCCGAACACCGACAGCGGTATGGAACTCTCGAATATGGGGCCGCCGCTGAACAGCAGCACCGCGACGATCTCCTTGCGGCGGCGCCCGGAAAGCTTCCGGGCAGCGGCTTCCGGCGCGGCAGTGGAGTCGTGGCTCATCCTGCTAAGCCCCCCTCGGTGGTCGCGGCTCCTCGGTTGTGTCGCTCCTGCACGTTTCCCCTCGGTCCTGCACGAGTCCCCCGCCGTAGACAGTCAAGATCGAATCTACTGTGTCGCTCCGTGTCACGGTGGCCAGTTCTCCACCCGGCACATTGTCGACATGGCAACTTGGCGTAAAGCATTCGATCACGAAGCGTTGCACTACGGGGACGTGCAGGGAAGTGCGCCTCGAAGGGGTGGCTAATCTGCGTAGGGTGCGAAGGGTCCTGGAGACCCTTTCCTTGCAGGTCAAACGGAGGGTGGGGGGTGTTTGGCCGACCTGATGCACAGGTATCGGAAGTTGGCTGAAAACCGATGTGGTTGTGCGCGGAAACCGGTCAGCCGACCGGTGACCCTCCCCCGGTGTGACGTCCACCTCGGTGCGCGCCCGCGCCCGCACGCGGGGGGCGCCTGTGGTGGTGCGTGTGCGGCGCGCGTTCCTCGGCGGGCACGCGGGCCGCGCAGCGCTCCGACTGCCGCAGCAGCACCCGGCACACGGCCGTCACCGCGGCCAGCCCCAGGGCGGTGCCGGCGGTGCCGCCGAGCGAGGTGCCGTACCAAAGGAGTACTACGGGTACGAGGAGGCAGGAGAAGACCGCCCAACGGATGAGATCGGTCGTCCGGTCGTCGGCGGACCCTGGCGGTCCCTCGGAGGTATTACGGGGTACGGGCACGGCGGACTCCCTGTCTCCCGGGGCGCGGTGGTGGGGGGTGGTCGGTCACCGGGTTCAACGCCTGTTCGACCGGTCGGTCACTCGGGTTGGGGCCGCGTCGGTGAATCCCGTGCAAACCGCCTGTACGGGGCAGCAACCATTGCGTTGCGGGAGCCACCTCGTGCATGCTCCCTGGAACCCCCACCGGACAGGCGCGGGATATGGGCTGCGGAGGCGTGCCGCCGTACCCTTGGGGGTATGGGGTTGGGAAGATGATTCCCGGACAACAGCTCCGCCGCTCCTGTCGCCCTCCCATCACAAGGATCGATACGCCGAGACAGCCATGGCCGGTCACGAATTCTTCGAACCCGCAGACCGCAAGCGGCCCGTCGCCGACTCCACGGCGGCCGAGCCCCTGGCGGCGGAAGAAGCACGTCCCACCTGCGATCCCGCCTTCAAGCACGGCGTGGTCGTCGGCTTCGACGGCTCCATGTCGAGCGAGCGGGCCCTCGCGTACGCCATCGGCATGGCCCATCGCTCCCGTTCGGGTCTGATCATCGTCCACGTCGCCAACCGGCTTCCCACGACCGTCTGGGCGGGCTGCGAACCCCCGGTCTTCGTCGACGTCCCGGACCACCGCACGGAGGTCCTCGGCCTCGAACTCGCGTGTGCGGAGTACCTGTCCGAGGTGCCGTGGATCCTGGTCGAGCGCGGCGGTGACATCTGCCACGAACTCGAAGAGGTGGGCCGGGAGTACGAGGCGGACGCGATCGTCGTCGGCTCGACGCACGGCATCGTCGGGCGGATCTTCGGCTCGGTCGCGGGGCGGCTCGCGAAGCGGGCTCAGCGGCCCGTGGTGGTCATCCCGTAGTACTTCAGGCGTACTCGGGGCTCTCTGTGCGGCATAAATCCACCGGCGCGTAGAGGTGTTCGTGCCTTTGTGAAGGGCATATATCGCACACCGCACAACTGCACATGCTTGAAGGGAGCCCCGCCGTGGCCAACGACGTCCCCGCGGGAATCACAGGCACCTCAACGATCGCCGGCCGACTCGCCCTCGCCGTCACCCTGTTGGTCTTCGGGCTCGGGTACGCCGACGTCATCGACGGAGTCTCGGCGGCCGACGCCGTCTCCGTCGCCCACTACCTCGGCGGAGTCACCCTCTTCGTCGCCGGAATCCTCGCCTTCTGGGGCCACGACACCCTGAACGGGACCGGGTTCGTGACCGTCGGGGCGTTCTGGTTCACCTGGGCCGTGTCCGCCGGCGCCCAAGTCTCCGACAACGCGGCCGGGTTGTTCCTGCTCTTGTTCGCGCTCATCGCCCTGTCCCTCACCGTCTCCGGCGGGGACCAACTCACCCAGGGCACCTACGGGTTGTTCCTCGTCGCGCTGGTCCTGCTGGCCGCCGCGCGGCTGTGGGGCCCCGACTCCCTTGCCAAGGCGGGCGGTTGGTTCGCCGTCGCCGCGGGAGCCGTCGCCTGGTACGCGGCCACCGCCGCACTGGCCCACTGGCCGACCGCCCTGCCCGGACGTGGACGCGCTGCCGGCCGGGGAGTGACGGCCACCGGCTGACTGGCAGCCGACGCCGGGGAGTTCGGGCGTCCCCGGCACTCATGAACGGACCCCCTGTGAAGGTGGCATCACAGGGGGTCCGTTTCGTCGGTACGAGGAGGTGTGCCGGTACGAGGAGGGCGAGACCTACTCGACCGTCACCGACTTCGCCAGGTTCCGCGGCTTGTCGATGTCCCGGCCCAGCGCCTTCGCCGTGTAGTAGGCGAGGAGTTGGAGGGGGATGCCCATGAGGATCGGGTCCAGTTCGTCCTCGTTCTTGGGGACGACGATCGTGCGGTCGGCCTTCTCCTGCTCCCGGTGGGCGACGGCGACGATCCGGCCGCTGCGGGCCTTGATCTCCTCCAGGGCGGCGCGGTTCTTCTCCAGCAGGTCGTCGTCGGGGACGATGGCGACGGTCGGCAGGGCGGGCTCGATGAGCGCGAGGGGCCCGTGCTTCAACTCCGAGGCGGGGTAGGCCTCGGCGTGGATGTACGAGACCTCCTTCAGCTTGAGGGACGCCTCACGCGCGACCGGGTAACCCCGCACGCGCCCGATGAACAGCATCGAGCGGGCCTCCGCCAACTCGGCCGCCAGCTTCTCGTACTCGGCCTCGTTCGCCATGATCTCCGCGATCTGGCCCGGGAGTTTGCGCAGCCCCTCGATGATCCGCTTGCCGTCCCGCACCGACAGGTCACGCGTCCGGCCGAGGTGCAGGGCCAGCAGCGCGAACGCCACCGTCGTGTTGGTGAAGCACTTCGTGGAGACGACGCAGACCTCGGGACCGGCGTGCACGTAGATGCCGCCGTCCGCCTCGCGGGCGATCGCCGAGCCGACGACGTTGACGACGCCGAGGACGCGCGCGCCCTTGCGCTTCAGCTCCTGGACGGCCGCGAGGACGTCGTACGTCTCACCGGACTGCGAGACGGCGATGTACAGGGTGTCGGGGTCGACGACGGCGTTGCGGTAGCGGAACTCGGAGGCCGGCTCGGCGTCGGCGGGGATCCGGGCCAGCTCCTCGATCATCTGGGCGCCGATCATGCCCGCGTGGTACGAGGTGCCGCAGCCGAGGATCTTCACACGCCGGATCTGCCGGGCCTCGCGCGCGTCGAGGTTGAGCCCGCCGAGGTGGACGGTGGAGAAGCGGTCGTCGATCCGCCCGCGCAGGACGCGGTCGACGGCGTCCGCCTGCTCGTGGATCTCCTTGTGCATGTAGGTGTCATGGCCACCCATGTCGTAGGAGGCGGCCTCCCACTCCACCGTGGTCGGCTCCGAAGTAGTACGGGTCCCCTCCGTGGTGTACGTACGGAAGTCGTCCGCCTTCAGGGTGGCCATCTCGCCGTCGTCGAGGGTGACGACCTGGCGGGTGTGGGCGACGAGCGCGGCGATGTCCGAGGCGACGAACATCTCCTTCTCGCCGATGCCGAGGACGACCGGGGAGCCGTTGCGGGCGACGACGATGCGGTCGGGGAAGTCGGCGTGCATGACGGCGATGCCGTACGTGCCCTCGACGAGGCGCAGGGCGTCGCGGACCTTGTCCTCCAGCTTCTCGGCCTGCGAGCGGGCGATCAGGTGGGTGAGGACCTCGGTGTCGGTCTCGGAGAGGAACTCGACGCCGTCCGCCTCCAGCTTGCGCCGCAGGTCGGAGGCGTTGTCGATGATGCCGTTATGGACGACGGCGACCTTCAGGTCGGCCGAGAGGTGCGGGTGGGCGTTCACGTCGGAGGGGGCGCCGTGGGTGGCCCAGCGGGTGTGCGCGATGCCGGTGGTGCCCTTGAAGCGCGCCGGGACCCTGGCCTCCAGGTCCCGCACGCGGCCCTTGGCCTTGACGACCTTCAGCCCGGAGGACTTGGGGGAGGAGACCACGATGCCCGCCGAGTCGTACCCCCGGTACTCCAGCCGCTGGAGCCCCTCAAGGAGTAGGGGGGCTACATCACGCTTGCCGATGTATCCGACGATCCCGCACATAGAAAAGGTATCCCTCAGCCGTAGACCATGCGGCGCAGCTGCCGGAGGGAGAGCTCCGGCGGCGCGACCGCCCTGTACTTCAGATCCGCCGCGATCCGCTCGAAGATCTCCGTGTTCACCAGGCCCTGGGCCTGGAGCTCGCGGTGGCGGCGACGGACATAGTGCTCCGTCGTCTCGTCGAAGTAGGCGAGCACGTCCTGGATCACCCGCAGCGCCTCGCCCCGCTGGAGGGGCGTGGACCGCATCAGATGATCAACGAGTTCGTCGTGCACCCGGTAGATCCTGAGGTACCGCGGCCGGTTTCGCAAGAAATCTGCCCGCTTTCGGGCAAGGGTCCACCGGAGGGCCGATAGGCGAACTCTTGGGATGGCGTTGAAGGTCTCATGAGCCTTTGTTCGGAAATCGTCCATTCGGCGTCTTGCGCGGCGTCGTCCGGAAGGACGAATTTCAGACCTCATGGACACTCCTCGCATGGGCGTACCCGAGCAGCTCGCCGCCCGCATGACGATGGCGGAGCAGCACGAGTACCTGCGCGCCAAGTTCTCCCGTCGCACGATGGTCAGAGGCGGCGCCGTGACGCTCGGCGCCGTCGCCGGCGGCGTCTTCGTGCCGGGCGCCACCGCCCAGGCCGCACCCCGCACGCACGCCCCGAAGCCGGCCGCCGAGAAGGTCGACGGCTCCCTCGTCGCCCCCTTCGGCCGCCACCTCGCCTACGGCAACGACCCCCGCACCGAGATCACCGTCTCGTGGCAGGTCCCGGTCGCCGTCAAGAAGCCGTTCATCCGCATCGGCGCCCACCCCTGGGACCTCTCCCGCAAGATCGACGCCGAGGTCCGCACGCTGTTCACCCCGGCCGGCGTCGGCGCGAGCGGCAACCACACCCAGTACTACCTGCACGCCAAGCTGACGCACCTGCGTCCCGGCAAGACGTACTACTACGGCGTCGGCCACGCCGGGTTCGACCCGGCCGCGCCCCATCTCCTGGGCACCCTGGGCACGTTCACCACCGCCCCCGCCCACAAGGCGCCGTTCACCTTCACCGCGTTCGGCGACGAGGGCGTCAGCTACCACGGCCTCGCCAACAACTCCCTTCTCCTGGGCCAGAACCCGGCCTTCCACCTGCACGCGGGCGACATCGCGTACGCCGACCCGACCGGCGCGGGCAAGACCGCCGACACCGGCTTCGACTCGCGCGTGTGGGACCAGTTCCTCGCGCAGACCGAGTCGGTCGCCAAGTCCGTTCCGTGGATGCCGGCTTACGGCAACCACGACATGGAGGCCTGGTACTCGCCGAACGGTTACGGCGGCGAGGAGGCCCGCTGGAACCTCCCCGACAACGGCCCCGACAAGAAGAACCTGCCGGGCGTCTACACCTTCACCTACGGCAACACGGCGATCATCTCCCTGGACGCCAACGACATCTCGTACGAGATCCCGGCCAACTTGGGTATTTCCGGGGGCACTCAGACCAAGTGGCTGGAGGCGCAGCTCAAGAAGTACCGCGCCTGCAAGGACATCGACTTCGTCGTCGTCTTCTTCCACCACTGCGCCTACTGCACCTCCACCGCGCACGCCTCCGAGGGCGGGGTCCGGCAGGAGTGGGTGCCGCTGTTCGAGAAGTACACGGTGGACCTGGTCATCAACGGCCACAACCACCAGTACGAGCGCACCGACGTCATCAAGAAGGGCGCGGTCACCAAGAAGCTCCCGATCGGCGG
>DATCQX010000956.1:0-7200 GCA_036569285.1 Streptomyces sp.
GCGAGGGCCTGTCCGGTGAACGTCACCGGGGGCAGGGCGAGGCTGCCGCCGTCCTTGCCGGTGCGGGTGATGGACGACAGCCACAGCGCGGGCGTGGTGGTGTCGCCGGTCGGCGGGAAGGTGTGGGTCAGCGTCCAGGCGTCGACGTCCGTGTAGGCGCCGGCGACGAGGGTCTGGGTGCGGATGCCGGTGAGGCGGCGGCTGCTGAAGAACGAGGGGCCGTGGTTGTCGCAGGTGCCGGTGGACGGGCAGACCTGGTCGACGGGGACGTCCGGCCAGTGGGTGGCGTTGGCGGACGTCATCTTGGCGGGCGCGCAGTCGAAGTTCGCGTCGGGCAGGCAGCGTTCGGCGGTGTCGAAGAAGACCTGCGCGGCGGCCGGGGAGGCGGTGTCGTAGACCTTCCCGGCGAGCTGGCCGTACTGGATCTTCGTCAGGTAGCCGGAGCGGGTGTAGGGGGTGGGGGTGGTGGTGTTGTCGCGGCCGTAGTAGCCGGTCTCGGGCGTGTACCAGTAGCTGGCGGCGTTGCCGTGCGGGTCGACCGTGTAGTCGAGGTTCCAGCGGTAGCCCTGCTGGCACCAGGAGGCGGCGAACGTCGAGGCGTGGCAGGGCTCGCCGGTGTCGTTGCCGTAGACGGGCGTGGTGAAGACGGAGTTCGTGGTGGCGGCGCCGGTGGTCCAGCCGGGCAGCCGGTTCAGGCCGAAGTAGTACTGGGTGCCGTCGGCGGTGGTGACGACGAAGTACTCGTTGTCGTTGTCGCCGTTGACGGTGTCGGTCTTGACCTGGATCTTCTCGCCGTTGTCGTCCTGCGGGCGCCAGGTGCCGGTGGTGTCGTCGTGGACGAGGGTGTTGGAGGAGCCGTTGAGGGACAGGGTGAGCGTGTCGGCGTCGTCGGACCAGCACTGGTCGGAGGTCTTGGGGCTGCCGCCTGCGGTGTCGTCGGCGCAGGAGGCGTAGCCGCGCTCGACGAAGCCGGGGGCGTAGTCCCAGCCGTCGCCGATCCAGGAGGACTGGGCGTTGGTGGAGGAGGTCCGCCCGTCCACGGCCTGGGAGCTGTAGTCGAGGGAGATGCTGGGGGCGAGTCCGCCGGGGACGTCCGGGACGGGGATGGGGTACGAGTAGCTGAACGCACCGCTGGAACCGCCGGCCGACCACTGCCCGGAGGGGGCGAGGGAGGTGGCCGCGTAGCTTCCGCCGCCGCCCGCCGTCCCGGCGACGGCCGCCAGGACCATGGGGGACGCGGCCTTCGCCGTGGTCGTGCGGGGGACCTGGACGGTCGCGGTCACCTGGTGGTGCGCGGCGTCGTTGGCCGAGGCGAGGGGGGTGCGGGTGCGGCAGCGGGGGGTGTTCGGGGTGGTGAGGGCGCAGGCGGGGAGCTGGACGAGGCGCAGGCGGGTGGCCCAGTCGCCGCCGTACGCGTCCTTGAACGCCGAGTAGTCCAGGGCGACCCGGGCGCTGCCGCCGGGGGTGGCGCCCTTGGGCTGGACGGTGAGGAGGACGCCGGGGAGGTTCAGCTTGCGGGCCGCCTCACGGCCCGGCAGGGAGAGGTGGAGCTTCGTCGTGGCGGGGGCGCGGTGCGGGCCCGCGGGGGCGACGGTGACGGGGAGGCGGCCGGCGCGGGTCCTGGTGGCGAGGGTCGTGTCGGCCGTGCCGGGGGCGGGCCAGGCGGTGCGGGCGTCCTTCGCGGTCCAGGACGGCATGCGGGGCGCGGGAGCGGCGTGGCCGGGGACCGGGGTGACCGGGACGGAGCGGTCCTTCTGGGGCTGGAACAGGTGGCGGGGAGCGGGGGCCGCCGCCGCGAGCGCGGTCTGGGTGGCGGAGAGGGAGAGCAGCAGGGCGAGCGCCGTCGTGAGAATCAGCCAGATCCTGGCCGTGGTTCTCCGTCTGCCTGTTATTCCGAAATTTCGAACAAATCCCGTGCCGCGAGTCACCTGATATCCCCATCCCCTAGTGAAGGCCCCGTGAAGCTAACCGACGCCACAGATGGGGAGATTAAGGAGAAGATAAAGAGACTGCGCGCATCTGCCAAAGACCTCAAAGCGAGCCCAAAGGATGGGGAATGCGCGGGCTATCCGACCGTTATCGCCCGAAATGAGAAAAACTCGCTCCTTATGGTGTGCGCATCAGCCTCACTCGCCCGGCCGGGGGGAATTCCGCATGCCCGAGATACGAAGAGCCGTGACCCTGGCGCTTCTCGCGCCGCTGATCGCGGTCGGCCTGACTGCCGCCCCCGCCGCGGCCGACAGTGCCGCCCCCTCGCCCGGCGGGCACCCAACTCCAGCCTGACGACTCGGGGCTGACGGCGGCTCAGGAGTCCGCCCTGGCCGCCGCCCAGGCGAAGGCGTCCGCGAGCGGCAGCCCCGTCACCGTCGACGCGCTCACCACCGAGACCTCCACCGCGCAGGCCAACCCGTCCGGCACGGTCACCTGGACGAGCAGCCTCCTGCCGGCCCGGGTCCGCCGCGACGGCGACTGGGTCCCGGTGGACGCCACCCTCCGCGCGGGCACCGACGGCTACAGCCCCGCCGCCTCCGCCGAGCCCCTCACCTTCTCCGGCGGCGGCACCGGCCCTCTCGTCACCATGACCAGCGGCGCGGCCCGACTCGCCTTCTCCTGGCCGACGTCCCTGCCCACGCCGACCGTCTCGGGCGCGACGATCACCTACCCGGACGTCCTCCAGGGCGTCGACCTGAAGCTGACGGCGGACACGACCGGCGGCTTCTCCGAGCTGATCGTCGTCAAGACGGCCGACGCCGCCGCGAACCCGGCCCTGACCACCCTCCGGCTCACCGCGCACACCACCGGAGTGACCGTCACCGACGACGGCCACGACAACCTCCAGGCGGCCACCCCCAGCGGCCAGGTGATGTTCAGCGCGCCGCAGCCGCTGATGTGGGACTCGGCGAGCACGAGCACGAACATGGCCGCGAAGTCGGTGAAGCCCCGGCTCCTCGCGGAGACCAGCTCCCCGGCGAGCGGCGCCCCGGCGACCACCGCAGGCCCCGCCCCAGGCGCCCGGACCGCCCGCGTCACCGACGACGTCACCGGCTCCACCCTCTCCCTCACCCCCGACCGGACCCTCCTCACCGGCTCCTCGACCCGGTACCCGGTCTACATCGACCCCACCTGGAACCCGCACTTCGCCAGCGGCGCCAAGCAGCACTACATCGAGACCCAGCAGGGCTGCCCCTCCGCGAAGAACTACGACTCCACCCAGTACGGCGACCCCGGTGTCGGCTACAACAGCTGGTCCGGCTGCATCGGCGTCGAGCGCTCGTACTTCCAGCTCGCGATCCCCTCGGCCGTGTGGGGCACGCACATCGTCGCCGCGACCGTGGACGCCAAGGAGAACTACTCGGCGAGCTGCGGCCTCTCCTCCGACGTGAAGCTGTACCTCACGGGCGCGATCGGCTCCGGCACGACCTGGTCCAACAGACCCGCCCTCTCCAGCTACCTGGGCTCCAAGAGCTTCGGCCCGGCCTGCTCCAGCGAGCCCTCGGGCGGCTTCTCCGTCACCTCGACGATCGCGAGGCTGGCCGCCGCGAAGGCGTCCAGCTGGACCTTCGCCCTGGTGAACAGCCAAGAGGGCAGCGGTGACGGCAACTACTTCAAGCGGTTCGCGAACAACCCCTCGATGTCCGTCGAGTACAACCACGTCCCGGCCAAGCCGAGCGCCCTGGCCGCCAAGTTCGGCACGCACTCGGCGGGCTGCGGGACGACGACCCCGTACCCGGTGATCGGCAAGACCCTCGCGACGACCCCGCCCACCCTCAACTCGACGGTCACGGACGGCGACAAGGACGCCCTCGCGGCGACCTACAAGTACTGGGTGGGCAGCGGCACCGCGACGACGACGGCCAGCGCGACGGTCGCCAGCGGCTCGAACGCGCCGAAGCAACTGTCGTCCGCGTTCATGAGCGGCCTCAAGAGCGGGGACGTCGTCAACTGGAACGTCACCGCGAGCGACGGCAAGGACACCAGCTCCCCCTCCTCCACCTGCCACTTCACCGTCGACCTCACCGCCCCGGCCCCGCCGACCGTCACCAGCGCGGACGGCCTGTACCACGAGGACGCCGCGGGCACGACAGCGGCGGGCACGGCGGGCCGCTTCACCCTCAGCACCGACAGCGCCGTCAAGTTCCTCTACCGCCTCGACATCAACCCGGCCACCTCGAACACCCCGGCGTCCCAGACCGTCACCGCCTCCGGCAACAAGGCGACCGTCACCGTCACCCCGCCCGCCCCCGGCACCCACACCCTGTACGCGTACGCGGTCGACGCCGCCGGAAACGTCTCGGCCCAGCAGCAGTACCAGTTCACCGCCCTCGGCCACACCGGCACGACCTACCCGAACCTCCAGGCCGCCTTCGACAACACCGCCGTCACCGACGACGCCCACCGCGCGGCGGGCGACGCGGACGGCAACGGCGCGACCCTCTCCCTCCAGGACCTCAAGGCGGCCGGCTGGCAGCCCGGCGGCAAGATCACCGTGGACGGCGCCACGTTCACCCTCCCTTCCTTCGGCGCGACGGGTGGCGACAACGTCCTCGCGGCGAACCAGACCGTCCAACTGAGCGGCAGCGGGCGGGCGTTGGTGTTCCTCGCCTCCTCGACCTACGGGTTCGTCGGCTCGCAGCGGGCCGACGACGACGTCACCAGCCCCACCGTGCCCGACGGCACCTCCGTCGGCGGCACCGCGTGCACGCTCGGCAACGGGCAGTACGAGGACTGCCTGGCGGGCGGCCCGATCGGCACGATCACCTACGCCGACGGCACCCCCGCCCAGCGGTACCACCTGACCGTCCCCGACTGGGTCTACGGCTCCCCCACCCTGGCGGCGGTCACCCTGCCCCACCGCAACCACGCCGACGGCACGCAGGAGACGCGCTCCACCAACATCTACGCCTTCGCCGTCCCCCTCAAGGCCGGTGCCTCGCTCAGCTCGGTCACCCTGCCCGACCTCGCCGACACGGCCCGCGTCGACGTGCCGGGGCTACACATCTTCGGCATGGCCGTCCGCGACACGACGGCCGCGCCGGGCGGCGCCCGGTGGACCGGGGCGTGGAGCGCGCCGAACGAAGGGGCGTTCAACTACGAGACCAGCGACTACAAGGACCAGACGTTCCGCGTCACCGCCGCACCGGCCGTCGCCGGGTCCAGCATCCGCGTCCGCCTGTCCAACGCCCTCGGGCGCTCCCCGCTGACCATCGACCACACCACCCTCGCCACCCAGTCCTCCGGCGCGGTCCCCACCGCGACACCGGCCGACCTGACCTTCGGCGGGGCCAAGTCGGTGACGATCCCGGTCGGTGGCGAGGTCTACAGCGATCCGGTGAGCTACGCGGCCACGCCCGGCAAGCGGGTCATGGTCAGCCTGCACCTGGCGAACGACGTGCCGTTCCTCGTCCAGCACAGCTGGGCCCCGGCGGCGACCATGTACGTCAGCGCGGTCGGCTCCGGCGACCACACCGCCGACACGGCGTCCACCGCGTTCAGCGGAACAGGCACCACCTGGGGTTCGTTCACCGACGTCCTCACCGGCATCGACGTCGTCACCGACGCGAACCGGCCGACCGTCGCGGTCCTCGGCGACAACCTCGTCAACCCCTTCGACGCCGCCAGCAAGGCCGTCCTCGGCGCACCCCGCCTCGCCGACGCCCTCGCCGGTCCCTCGTACGGTGTCGTCGGCACCGGCATCGAGGCCAACCGGCTCGCCACCGACCTCACCGGACAGGGCGGCCCGTCCGTCCTCACCCGGCTCGACCGGGACGTCCTCGACCTGCCCGGCCTCTCGACGGTCGTCGTCGACGAAGGGCTCCAGGACCTCGTCTCCGGCACCGACGAGACCGACCTGGAAGCCGCGTACGACGTGCTGCGCACCCAACTGCGGGGCTGGGGCGTCAAGGTCGTCTTCGCCACCCTCACCCCCTGCACCGGTTACACCAAATGCCCGACCGCGGTGGACACCGGCCGGGTCGACACCAACACCTGGATCACCGACCAGTTCGACGCCACCACCCCGACCGTGACCTACGCCGACACGGAGTCCACGGTCGCCGTCCCCGACCCCACGAGCACGACGGACCCACCCGCGCTGACACTGGGGGCGGACAGCGACACCGGGGACCACGTCAACCTCACGGCGGCGGGGTACGGGGCGTTGGCGGGGGCTGTTGATACGGGGGCGTTGGGGGTGGATCAGTAAGGAGAGGGGGTGGGGTGACGGGTGGTGGGGCGGGCAGGGAGGCCGCTCCCGCCGCCCGTCACCCTCTGTCCCCTCAAGACGCGCGCACCCCGCGCCCCCGTCTCGACACCACCGCCCGCAACACCCTCCGCCCCTCCGTGGACACATCCACCGCCCGCCTCAACCCCGCGCCCCCGTGCGCCGCGACGACCTCCAGCACCGTGATCTGGCGGCGGAGTTCGGCGAGGACGAGAGGGGGGAGGTCGGTGGTGCGGCCGTCGCGGGGGACTTCGGTGGTGGAGGGGGTGGGGGCGAGGAGGAGGTGGACGCGGAGGGCGGTGACGGAGCAGGTGTCGGCCCAGGTGCGGACGGCGTCGCCGGTGCGGTCGGCCGGGGCGGCGTCCAGCATCGTGCGGACCAGGAGGGCGGGTTCGTCGCCCTCGAGAGTGGCGTCCAGCTTCGCGCGGATCTGGTGGAGGAGGGGGGCCCAGTCGTCGGGGGTGCCGCCGGGGGCGAGGTTGCCCCAGAGGGGGCGCAGAACTTCGTCGTCGCCTCCCAGCAGGGACACGCACCGGTCCAAACAAGCCAACCCGCTCGCCGCCAGGCCCAGTTCGTCGGCCCCCGCCAACAGTTCGACCAGGTTCATCGACTCTCCCTCCCCTCGGCCCCGACCCCCGTACGAAGCCCCTGTTTCCCTGTGACCGCCCAGTCTCACAGGGCCCCACCCGACACGCCAGAGCAAGCGGAACGAAGATTTCCGGCCAAAAACGCGGAGTTGGGGTGGGGCGGGCGCCAACCGGGGCAGAGCCGCACCTCACCGGACGCCCCTCACCACCGAGCCGGACGCCTCTCATCACCAAGCCGAGGACGCCCCTCACCGCCAAGCCAAGGACACCTCGCACCACCGAGCCGAGAACGCCCTCACCGCCAAGCCAAGGACGCCCCCCACCGCCCCCTCGGGCAACCCCCACCGACAACGCCCCGCCCCGCACGCCACCAGCAACGCCCCACCCCTCACC